>JAGVXV010000012.1 GCA_018303625.1 Candidatus Woesearchaeota archaeon
CCGAGTTTTCAAATAATTCATTCAAGTTTTTTCCATAGGCTTCAAAAGCTATGTCTGCAGTTGCAATTTTCTCAAGGATTTTGTATCGGGACATTTTTAATCATCATATTAATTATTTTTTAAATATTTTTTCAATTGTGCAATATTGGTTATTAAATTTTTACAATAACTCAATTAAAATTTAAAACATTGAATAAAAATTATTTTAATAAAATAAAAATCCTAAAAAACACTATCCTTTTATATTCCCAATCGGCTTCAATTGCACAACAGGCTTCGAGATTCCGGCAATTGCCAAAGTTTCAACAACTTCATTTATATTTTTATAAGCAATTCCAGCTTCCTCTGCCAAGCCTGACATTGAAACAGCTTTGACATAAATTCCCCTTTTTTCCATATCTTTCTGCAGGCTTTCACCGTGAACCTGCCTTTTTGCAGCAGTCCTTGACATTGTCCTTCCACTTCCATGCGCTGTTGTTCCAAATGTATCCTGCATTGCTTTTTCTGTCCCAACTAAAAGATATGAGCCAGTTTCCATGCTTCCTCCAATAATAACAGGCTGGCCTGTCTCTTTATACAATTTGGCTAATTCTGAGTGCCCTGAGGGGAAAGCCCTTGTTGAGCCTTTTCTATGAACAACCACTTTCTTCCTTTTTCCATCAACATCATGCTCTTCAATCTTGGCAATGTTATGCGCGACATCATAGACCATGTGCAGCTCTAATTCTTCAGCGCTTTTTTTGAAAACTTTGGAGAAGCCTTCCCTTATCCTATGAAGTATAACCTGCCTGTTTGCAAATGCCATATTGGCTGCGCATGCCATTGCCTTGTAATAATCCTGGCCTTCATTGCTTGAAAATGGGGCGCAGGCAAGTTCGCGGTCATCAGTATAGATTCCATATTTTTTCATTGCGCCGTCAAAAATTTTCAAATAATCAGTGCCTATCTGGTGGCCAAAGCCCCTGCTTCCGCAATGCACCATTATAACTATCTGCTCTGGCGTATGGATTCCGAATTTTTTTGCAATTTCCCCATCAATAATATTTCCTGCATGCGCAACCTGCACTTCAAGGTAATGGTTTCCGGAGCCTAAAGTCCCTAACTGTTTTATGCCTCTTTCCTTTGCCTTATTGCTTACTTTGCCGGGGTCTGCCCAATCTATCCTCCCATAACCTTCGGTTCTTTCCAAATCCTCTTTCCAGCCATAGCCATTTTCAACGCACCATTTGCTTCCTTCAAGCATAATCTCCTTGAACTGCTGCTGGCTGGCATCAAGAAATCCTTTGCTGCCCACGCCGGCAGGGACAATTTTAAACAAAGTGTCAATCAATTCGCGCAGCTTTGGCTGCACATCTTTTATTGTCAGGTTTGTTGTGACAAGGCGCATTCCGCAGTTAATGTCAAATCCAATGCCGCCTGGGCTTATAACTCCATTATCCAAATCAAAAGCTGCAACGCCGCCAATTGGAAAGCCATAGCCCCAATGCCCGTCAGGCATGCAGTAGCTGTATTTCTGGATTCCTGGCAGGCATGCAACATTAGTAACCTGTTTAAATACACCTTCGTCCATTTCTTTTAGCAGCTTTTCAGTAGCATATATGCGGGCTGGGACCAACATACCCTTTTTGTAAGAAGTTGGTATTTCCCATACTACTTTGTCCACTCTTTTCATTGATGGTAGTTCTGCCATAGTTTTTTACCTCCTTCCTGTTTAATTGATAAATGCGAGCCATTGAGCGAGCCTAAAATGCGTCGCAGACATATTTATTTTTTATTAAATTATAATATTTAAATATATTAAAACCTATTTTGCGTAGAATTATCCATTCCACGCACACTCTCTGCCAAAGATTTTATGGCGAGTATGCGCTATATTTCCAGAAAGTGTTGTATTTATTTAAGGCTTTTGATTTTTATTTTATTCAAAATCTATATTTTAAAACTACCTAGAAAATTTATATATTTTATAACCAAAACTTTTATATATAAGTTTAAGTTTAGTTAAACATACAACATCTTGTATATGCAGGATAGGCAACCTACAATATATTGTATTTGTTCTTAGCGGTGAAATAAAAATAAGAGGTGCGGAAAATGATTGCCAAGATAAGGAAAAGGGACGGGAGCATCGTTGATTTTGAAAAAAGCAAGATAGCCGGCGCCATTTTCAAGGCTGCAAGGGCTGTTGGCGGCAAAGACAGAAGGGAAGCAGAAAGGCTTGCAGACTTTGTTATGATTGAAGTTGAAAATCTTGGCGAGAAAGTTCCATCAGTTGAGGAAATCCAGGATATAGTGGAAAAAGTTTTAATTGAAAACGGGCATGCTGTTACAGCAAAAGCTTACATCCTTTACAGGCAGGAAAGATCAGCGCTGAGAGAGCAAAAAATGCTTGTTCTGGAAAAAGACAATTTAGATGATGTTGACAAGGAATTTGATATGAATGCTCTGCGGGTTTTAAAGTCAAGATACCTAAAGAAGGATGAAAGCGGCAAATTGATAGAAACCCCGAAGCAGTTATTTACGAGGGTTGCGGTGCATACGGCTCTGCCGGATATTTTCTATGATGAAAAGATTTTTGACAAGGAGGCAAAGCAGAGAGCCTTTGAAATTGAAGAATTTAATGCTGATGAATACGATGAAAAATTCTCCATCGGGAAGTATAAGCTGAACCAATACCATATGGACGGCGTAAGAAGGCTTTACGAAAGGATGAACAGAAACAAGCAGATGAAGGTTTCCTGGAGCCAGTTCATGGATTTGCTTGATAAGGGATATTTCAATAAATACGAGAAAAGCGTTGAAGAATTTTACGAACTAATGACCAAGAGGAAATTCATGCCTAATACTCCGGCAATAGCGAATTTCGGGAATGCGCTTGGCATGGGCTCGGCTTGTTTTGTACTTGATGTTCCTGATAGCATAGAAGGCATTATGGAAACCCTGAAAAATACGGCCGTTGTTTTTAAGGCAGGCGGCGGGATGGGCTATAATTTCTCAAAGCTCAGGCCTGAAGGGGATTTTGTATCAACAACAGGGGGCGTTGCTTCAGGGCCAATAAGCTTCATGCGCCTGTTTGACACAATGACTGAAGTGATTAAGCAGGGCGGAATAAGGCGCGGCGCAAACATGGGCATTTTAAACAGCAACCATCCCGACATTGAAAAATTCATAACGGCAAAAGATGGCAACAAGGCATTGCGCAATTTTAATATTTCAATCCTGATAATGCCGGATTTCTGGGACTGCTATAACAACAACAAGCCTTACCATTTAATAAACCCAAGGAATGGCAAGGTTGTAAAAACAGTCGACCCGAAAGCATTGTTTGACAAGGTTGTTTACCAGGCATGGGAAAGCGCTGAGCCAGGCGTGATATTCTTTGACACTGTGAACAAATATAATCCTTTCTATGACTATTTGGGGCCCATAGTGACAACAAACCCCTGCGGTGAAGTTTTATTGTACCCTAACGAGCCGTGCAACCTTGGAAGCATTAACGTATGGGCTTTTGCAAAAGAGGATGACAACGGCAATGTTTACTATGACTGGAATGGCTTAAAGGATGCCATATTCAAATGCACTAAGTTTTTGGACAATGTAATTGACGTGAATAAATTCCCGTTGAAGCAGATTGAGGAAATGAGCCTGGCAACAAGGAAAATCGGCTTGGGAGTTATGGGTGTAGGCGACTTGTTGTACGAGCTAAGGATACCATACAACACGGAAGAGGGCAGGGAATTCATGGAAAAACTGATGCAGTTCATTGCCTACTATTCCAAAGTTGAAAGCGTTGAGCTTGCAAAACAAAGAGGAATTTTGCCATATTTCAATAAAAGCTTTTACAAGGAAGGCATAATGCCTTTCAGGGGCTTTGAATTGAGAAATGAATGGGATTTTGACTGGGACAGGCTAAGCGACGATACAAGGAGGTATGGTGTAAGGAACGGCTATACAACAATTATAGCCCCGACAGGAAGCATTTCAATGATAGCTGGTTGCAGCTCTGGCATGGAGCCAGTATATAGCCTGGCTTTTGAGAAAAATGTGAAAGTTGGAAGCTTTTACTATGTTGACCCTGCTTTTGAAAGGGCGATGAGGAAAGAGGGGCTTTACTCTGAAAGGCTTATGGAAAAAATCAGCAACAACGGCGGCTCTGTGCAGGGCATAGAAGAAATCCCTGAGAAATTGCAGAAAGCGTTTGTAACAGCGCTAAATACAACTCCAGAAGACCATATAAGGGCGCTTGCAAGTTTCCAGAAATGGGTTGACAGCTCGATTTCAAAAACAAACAACTTTCCGGCTGATGCTACAATAGAGCATATGAAGGAAAGCTATATTCTGGCTTACGAGCTTGGCTGCAAGGACGTGACTGTATTCAGGGACACAAGCATCAAGGACCAGGTTCTGGTTGCGCCGAAGAAGAAAGAGGCAAAAGCTGATGTTGAGGCTAAGAAAGAAGCCGTGCAGAAGGCAAAGGCAGCTATCGAGAGGGAAAGCGAGAGCGGGACTTTGGTTATGGAAAGCGGCAGGGACATTCCCACAAAGAAAATAGCTTTCAAGGAATGCCCGCAGTGCCACGGCAAAGTTGAGCTGAAGGAAGGCTGCGTTACATGCGTGGAATGCGGATGGGGAATATGCATGTGATTTTTTGAATTCTTTTTTGGCTTATTTTGTGCAATAATCAAGGCGAGAAAACCATTAGTCGTAGTAGTGAGGCGAGAAAACTTATTCTCATATTTTATTGAATTCTTCAGGAGTTATTATTTTAATTCCCCTAAATCCTTTTAATTTTAACAAATGTTTATCTTGTGTAACTATGTAATCTGCATTTCCAGCAACAGCAGTTTCAATGAAAATGTTGTCTTTTGGATCGTCTTTGACTATGCTTATTTTCTCCTTCGGCTCTACAATAATAGAATTTCTTACAATCAAATCAACCCATTCTTTAATCATATCATCCGAAAGCTTGATTTTAAAGTCTTTGAGAACTTTTATTATTTCTGAAACTGCTTCCAATGAGGTTACTAGTGTAAATTTCCCTTCTTTCCAGTTGAGTATGACTTTATTAGAGGCACCTTTCCAAAAGATTCCAGAAATAAAGACATTTGTATCCAGAATCGTCTTCATTTCCTAGCTCTCTTGATAGCACTTTCAACATCAGCTTTTGTTATACCACTATCCTTTGCGAATTGCTGTGTTTTTTGGAGCAATTTATCAAAGTTTTTGAAGGAAGGCATGGTTACTTTTTTCAAAATAACCGTATCTTCTTCCCCTACAACAACAAATTTTTCTCCTTCCTTTAAGCCAAGCTGCTCCCTTATGCCCAAAGGTATAACTACTTGACCTCTTGAACTCATGCTTGTTATTTCCAGTTTTTCCATTTTGTTTGCCTCCTTAATAAGAATATCTTATCAGTAAGAGTATCTTATATATAAATGTTGTGAATTTATTGACGTTTTTCCCAGAAAATTATTGTGTTTAACAATTATTCATGGCATATCTCAAGCCAATGCTTTTTAACCATCAAAAACAACAAAAATTAAAAACAGCCATTGCTTAGTTATTAAAATGGTCACTAAAATCCGGAGGAAGATTATTGTAGAAGGTGATGAAAACAAGGAGCATCTGGGGCTTGTCCACATCATAACTGGGGATGGCAAAGGGAAGACAACAGCAGCAATAGGCCTAGCTGTCAGGGCGTTGGGAAGCAACCTAAGGATTTACATGATACAATTCTTAAAATCGGGAACAACAGGCGAATTGTTTACTATACAGAAATATCTGCCCGGAATGAATATCATACAATTTGGCGTTGATGCTGTAAGGGAGAGGCAGCAAAAGCTGGACGAATTCACGGACAAGGGAAGCAAATTCACCTTTAATCCTGATGAGGAAGAAAGGGAAGCTGCATTAATGGGGTTTGAGCACGCAAAAAAAATAATAAATTCCAAAGAGTATGATTTAGTTATTTTAGATGAAATCAATGTTGTACTGGATAAGGGGCTGATACCCATAAATGAAGTCCTTGAGCTGATAAAAAATCATGGGAACGTTGAAATGGTTTTTACTGGAAGGGACGCGCCTAAGGAAATAATTGACGCAGCAGATTACGTCAATGTCGTGCAAAAGGTAAAAAACCCCTGGGATAAGGGCATAAAGGCAAGGAAAGGGATTGAGTTTTAAGATGCCAAAACTAAAACTGAGCGAAAACGCAAAATTAATCCTTGAAAAAAGATACCTGAAGAAGGATGCAAGGGGCAGGGTAATTGAAAAGCCGGAAGATATGTTCAAAAGGGTTGCCGAAAACATTGCCATGACGGATGCAAAGCATCTGTTAAAGGATGAAATTGAAAATTTAATGCAAAAGAGCAATAAGGAATATTTTGAAATAGTTAAGCTGCAGTCATTTAAAAAATTATTGAATAAAAACAGAAAAGCTAAAAATAAAATAAAAAAAACTGAAAGAGAATTTTACAATTTAATGGCTTCTCTCGATTTTTTGCCTAACTCTCCAACATTATTTAATGCGGGCAGAGAGCTTCAACAATTAGCTGCTTGTTTTGTATTGCCTGTTGAAGACAATTTAGACGATATCTTCAAGGCCTTGTATTACGCGGCAAAGATTGCGAAAACAGGCTCAGGAACTGGGTTTAATTTTTCCAAGCTGAGACCGAGAAACGATGTTATAAAGTCAGTTACCGGCTTTTCCTCAGGGCCCTTGAGCTTCATGAAAATGTTTGATTCGGTTACAGAGCAGATCAAGCTTGGAGGCCTGAGAAGAGGGGCCTTGATGGGAATCTTAAGAGTCGACCATCCCGATATTGAGGAGTTTATAACAATAAAGAACAGGGAAGAAAAGGCATTGGAAAATTTTAACATTTCTGTTGCTGCAACGCATAAATTCATGGATGCTGTAAGGCGGGACGGGGATTACTGGCTGATAAACCCCAGAAACAATAAAAAAGTTGCGAAAGAAAATGCAAACAGGATTTTCAACTTGATGTGCGAGATGGCATGGAGGAATGGCGACCCCGGAATAATATTCATTGACAGGATAAATGAGAATAATCCAACCCCTGCCTTGGGAGGGATAGAATCAACTGACAGCTGCGGCGAGCAGCCTTTATTGCCGTATGAAAGCGCCAATCTAGGCTCTATCAACTTATCTAATTTCGTTAAAAATAAAAAAATTGATTTTGGCAGATTGGGGAAAGTGGCTCATAAGGCAGTCCATTTCCTTGACAATGCAATTGACATGTGCAACTATCCTGCCGATGAGACAAAAAAAATTGTAAAGCAAAACAGGAAAATCGGCTTGGGCATAATGGGCTTTGCCGATATGCTGATCAAGCTCGAGATTCCCTACGACTCTGAAAATGCAATTAATATTGCAGACAAATTAATGGCTTTTATAAGAAAAGAGGCTGACAACGCATCTGCCAGTCTGGCAAAGGAAAGGGGCTTTTTTCCAAGCTGGGAAAACAGCATTTACAACAAAAAGAGCAGGCATTTCAGAAAAAAGCATTTAGCCCTGAGGAATGCAACAAGGCTTACATTGGCTCCAACGGGGACAATAAGCATTATAGCAAACTGCTCTTTCGGCATAGAGCCTTTATTTGCGCTTAGCTACCTTAGGACAATACATGATGGCAGGGAGCTTTACATAATAAACGAGAAATTAAAGGAAGTGCTGGCAAAAAGAAAGATTTACAGCGAAGAGCTGATGAGAAAAATTGTGAGGCAGGGCTCTGTGAGGAATATAGAAGAGATTCCTGATGACATAAAGAAAAAATTTGTCGTGAGCTACGAGATACTGCCCCAGTACCATGTAAGAATGCAGGCTGCATTCCAGAGGCATGTGGACAATGCGGTTTCAAAAACAGTCATCCTGCCGAAATTCGCAAATGCCGATGATGTCAGGAAAACCTATCTGATGGCTTATGAGCTTGGATGCAAAGGCATCTCAATTTACAGGTATGAAAGCAGGAAAGACCAGGTTTTGTATCTGAAAAACATCAAGGACCAGCAGGCAAACCTGACAAACTGGCTGAGGCATTTGTGATATAAAATAATAAAAAAATAAAAATGGAAAGCCTAAAAGCAAGCAGCACTGCAATAAAAAACCTGAAGAAAGAATATTTGCTGAAAAAAGAAAGGATAGGGCAGCGCCTGAAGGACTTTGACGATTTCTACAATAAGCATTGTTCATGGTTTTTTGGCAATAACGCGATGGAACTGAGAAAGGCGGATAAGCCTGATGATGAAAGGCTGTTTGAGGAGCTTTGCTTCTGCATTTTGACTGCAAATACCTCTGCGGAGATGGGAATGAGGGCAATTGACGCTATAAGGGGCTTATTGGTGAATGGCTCTGCAGAGCAGATGAGCAAAAAGCTTGACGGCATTTACAGGTTCAACAATTTAAGGCCTGCTTATATTGTGCACACGAGAAATTATCTTCAAACTGAATTAAATTTTAGGCTAAAGGAAAAAATTGAGAGCCTGAGAAATGATGCAGAAGCATTGCGGGATTTTTTTGCCTTCAATGAGGGAATAAAGGGCCTGGCCTACAAGGAAGCATCCCATTTCTTAAGGAACATTGGAATTAAAGGCTATGCAATCCTTGACAAGCACATACTGAACAGCCTGCTTGAGTTTGGCGTTATTCAAGAGCCGAAAAGGCCTTCGACAAGAGCAAAGTACAGGGAAATAGAGCACAAAATGAGGCTTTTCAGCAATGAAATTGAAATTCCGATGGACGAGCTTGACTTATTGTTCTGGAGCAGGAGAAACGGGAAGATTTTGAAGTGAGGATTTTAGTTTTAAAACTAGGATGGCGCCATATTAGTGCGAAAAAGTGAAAATACTTTATGGATTGTCTGGAGAAGGATTCGGCCATAGCTCCAGGGCTAAAACTATCTTGCCCTACCTCGAAAAGAAAGGCCATGAAGTCAAGATAATGACTTACGGCCAGGCATCAAAAGTACTGAAAAGGGAAGGCTCTGGAGTTTTTGATATCAGAGGAATGCACATTGTATTCAGGAAAGGGAGTATCAGGAAAAGAGAAACACTGTTTAGCGGGCTGAAAAGCTTTGCTTCTAACCTGAAGAAAAATGAAAAGATAAGGAAATTGATGAAAAATAATTTTGATTTGTGCATCACTGATATGGAGCCTTTAGCGTCCATCCTGTCTTTTTGGCATAAAATCCCCTTATTGTGCATTGACAATCAGCATAGGCTAGTAAATATGGAATTGAGAGTGCCTAGAAAATACTACCATGATTTTCTAATAGCGAAATTAGTCACCAAGGCCTTTGTTCCCAGGGCAGACTGGTATATAGTCACAACATTCGCCAATGGAAGAATAAAAAACAAGTACCGCAAAAATACATTCTTGGTTCCGCCACTAATAAGGCAGGTAATAAAAGAATCAGCACCAAAAAAGGGAGAAAGCATACTGGTTTATTTGACCAAGAAAAACCATAAGCTGCTTGGCACACTTAAGCATATCAATAGAAATTTTTTGGTATACGGGTGGGATACAGAGAAAAAGGATGGAAATCTGGTGTTCCGCAAATCCGGAAACAGATTTACAGAGGATTTGGCAAAATGCAAGGCAATAATCGCTACGGCAGGCTTTACGTTAATCTCAGAGGCATTGTACCTTAAAAAACCTTATTTCGCCCTGCCACTTAAAGGCCAGTTTGAGCAAACCCTAAATGCGTTGTTTTTAAAACGATCTAAGCTAGGGGAATATTCCGATAATCCCGACAAGCAGTCTATCGCCTATTTTTTGGATAATCTGGAGGAATACCGCAAGAAACTCAACAAATACAATCCGGATTATGATTTGTTATTTAAAAAATTGGATTTTGTGCTTGACCAAGTAAGTAAAAATGAGGGAAAATAAACCATCGCTGAAGCAGGACAGCTGGAGCAATGACTTACGCGTTCATCAAAGAAAAAAACACAGAAAATGCCAATGCCACCAAAAAACCTTGACAAGATAATCTCCCTGCTGAAGAAGGAAGTGGAGAAATTTGACATTCCCATTGCAACTAAAATAGGGGATAAAATACGCGATCCTTTCAGGGTTCTGATTTCCTGCATTCTCAGCCTGAGGACAAAAGACACTACAACCGGGCCTGCCTGCGAAAGATTATTCAAACTTGCAACTACCCCTCAAAAAATGCTCAAACTGCCAAATAAAAAGATTGAAAAGGCAATTTTTCCTGTAGGATTTTACCCTACAAAAGCAAGATACATCAAGGCAACATGCAGGAAATTAATTGAGGATTATAATAGTGAAGTTCCAGACACAATGGAGGGACTTAAGACTTTACCGGGAATAGGCAATAAGTGTGCAGGACTTACTTTGATATATGGATATAATAAGGTTGATTGTATACCTGTTGATGTCCACGTTCAAGTTATTGCTAATCGTTTGGGCTGGGTAAAAACTAATAACCCAGATAAGACAATGTATGAACTCATGGAAATAATACCTCACAAGTACTGGTACGATCTTAATAACTTACTTGTGGCACACGGTCAAAATATTTGCTTGACAAATTCTCCGTTTTGTAGCAAATGCTCAATAAGAAAATACTGTCCGAGGATCGGAGTTCTTAAAGCAAGATAACTACTCTTAAATAGTCTCTTTACGAAAGCTTTTTATTGCTAAATGCATAATTTGATGCTATGTACCAGACTTTCATAGAGGTTGCCAAACTGCATGAGCCAGACAACCATGCATTGAGACTGAGCGAGGTTCTCGGTAAAGACTTTTATGAGTTGGTGTTCAGAAGAAAAGTCGGTGAACCTTTATCATTCCTTACAAGAAATCCTAAGATTAGGGAATATTATGAAGTTTACATACGAGGAAAACCATGGTCTATGATGATGGCAGGTGAAAATAAGGGAAAGGCAATAGGGATATACCCTCTTGAGGCGATAGCAAGCAGTGCTGAAAGCCTTATGGAGCGGCGTGCAGATTTAATAGTTTTCTCCAAAACTGAAAACGGGAGCTATAAACTATATGCACGCAATCACCTCTAACAACAACCTTTAAAAACAAAAAAATATTCCTTCTTAAAGTGATTTTATGCTGGGTATAGGACATGTTCATTTGAAAGTATCCAACCTAAAAAGAGCCGAAGATTTTTATAAAAAGCTCGGATTTAAAGTTAGGGAGAGGTTTGGAAATTATATCTTCATGACGCTGGGGAAAAAACACCATGACTTGGCTTTGCAGGAAATTCCAAATGCCGAGATTCCTGACGAAAATTCAACGGGACTTTACCATTTCGCAATTGAGATAAAAGATTTAAAAGAATTGGCAACAGTTTATTTTAATTTAAGAAAACAAAATATTAATATAAGCGCAATTGACCATGGCATAAGCAAAGCATTGTACCTTTCAGATCCAGATGGTAACAGGATTGAAATTTATCTCGATACAAGGCATTTAAGGAAAAAATGGGGTGGCTTTTCAAAGTTGATAAAGGTGGATGAATTGAAGAAATTTAGGTAGGTGGTTCTATGACAAAAAAAGTTATGTTACTGATTGAAAGGGATTTTAATGATGCAGAGGCTTTGTACCCCTATTACAGGCTTAAGGAAGCAGGCTTTGATGTCAAAGTTGCAGGAACCGGAGAGAAAGAATACCGTAGCAAGTACGGCTATCCTATGAAAACAGACGGCAAAATCCAGGATTTCAAGGCAGATGATTTTGACGCTGTCATCATACCCGGAGGATGGGCCCCGGATTTCATGAGGCGCAATAAGGCAATGGTTGATTTTGTCAAAAAAATGAATAAAAAAGGCAAGGTTATAGCTGCAATTTGCCATGCCGCCTCGCTGCTTGTATCCGCAGATGTTTTAAAAGGAAAAAAGATGACATGCTTTATGGCGGTGAAGGATGATGCAATCAACGCCGGGGCAAATTATGTTGATGAGGAGGTAGTTATTGATAGCAATTTGATAACTTCAAGGCAGCCCGATGACCTTCCCGCTTTCTGCAGGGAGATAATAAAGGCGCTGGGTTAAAACTTCGACAATTATTTTAATTTTTTTCTTATGAGTATATAGCCTATCATAAATATTATGAGCCCAATTAATATAACATTTAGTATTATTAGTAAGGTTATATATTCTAATGTTTCAGTAAAAGATATTTTTGTTACTGGCACAGGTGCTTGTTTCTTTGCTGGAGTAATTTTTTCAGTTTTGGTGATAGGTTTTTCAACTTTAACTTCTTCTTTTATTTCCTTAACTCTTTCACAATCTTGAATCATCAGATCTATGGTTTTACTATCGCTTAATTTGCTATCATCGTAATAAGAATTTATTAAAATTGGATAAGTGCCAGAAGGCACATCGTCACTTATTTTTAATGTAAATGATTTCTCATATTTATTGTCCTCTGTGCCTTCTTCTAATTTTATATCTTTTTTATCAATTTGTATGCCTAGGTCATTATTTGATATCTTTAGAACAACCTCATTTTCATCTTCACTGCCAATATTGATTAATTCCGCATTTAAATTAACATTTCTATTGCAGCTTATTGTTGTTGGATTTAAATTAAATTTATCAATTATAACATCGTGCCTTTCTTTATCAACATCCAATTCAAGTTTCCATACTACATTATGATCTTTTCCATTTTTATCTTTTCCATTGACATTTATTATTACATCATATGCTTTTTCATCAACTTCTTTAGGTATATTAAAATTTATTTTAATGGTTTTATCTTCTCCAGCTTCCAAGTCAAAGTCATCTGCTTCTTCATCTAAGTCGCTATCGTCACCAATATCTTCTATTGTAACTTCCACTTCTATGTCTTTAATTTCAACATTTTCTTCTTTTGTGTATAAATTCTCTATTTTTATCCTGAATTCCACATCAGATTCAGGTTCTGCATCCTTGCTTATTTTGCTGTTATTTGCCACGTTTTTATCGCTTTTATCATCAACTTTGACATCTAAGTCAGAAATCTTTAGTTTATTTGTGGTATTTTTACCTGTCCAAAATGCTGTAAAATGGGCAGCATCAAATGTTAATGTTTTAGTTGAAGCATCATAATTTATGTTGCTGCATAAATCAGAAGGGCAAACATTATTTCCAGAAACACTAAGGCCTTCATTATAATAAATTACTGGAGTTTTATCATAGTTTAGACTTTTCATTGTCAAGGTTGCTGGCTTGTTTAAGGCTGGCAAATTATTTGTGTCAATGCCGATAAAATTATCTGAAATCTTGACATAGTTGTCTAAATCCAAAGCGCCCCTTAAATCCAAAACACTGCTCCCAAAATCAATTTTACCAAAAGATGTTTTTTCCAAAACAACATTGCTTATATTAGCTAATTCACTTTCATTTAAAGTTGAAAAGTCAATTGTTGCTCCATCAAATGTATTTGCAATTGGCTTTGAATCAATATCGAATGATACTGATTTTGAATTTGAATTTCCTGAATTATCTGCGCAACTTACAGATAGTCTATAACTCCAATCATCATGAAGATTTTCTACCAATTGAGAATGCTTTGTTCTGCCTGTTTCTGACATATTCATCGGAATAGATCCTCCTCCTCCGCCTCCTCCAGGAAAAGTTACGCTACCTGATGTTGCATATTGGCAAGTAGCATTCTCATTTGTTGTAACATTCAGCCAAGTTGAATCAACAGTTATAATTGAGTTATTTATCGGGCTGGTGATATTTATATTTGGAGATGTTGTATCTTTTATTTCATGCTCAAAGTCTGTGTAGTTATAAGCGGATGTATTGTACACATCTTCGACTGAATCTATTCTAATGGTTCTTTCTATATCAGATAAGTCATATATACCAATATCTCCATATTTATAAGGGCCATTCACTTTGCTGTTAAATATATCTGAACCATTAATGGGTATGGTTATATTTTGTATTCCTGGCAACAAGGAAAATTTTTCTTCGGTTTCTGCAACAGGTCTCCACGAACCATTAGATAATTCAAAATTAAAAATATAATTTCCTGCCTTAGTAACATTTAAGCCAATTACTGCAGCTAAATATTCATATAAACCATCATCATTATCATCTATGCCATAATCAGAATAAAAGCCCGAGAATACTATCGGAGGTCTTTGGAATTCATTATAATTATATGTGTTAGTAGTATAAGAATTTTCTAATTGGTATATCTCTATACCTTGGAATTCTATTTCTAATTCATCAAACTCATAGGATCTAGTTTGTTGATTATTATAAACTAAAAATCCAGGGAATTTTAAATCAATAAATTCATCGGTAGTGTTAAGATATGTTTCAAAATATAAATCACCAACATCATCCAAATCAGCTTCTTCTATTGTATAAATTCCAGGTTTGGTTACATTTATAGGAATCCTTATAACTAGATAATCATAAAATCTGTCATTGTCTTCGTCAACTACAAAATCAGTCAAATTTTCAAAAATTTGCAATCCAACCTTTTCAAAATCAGTATAATTATAATTTGAACTAATGTAATTATAAGTATCCAATTCTTCAAAGTTATCAGCATTTCTGATTTTAAGTTCTATTGGTCGGTATGGTCCATTAAGCCCACTTAGGTACAGTCCAATTCCGCTGAAATTAAGCTGAATTGTGCTGACCCCAATATCTAGAAAAACTTTGATCCTCGGTTCAATTTCGATATAAGGCTCGTCATCGAATTCTAATTCTCCCTCGAATCTATAATTGCCTGCTTTGGTTACATTTATTTCAGCTTCAATAGCCAAATAGTTATAAAGTCCGTTTCCATCTTCATCAAAACCAAAATCCGAGAAAACTTCTGTAAAGGTAGCTCCAGGTTTTTGAAATTCCTTAAAAAAATAATCTGTAGTATTGTACAAATCATTAAACTCTTCTTTAACACTTTCTGTCCCAATACTATCCCCCTCAAAGTCCAAAAAATCTAGTTCATAAGGCCCATTTACTCTATTAGAGAAAATCCTGATACCACTAAAGTTCAGCAAGATAGTATTTTCACCTGTAACAAGATCTACCTCATCATCATCGATTATATGGGGATTAACACTCAAATTGTCTTGTAACCTTGCACTGATCTCATATTCTCCCCCTATTGAAACGTTTGCCAGTATTTCTATGATTAGAAAATCGTAGAACCCATCTCCATCTGCATCTACACCATAATCTCTTATATTGTTTATAATTATGGGATGTGTTGTCAGGGTAAAACTTGCCTGATGTATCCCACCAGCATAATCTTGGTATAAAATATCTGTCACATTAATTATGGCTCTATCAGCAAGTGTATCTGTTTTCCCTTCCATTAAATCATCTGTTGCTTCACCATTTATTATAAATTTTGCACTGTCAGAATCTACAAAATTCAAAGTTATTTCATAGCTTTTCCCATCAAGTGTATAGGTTTTTGTATTTCCCTCTAAAATAGTATCTGAAACAGAGCTTGCATTGACGAGACTAACATAAACTAGTAAAATACCTATAAAAATGAATAAATTCCTTAATTTTTTATACATCTAGCCACCGTGATTTTAGCTACAAAAGGCATTTACTGTTTATAAATCTTTTTATTTTTGACTACTACTTAGTAATTATGTGTTTGATCGATTTAACATTAGTAATATTAATAAAGCAATAATTTTTTCCATTGTTATTACCTATTTAAAACATATTAAAGTACATCGATAAAATGGAAATAAAGGAATATAAATTAAAAATAAAAGAAATAATTGATGAAACCGCTAAAGTCAAGATATTCAGGTGCGGAATCCCTAATGGCAGCGAAATTAATTTCTTTCCGGGGCAGTTCTTTATGGTCAGCATTGAAGGGGATGAGGAAAACTTGAAGAGGGCTTACTCGATTGCATCTTCTCCCACAGAAAAAAATTATTTGGATATAGGGCTTGACAAGGTTGGAAGATTTTCAACGAAATTGTTTGATACAAAGCCGGGGCATGTTTTGATTTTTAAGGGCCCTTACGGGAAATTCTATTTTACAGATGAGATGAAAAACGACTTAATATTGATAGCTGGAGGCGTGGGGATAACACCCTTAATGTCGATTATAAGGTACTGTAAAGCGAAAAAGCTGGGCAATAAGATAAAATTCATTTATAGTGTGAGGACGCCTGCTGATGTGATTTACAAGGATGAATTAGAAAGAATAAAAAAGGAAAGCCATAAATTTGATTATCTGGTTACAGTGACAAGGCCTGAGCCTGGTCAAAACTGGAGCGGAAAGACGGGCAGGATAGATGAAAGCCTGCTGGAGGAACATATCCAGGACATCAAAGGAAGCCTGTATTTCCTATGCGGCCCTAACGAGTTTGTAAAGAGCATAATAGCCATGCTTGAAAAACTAGGAGTTGCAAAGGAGCAGATAAAAACAGATGTGTGGGGGTAAAATGCTCAAAAGAATTGTTTCAATGGCACCCAGCAATACAGAAATCCTTTTTGAATTGGGCCTGGACGAGGAAATAGTCGCTGTCACAAGGTACTGTGATTTTCCTGAAAAAGCAAAGGAAAAGCCGAAAATCGGCGGCTGGCTTGATATAAAAGAAGACCTGGTTTTGAAATACAAGCCTGACTTATTGCTTACATCAACCTTTGTGCAGAATGATATAACCAAAAGGTACAAAAAGCTCGGGATGAATATTGAAACTTTGATGCCTACAACCCTTGTTGGCGTTTTCAATTCCATAAGGAGAATTGGCAAGCTTGTCAGCAGGGAGAAGGAAGCAGAATCGCTGATTAAAAGAATGAATAAGGAAATCAGTGAGGTAAAAAACAGTGCAAAATTCGCTGACAAAAGGCCAAGGCTCTACATAGAGGAATGGCACAAGCCTCCGACAATAAGCGGAAACTGGGTTCCTACTCTGGCCAGGATTGCAGGAGCCGACTACCACCTGATTAAGGCAGGCCATCACAGCAGGGAAGTATCCCTGGAGCAGGTGCAAAAGTACAATCCTGAATACATCATAATATCAATCTGCGGCTTAAAGGACAACGTGCCCAAGGAATGGGTTACAAAAAGGCAGGGGTGGGAAAATTTGAAGGCTGTAAAGCACAATAATGTCTATGTTTTTGATGACAGCTTTCTTAACAGGCCCGGACCAAGATTAACAACAGGCCTGAAAATGATTGCGAATGTCCTGCACCCTGAAATTTTTGCCGACAAGGAAATAAAGGCCATGATTAAATAGCTTAAAATGAAATTAAAAGACAAGGTTGCCTTGGTAACAGGAGCCTCTTCAGGCATCGGGAAGGCAATTGCAGAGTCGTTTGCAAGAGAAGGGGCTTTTGTTGTTTTGACCGCAAAGCATTTAGCAAAATTAAAAAATGTTGAAAATAAAATAAAACTAAATAATGGAAAAGCGCATTCTATGTTAATGGACGCAACCAATAGAAAACAAATAAAAACTTCAATTGAAAAAATAATTAAAAAATTCAAGAAAATTGACATTTTAGTTAATAATGCCGGCATTGCTATTTGGAATCCAATTCAAGAGGTTACTGACAAGGAATTTGATGACCATATCAATATTAATTTAATAGGATATTATAACTGCATTAAAGCTGTTTTGCCGTATATGCTAAAAAGAAAATCCGGAACTATAATCAATATCATTTCCGGGAGCGGAAAAGCGGCAAGGAAAGGAAGCGTTGCGTATGCAGCATCAAAATTTGGATCTGCCGGCCTGTCTGATGCTGTTTTTGAGGATGTCAAGGACAAAGGCATCAATGTAACTGCGCTCTACCCCGGAAAAACAAATACGCCGATACATGACAAGTACTTTACAAAAGAAGAAAGAAAGAAATTCTTAAAGCCGGAAGATGTTGCAAATCTTGCTTTATATGTTGCTGCTTTGCCTTCCAATGTGAAGATAAAGGAGGTCAGCATAAGGCCTTTGGATTAGTTGTTACGTTAAATTTAAAAAACCAGGATTATTAGTCTTAGTAATGGGATTAAATAATGTACTTTACTCTAAAGAAGTTTTGGGATTAAATAGACAACCTTTTACACAATATAAAATAAGGACTATGCGTCCTGATGCCGATAGGGATTTAGAAACTACTTTGTCAAAAGAAACTGACGGTTTTGGAAAATTAGTTGACGATCCAAGAATAACGCCTTGGGGGAAATACTTAAGAAAGTACTGGCTTGATGAACTGCCGCAATTATACAACCTCTTAAAAGGTGATATGGCCCTAATTGGGGTAAGACCAAGAACTGAAGTTGAATGGACAAAATACCCAGAAAACCTTAAGCAAAGAGCGCTTCAATTTAGGCCTGGATTGATTGGCGTGAATTACTCTAATGCTGATTCTAAAGATTTTAGAGGCCATCTGAGAACACATCAAATGTATTTAAGGAAAAAAAGAATCGCTCCATTGTATGTAGACATGATATATTTTTTTAGAATAATAAAAAACATCTTATTTGAAGGTGTAAGAAGTAGATAGATATTTATTTTTTAAATTCACAACGCAATAATCCGCAATTGCCTTCAAATTTATAATGTCTTCCTCGTTGTATTCTACCAATAAATCTAGGTAATAATCATCTCCTGTTGCTTTGTACATTCTCCATAAAGTTAAGGCATCGCCGCCATAGAATTTTTCTATTATTTTGTTTCTTTTAATGCCAAGCTTTTTCTCAATTTCCTTCAAGCCGCCTTTCAAGCCTAATCTGTTGGTTACCGATTTAATGTCAAAATTCGGGATATTCGGCAACAGGCCTGGGTACCTTTTATTTATGAATGGAATATCAAATGAAGAGCCGTTAAATGTTACAATCAGCTTGTATTTTTCCAGCTCTTTTTTTAAAATTTTATAGTCTAAATTGATGTTTTTTATCATTGTCTTTGTTTCAATGCCGTTGAACAGGCCAAAAACTGTTATATCATCCTCAAAGCTTAAGCCGGTTGTCTCAATGTCAAGGAAAACAGAATCCTCTTTGAAAAAGTCATACAATCTCCAGAATTCGCTTTTCGGCATTATCCTTTGGAAATACCCTGAATTGAAATTATACAGGGCATTTCTTGCCTTTAAAATCTGCCTGTCATAGTAGAGCTTCCTTGCATTGCTTAAGCCGCCAATTTTTCTTGCTTTTAAAAAATCATCCCAATTTTTAATGCCCTGCTGCCACAGGCTGTTTTCAAGGCCTTTCCCTATTTTTTCCAGAAAAATGAAGGTGTTTTGGATCATTATATCAATATTAAGTCGCCGCGGCTGGGATTTTCACCCAGAAAGTTATCCTTTATAGGATTTGAACCCAGATGCTGTTTCCAGCAGAAGGGTCTGAACCTTCCGCTCCACCGGATTGAGCGACCGCGGCATAAAGTTTATATATAAGTTAATTATAGTATGTCTTGGGTCTGAACCTTCTGTTCTGCCGGTTTAGCGGCCTTTTTTCTTTTTTAATTAAGAACTAGTTTATAAATCTCACGCGGGCAAATGTCCAGTGTCCAGTGCTATTTCTCCTCAGGCATTATAGCCCAAGCAATAATGTAAGCTAAAATCCCTGCTCCCATACTGGCAATGCTCAATAAAGCCCAAAGCAGCCTTATTGCTGTCGGATCAACGCCAAGATAGTTTCCTATGCCGCCGCAGACTCCGGCAATAATCCTGTTTTTTCTGCTCCTCAATAATTTCTTTCCTTTAAAATTGGCTTTTTGGAGCCTGATTGTTTTTGAGAAGACAAAATAAATTACCGCCCCGATGATGTTGAGCAGAAATACAATAAAGAGCCAAAGCAATTTTTCTGAAGTATTGCGCTTAGAAGTTAAGCAGTCTATTATTGCAAAAATCCAGATGACTAAAAAGAAAAATCCCAGCAAAAAAATAAAAAACATGAGCCATAACGGGAAAACTAAAAATCCAAGCATAAGGCACCTCAAAGCATGATGTAAGGCTTCATTTTTATTTTTAATGCCTCTTCAATGCTTTTTTCATCTTCGGAGACAGTATAAATCAGCTTCTTCTTGTGCTTTTCATACTGCTTTATCTTCCACTTCATCAGCTTTTCATAATCCTTGATGTAGTCGTATTTGAAATGCTCTATATAGACATCAAGTTTCTGGATAAAAAATGCCGCCTTGAAATCGTCCTTATCCGCCCAGCTTACTGCGACATTGTAACGGAACATTAAATTGTTGTCGAACAAAAAGTCTGCGATAAACTTTTCGGTTTTGTTCCTGACCATATGCCCTGTTTTCGTCTTGAATAAATGCTCGTCTTCAAGGACCTTTGAGTACTTTACTTTGACGCCCTTTTCCCTCTGTATATCATCAAACAGCGCAATCCCTTCCTTGTTTTCATAGTTTTTATCCACGTTAATGACATTATCAAAGGAAAGCATGGCATCCTTTATTCTGGCCAGCTTTACTTCCATATGGCCCTTGTTGTACCATCCATCCGCGAAGTTCCTGTCAATATCGGTAACCTGGGTAAAGCATTGGTATGCCAATTCAATCAGATTCTGCTTTTCATCCAATTTTTTGAATTCCTCGGCCATCTCCTCATTCTCCTTTTCCCAGTCAGTTTCCATGGAAATCCTGTAGGCTCCAGAATAAGCGCCGTCAATAAGCATCCTCATCCGGTAGTAGCTGTTGCCCTTTCCCATCAGGGCCTTTACCTTGTTGTCAGCATCCTCGATGTCAATCTTCAGGGACTTGTCAAAGAATTTTATCGCTTCATTAAACCTGTTTAGGTAAGAATAGCAGCCTGCAATGTTAAAATAAACTTTAAACAGGAAGTCTGATGCGTTCCTGAACAAATTTTTTTCATCTCCCTTGTAAGGATAAATTTCAAGCGCCTTGTTGTATTCCTCAATTGCCGTCTTGTACTGCTTTAATTGCGCCAGTCTGTCAGCCTCTTTCTTTATTTTTTCGGCTTTCCTCATCTCTTCAGTTTCCCTGAAGCTTTGCAGCTTTTCCTCTTCTATTTTTTCCTGCTCCTTTTTCTTTTCCCTTTCCTTCAGCATTTCCTTGATTTTGCCAATTACCATTTTATAGTTTAAACATTGTGGAAGGAAATATATAAATTTAATTGTTTTTGTTGCTTTCTATATCGAAAACAATTCATTCTAAGATAAAGTTTATATATTTGAAAGATATTATTGCTGATATGAATTACGAGCAAAGGCTGATGAAAGCGAAAAGCTTTGCGGATATTTTCGATATTGTAAAAGCCATGGTCTCAGAGTTTTTAGGGATCGACCAGGCAGGATTGATGGTTGGCTTGAGCGATTTTGGGAGCTTTGGCAGTAGTTTTGTTGGAGCTTTTTATTCCTTGAATGCAAACACTATAGTTATAAATAAAAGGCCTTTGAGCAGGATAAAGCAGACAAGCCCGGAGCTTTACAATCCATACCTGTTTCACGTGATGCTGCATGAATATGTCCACAGCATAGGCATCTTTGATGAGGCGCAGGTAAGGCAGCTTGTTTTTGAGATAAGCAGCAGATTTTTCGGGGAAAACCATGTTGCGAGCCAGATAGCTTCCAATTTGGACAATTTTCTGCCGAATTTAGTTTACCCTTCCGGAGAATTCGAAAATACTTTGCCTGAAGACATAGGCATAGAATTCATTCCCGGAATTGACAGGAAGAACACTAATTACATAATGTAAAATGGACAAAAACAACGCTTTAAAGTTAGCTGCCGTTATTTTTGGAATTGTCGCTTTATTGCACTTATTAAGGGCTGTTTTGGGCTGGGATTTAAGAATTGCGGGCTGGCACGTTCCTGTTTATTTCAGCTATCTTGGTTTTGCTGTTGCTGGATTTTTGAGCTTGTGGATGTTTAAGAAAAGCAAGTGATTTATTCTTCAATAACCTTTAAGATCCTGTTGGATAAGCACCGGGAAAACGATTGAATTTATGCTCCTTAAATATTATCACTGATTCGCACTCTTTTATGATTTCAGAAAACCTAGCCTTGATTTCTTTTAGTAATTCATGGAATGCAGGCATGCTGTCTATCTTAATATTAATCTCAAAATCCCACTGCCCGATGCAATAAACGAATAAAGTGATATTATTGTGCTGCAGGCAGAACTGAAAAAGCTCTTTCTCTTTTTCTTTATTTACAAAATTAAGAGTTAAGAATACCTTGCAAAAAACATAGCCTAATTTAGATCCATCAAGAAGGCAGCTGTACCTCCCTATAAATCCCTTTTTTTCCAGCTCTCTCATTCTGTATATAACTGCGCTGCTTGTCAGTTCTAATTTTTTAGCCAATTCTACGACTGGCATGCGTGCATTATTCGCCAATAGCCTAAGAAGTTCCATGTTCTTTTCGTCTAAAGTTTGAAACCCCTTTTCTTTGCCTATAAGAAAAGGCTCGTCAATTCCTGCTTTCCATCCCAAGAAGCTATTCAGGCAGTTGTAAGTTCTTGTTGAAATTGTAATATCCTTTGAAATAAAATATGAGCCATACCTGTGAAAACAATCTTGGAGTATATCATTTAGCTTATAAACATCTGTATGGGCTAACGTAACAATGAGGTCATAAACCCCGTCGCACGAGGCTACCCAGATAACATTCTCATTTTTATTGAAATACTCAATTAATCCCTTTTCCTGCTCCGGATCCAAGCCTTTTATTTTCAGGTATAATTTGTATAATGTATACGAAATTTTATGAATAGCTATATGCGTATAAAACTTTTTAATCACGCCTTTTTGCATAAGCCTGTTTATCCTGTAATCGACGACTTCCCTAGATATTTTCAGCCTTTTCCCCAGCTTGGATGAGAAAATCCTGGAGTTTCTGTCCAAATGCAGAAGTATCTTCTTATCCAATTTGTCCAATTTTATAATTTCACTCATAAATTTTACTAAAATTAAAATTTATATATAAATTTTTCTATTTTCGTAAAAAAATTGATTTAAAAATTTATATTCTAGTCTATCACTCTAATTCTTATAAATCGCAAAGGTGATAAAAATGCAGGAAAAAACAAATAAAATCTTTCAATATGTAGTGAATAGTAATGCGGCACCATTTTTTTCTGACACAGATAGTGGTTTCATTGAAGCAAAAGACCCAATGGAAGCACTTGAGAAGATTGTGAAGGACTATAAGCATCCAGCAGGGTTATTTTCTGCTGTCGTTAAGGAACCAAGTCCGGAAAATCCTGTACTTGCGAGGTACTTATCTGCGAGAGCAGCAACTCAAGAAGCAGGAGGGACAGGGTGGCATGAACGGAAGAAAGACGGGTTGTATGTTAATGACAAAAAAATTCCAGAACAAAATGAGATGTACGAACTTGTAAAAGATGATTGAAATGCAAGTAGCGCGGGAAAAATTTTTCGATGTAAAATAGACATGGAAAAATTGGCTTTCCTGGAAGACTGCACAGACAAGATGGAAGAATTCAGAGAAAAATAACAAACGTAATGGGGGGATTAAAATGAAAAAAGAATTCAAGTCTATAGATGAAATATTTGATGATTTGCCCGAAGAGAACAAAAAAAGGGTACTAGAAACAATGGCAAAATATGGTGACAATAAATGGTGGGCTTATGAGGATTCGGTTGAAGTCGCAAAATACCAGATTTTTGAAGACATACTTATGGTTCCATTCGGAAAATACCATGAAGGTGTGGAGAAACTGCTTGGAAGGCCAGTATGGACGCATGAATTTGGCATAAACGCAGAAGGATTAAGGCAGGAAGCAAAAGAAGCAATTAAAAGGCTGGAAAAAGGAGAAAGTCTGGAAAGAGGTCCTGAATATCAGACGGGAAAAATTGCAGAGAGCTTCAGAAGATTAAACGACTTTGCCAAAGACAATAACAAAAAAGTGATATATGTTGCCAAAAGTTAATTTTTTTATTACTAAATTTTCAAAAAAACCCCTCCAGCTTTCTCTGCTCCCTATGCTCTAATAATTCATCCTTGCTGTGGCCTAAAACCTCAAAAATCCTTTCAACAGCCGGCACAACCTGGTTTTCTATGTAATAAACAGCATCATAATCCCCTTCATCTACCTCATCGGGCAGTTTGCTCCTTCTGCCTATTGCATCACTTCCCGATGTTACAACATATTTAATCAATGTCCCGGGACCGACAGAGACTCCCTGGTTTTTCAGCCTTTGCGCAACGGCAACATGGGGCCCTTTTGAGTCATAATCAAGAATTTCCTTTTGCAATTGCGTATGGATTATAACCTTGTCCAAAGGCACTTTTCTTTCCCTAATGTCATGTATAACCTTTTTTACATATTCCAGCGCCTTTTCCTTATCATGCTCCCTCAAAATTATGTTAAGGACATTTTCCTGCACTTCCTTTGCGATAAAGCTCCAGTTGCGCCTTACAGTCTCAAAACCCTTTATCTTTAAATTGCCGTCTTCAGCAATCAAAGCATATTTTTTCTTCGCGCCATAAGGCCCAAACTTTGCAGAGACGAAAATCCCAGAAGGGTAGAATCCTTCATACTCGAGTTCCATGAGCCCGGGCAGTTCGGCATTGATTTTTTCGGCAAACTTTTCAGAATCCTCTTTTGTCTTTCCGTCAAGAGTCAAAAAGACGCTGTCAGTATCGGAGTAAAGAACCTTAAATCCCGCATCCTGCGCTTTTTGTATAACCCTTTTGATGTAAAACCTTCCAAAAGCAGTTGTTGACTCGGCGCTTTCTATTGAATAATAGCGCGCGCCAAAAAAGCCTAGATAGCCGTAAAAGGAGTTTGCAAGCAGCTTTAGCGCAGTGTCCCTTGCATCAAGCATTATATGCTTGCCCTTGCCTTCCTTCAAAATTTCCTTGATTCTGGCCCTTCTTGTGATTATATCTTCGATAATGCTGGGCAAAAAGCCCTTTTTTTTTGTGCAGAACCAATAGGATTCATTCTCCAGAGGGACTTTTTCAGCATCTCCCTCGCAGCAGCTGCAATTCAGGGTTCCCGGGCTTATGTTATGCGAGGCAATAATGGTTGGATACAGGCTTCTGTAGTCAAAAACCACGATGTTGCTGTACAAGCCCGGTTTTGGCTCAAAAACAAAGCCGCCTTTGATGCTTTGCATCCTTCTTTTTTGTATCTCATCATTGCTCGGCTTATTCGGGACAATCTGGTTGAATAAAGGAGCCTGCCTTAAGACATACCATTCAACAAGCTGCGAGAATCCCATCCTGTTTATGTCATAAATGGGCAAGCCAACAACCTTCACAATCTCTGTTATTGTGGGCAGCATCTTTTCGGTGAGCCTGAAGCACAGCAAGGCATCATTCATGTTATATTTGCAGTATTTTTCCAAATTTTCAGCATTATTGTCCCAGGTGTGGGAAAGCTCGTCCAGGTCAATGTCATGCTTTTGTTCGCCCAGGAGCTCTGCTGCAACAGCGTTTAAATTGTAGGTTTCAGTATCCATTGAAGGGCCCATTATCTTCCTTATGAACTTGAAAATATCCAGATGGTTAATGCCCTTTATCTGCGCAGTAATGTCCATGCCCTTTTTTATCCTAAGCTCGGAGAAATCAAGGCCGAGGTCAAGCTTTATCTTGTACTTGTCAGCCCTTGCCTTGATGTACGGCAGGTCAAACCCGTCTGAAAAATACCCCGTCAGAATATCTGGCTTATAAGCTTCGATATGCTTTTTTATATCCTCTATCAGCTCTGACTCGCTGCCCACAAACTCGACATAGCCCAGATCGGTTTTGAATCTTTTCCATGTGACTACTTTCTCAAAATTGTCCCCGTATAATGCCGCCATTATTATTGGGTTTTTCTCAGGCTCTATTGCCCTGTTTGCCGGAGTATAAGTTTCTATGTCAATTGCAAGAATCCTTGGCTTTGTTAATGTTATGTCTGCAATCTGCTCAATTTTTTCCGCCTTGAAGCCCGGAATTTTCAAATTGAGGTTAATAAACTCGCCTTCTGCCTCGTAAAGCAGCATCGGTATGATGTTTTTGTCAATCAGATAGCGCCTTGCAAACAGAATGTCATATTCATTTACAGATTCAATAATCTCCCATTCTTTTATTATATCCCTTATGATTGGAACGTCCCTTGGGAGCCTTGTAAAGACTTTTATCGCTTCAACCTCCTTTCCCAGATATGTTTTTTTTACCATATCAGCTTTTGCAACAGAATAAGTCTCATTGTCCCTTTCGATGCTTAATTTCTCAATCTTTTCCTTTACACTAAAGCCTTTTTTTGGAATTGCGTAAAAATACGGCTCAAAATTCCCGTCAATAACGCAGATTTGCTTTCCATCCTCTGTCCTACTAAATAGATGGATTACTGCCTTTTCGTCAATAACCTTGTAGGTAACATCCAGCGGAAAAAACCTTATCCTCTCCCCCATAAGGCAAAGATAGCTTTTAGAGTATATAAAAGTAGCGCAGGGTTGGCTAAAAAACAACCAATATATTTAAATACGCTCCTGATTTTATCAGGCAAAATATGGACCATGATGAAGAAAGATGGCAAAGTAAATTCGAGAAATACAAAATTGCCCAGAAGTGCCCAAGATGCAAAAAAATTGCCCTGGGCTTTGTTGGGGGCAGATTGCTTTGCACAAATTGCGGCTTTGAACAAAATGTAGGTGAGATAATATGATTATAAAGAGGGAGCAGAGGGTTGGCGTTTTTGTTGATGTGCAGAACATGTACTATTCTGCAAAGAATCTATATAATGCAAAGGTGAATTTTGCCAATATCCTTAGGGAAGCTGTTGGAGGAAGGAGCCTTGTCAGGGCCATTGCGTATGTGATTAAGGCTGACATAAAGGAAGAAAGGAATTTTTTTGATGCTTTGGAGAAAATAGGCTACGAGGTAAAGGCAAAGGATTTGCAGACCTTTGTGGGAGGCGCGAAAAAAGGGGACTGGGATATAGGCATTGCCATGGACACAATTGAGCTGGCATCAAAGCTTGATACAATCATTTTGGTTTCCGGAGATGGGGATTTCGTGCCTTTGGTTGAGCACTTGAAAAGGGCAATGGGATGCAGGATTGAAATTATGGCTTTCGGGCCGTCAAGCAGCGGAAAGCTGAGGGAGGAAACTGATTTTTTTATTGACATGGACAAGGACAAAAGAAGGTTTTTGATGAGCAGGTAAATAAGTTAAATAAATTTTATAATTAATAAAATAAGGGGGAATAGATTTATGCCCTGCTCTTAATGTTGCAGTAAAGTTCCCCACCCCCTTGCGCTTCTGTTATTTTAAGAGCAACTACATACACTTTATTCCCAAACATGTACGGGTGAGTGGAGGGCATTACACTTTATATGAAGTGCAATCTGCGACCTTCCCTCCCTTATTTTTCAAATTCAAATCAAAATATCAAAAAAGAAAGATATAAATAATAAGCGCAATAATCAGTCTGGAAAATGCTTCAGCTGAGCGGTGAAAATTTTGAAAAAGAGGTTGTTGAGAGCAAAATCCCTGTTATTGTGGATTTCTGGGCTGAATGGTGCGCCCCATGCAGGATGATTGCGCCTGTTTTTGAAAAGCTTTCATTTGCATATAGTGGAAAACTGAAGTTTGCAAAAATCAATGTTGATGAAAGCCACGAATTGGCTGAAAAATACAGCATCAGGGCTATACCATGCCTTGCTGTTTTCAGCAAAGGCAGGGAAATCGGGAGGATAGTAGGCGCTTTGCAGGAAGATATGCTTAAGGTAAAGATTGGAGAGATAGCTAAATTATGAATATTGAAGGTTGTTGAAGTGGAAGATATCTTTAAGATGGACGAAATGGGCGAAATAAGCCTTGATGACGAATTTGTGCTCAAAATCCATAGAATCGCCGAAAAATTAAGGAAAAGGGGATTTAACATCAAAAAGCCTGTCATGGAAAGCAATGAGGCGTCTTAAAAATGGCCTACCAAAGAAAAGACATGCTTGATGAGGACAAATGGAACATACATAGCAGCGGCTACAGGCAGGAAAAATACGGCAGCGGCAAAGGCGAAAGCAGCGAAAAGTACAAGCACGAGCATTATGGCGCCAAGAAGGAAAAAGAGGACTATAGCGCAGCTGACGATTACCGGAAAAAAGAGGACGAGGAAAAAAAGGAAGAGGAAGACAAGGGGCCGAGCATCGAGGATACTGTCAAGGAAGATAAGCAGAAGAAGGATGCTGAGGAAGAGCATGAGGTTTTCAAAATAGCTGCAAAACAGGTTGCGCAGGAATTCCAAAAAGAAGGCGAAAAGGTAAAAACAAAGCGAAAAGATAATAAATCCATTGAAGATGCCATAAACAAGGCGGTAAAGGAGGAAAAAGAAACGATTATAGTTGACCAGTAAAATGTACCACAATCCATATTCAGCGGGCTATGAAGTTTTCAGGAAAACAAGCGCTTATAATATTGATTCCCATGGGGATTTAAGCGCCACGGCATCCTACCTGATACAGAACGATTTTCCTAATTATGCCGGGATGTTTTACCATCCGACAGAGCATGAGGTTATAAGCTCAATAAAATACAGGCAGGTCGATGCAGGTTATGACTCAGGCTTGAGGGAATTCCAGGAATCCATGCAGGGCATGCCGCTTGAATTTTACATCCCGCAGCCAGCCGGCGCTGCAGACGGCGTTGGAAAAAGCCTGGAGATAAGAAGCCCCTTCAAGGAAGTTTCTGAAAAAATAAGCAGGGGCATTATCCATGAGATAATGAGGGCACAGGAAGAAGCCAAATCAAGCCAAATTATTTTCAGGGACATTGAAATTGAAGACACTTTAATCCTAAGGAGAAAAATAAGGAAAAGGGAAATTATCCTCAAGAGAAAAGATATTTAAATTCAGTATCTTTATTTAGTTTTATGAATGCTAAAAACAAAAAAATTCTTATTTCACTGGTTTCAATCTTGTTAATTCTTGATGTGCCGCTTGTTTTATACCTGTTCAATTTCAAAAATACGGCTTTCGATGAAAATTTCTACAAAAAAGAGTTCCAGAAATACAATGTTTACGGGAAATTGCAGGATTACGACGTTGAAAAAATAAATAATGATGTTTTGAATTATCTAAAATCAGAAAAAGAAGAATCAATCAAAAATGATTTTTTCATCCAGCGCGAAAAAGAGCATTTATTGGACGTCAAAAATCTTATTCAGAAAACAATCAACTTCTATTATTTTTCATTGATTCTATTTTTTATATTATTAATCTCACTGGCTTTTTTATTGGATCAAAATATAAAAATTGTAAAGCATTTCGGGATAATTTTCATAATTTCCGGAGCATTGACTTTTTTTGAGGCTTTTGCTTTTTTTGCCGCAGTTAACATGAATTTTTCATCAGCTTTTGACATTTTTCATAACACTTTTTTTCAAAGAGGAACGTATACTTTTGACCCAAGCTTTGAGAATATTGTCAACCTTTATCCTGAGCAGTTGTTTTTTGGCATAGCGCAAAGAATAATTTTTAACACCCTTATTTTTTCTTTTTTTTTGTCTTTAGCCGGAATTTTGTTTTTAGCTGCAGTCAAATACAATGCATTGAAAATAAAAAAATATATAAAAGGAATTAAAAACAGAAGATAATATGAGAAAGCCCTTAATTGCTGCAAACTGGAAGATGAACAAGACTGTTTCAGAGTCGGCTTCATTAATCAAGAAATTAAAAAAATCATTAAAAAATGTAAAAAACAGGGAAATTGTTGTCTGCCCCCCATTTGCTTCACTAAGCGCAGTTTCTAAATTATTAAAAAACTCAGAAATTGGTTTAGGCGCCCAGAACATGCATTTCGCGGATGAAGGCGCCTTTACGGGAGAAATTTCACCTTTAATGCTCAAGGAATTAAAT
Source organism: Candidatus Woesearchaeota archaeon (assembly GCA_018303625.1). Lineage (GTDB taxonomy): Archaea > Nanobdellota > Nanobdellia > Woesearchaeales > GW2011-AR4 > JAGVXV01. Next base: position 29,765 of record JAGVXV010000012.1, read on the forward strand.
TGCGAATACGTTATTTTGGGGCATTCTGAAAGGAGGCAGCATTTTAAGGAGGATGACGATTTAATAAATAAAAAAGTGATTGCAGCTTTAAAAAACAATTTAAAGCCAATTTTATGCATTGGAGAAACATTAAAACAGAGAAAAAACAATCAAACATTCAATATTATTAAAAATCAATTAATAAACTCATTAAAAAACATTTCAAAAAATAATATTTTAAAAGTGGTTATAGCTTATGAGCCTGTATGGGCTATCGGCACTGGCGTTAATGCGACCCCAAAGCAGGCAGAGGAAGTGCATGTTTTCATCAGAAGCTTATTATCAGAAAAATACGATAAAAAGACTGCAGAAGAAACAAGAGTTCTTTATGGTGGAAGCGTAAAGCCTGAAAATATTAAAGATTTGATGAAAGAAGAAAACATTGACGGCGCTTTGGTTGGAGGAGCTTCTTTAAGTGCTGAAAGCTTTGCCAAGATTGTGAAATATTAACTATTCTTTGCAGTATTCTTCATAAAACCTTAAAATTTCGTCTGTTTTTTCAGGATTTAACGAGTAATGGATTTCTCCGGTTTTTTTGGCAGGGATTAACCATTCATCTTTTTCCAATTCTTTGAGCGCTTGTTTAGTCACTTTATCGCCTCTTAAATGGGATGGCAAACCTTTAAGTATGTTCTCTGTATGAGAACCACCCCATTTTCTCCACTTTATTAGTTTGATTATTATCCTCTTTTTGATTTCATCTTTTGTAAATATCATAAAAAGGTGTTATAGCAGTAGGCATATAAATGATTGTGTATTATATGGCACAATATTGTACCAAAATAGTAACATTTAAATATAAGTTATGACTTAATGTTTATATGTGGTTAGCATGGAAACTAAATCACTGTTCATAGAATTTATGGGGGATTCTCCCACTATAAGAGTTTTAGACTATTTATTAACAGAGAGAGATTTAGATTTCTCTATAACAGATATGGCAAAAAATGCCGGCATTGGAAGATCTACTTTATACAGAATTTGGGGCAATTTGATAAAAAATAAAATAATTATGCCAACAAGAACAATCGGAAAGGCAAAATTATACAAATTAAATAGGGAGAATATGACAATAAAAAAACTTATAGAAATCGATGATGCTCTAATACTGCAAGATTTAAAAATGCGCTCAGAAAAGCAAAAGGTTATAGTTTAGGCATTTTAGAACAAAAATAATTGAAAAATAGTAACTAAGTCAGCCTATGGAATTTTCTTCTGTAGCGCAATACTGCTTGTAGTCAGGGCAGCAGTCCCCATAGCCTGTGCATAAATTATCGCACCAGCATCCATTAGGAGATTGTCCGCCGCAGTAGTTTGCGCAGCCTATTGCTTCTTTTGTCGGCGGCAATGCAACTTCTTCTTTTGGGCATTCCCCTATTGTAACAACAGGCTTGTCAGATGTGCCTGTAACGCAAACCAAATTTCCAGCAAGTTTATAATCTTTATAATTTGCCAGCACTTTTGCTGCTCTTCTTGTATCTTCGTCTGAATAGCCTGCTACAAAAATCTTGACACCTGATTCTGGCACAGGTGAGTATTGTGTACTTGTAATTAGTGTACCTGCAATTAGGGCTTGCCCTTGCTCCAAATTCAGGTTACAGTTCTGCGGTGATAAAAGAGATTGTACGTAGCTGTTAACACATGCGTCTCCAATGCTAATTAGATTTGACCCCGCACTTTCTTTTAAACTTACTTCAGATGCTAAAAAAGCTTTTGGCCAACCTAATTGAATTACTTGGGTTTGGTTATTACCAGCAAACTGAAGGCTTGTTACAATATCACTTGCGGCAATAGTGTCAGAAGCTGAGGCATTATCCCCTACTATAATAAAAGCGTCATCATCTAAGAGTCCGTCTTGAACAAAAGGAGCAGGGTATTTGCTTAAGTCCCATTCTTCTGCTGGAATGCAAGCCCCGTCTTTGCAGCCGTTGGGACAAATATAAAAATCATCTTGCAAATTACCCCCATCACAATAAAATTCGTCTAATGCAATGTTACTATCACAAGCATCACTAGTAGTTTCTATTTCACCATTAAATAAACCGCTAGTCGTTCCTTTTACATAATAATCCAATCCGCCATCAGAATCTGTGCATTTTTCTTCTATACTTAGTTGATCACAAGGTGTTGGGGATGCAAATACCTTGCCATTGTTGTCTATACATGCGAAATAGTTTTCTGCTACACCTTCTGGTGAAATTCCTTTTAAGATTAAGCTATCAGCCTTTATATTCCCAACAACATCTAGCTTTTCAGTTGGCTCTGTTGTCCCGATGCCGACATTTCCTCCGGGCATAAGATTAATATCACTTCCTGAAGTCAACAAAACCAAGTCGTCGTTTATGTCAAGGTAAATCCTGCCTTTATTCCCATCAGTTTTTGCCTTATCTACAAACATAATCTGCTTGCTGTTGTCTAGCTGCAAATCGCCGCCTGCAATTTTTACATTTCCAGTCTTTCCGTCAACGTATAGCACGCCTTCATCGCCAACATTTGTGGCTTTTCCAGTAATTGTCCCATTGCCTGCAAGAATAAGTACAATTGCCAGAATTATGACCATCGCGACTATGGCAGTTATGGCTATGTTGAAATTTTGCGGCTCTTTTTTCGCGACCCTTTTTTGTTCCATTTAAAACAGATATATAATTTTCGAATTATTACTATTTAAACATTTCTTTTTTAACTGACTTCAGCATAGATTTTCTGTATGCTGTAAACATCTTTTGCGCATTTTCCTGTTGAATCATCATTGCCCTGAACGCGGTCATCAAAGCAGACAACAGCATTGAAGATATATGTCCCAGCCTGCGTATTTTTCGGAACTTCAATGCCAATGCCGATTTGCGCATCATCGTTCCTTTGGATATAGACAGTCCTTGGATCTTTAGGCAGATAAAGCAGGTTGTTTGCTATTTGGGCTCCTTTTTTTGTGTAAGCTCCAGATTCGCTTACCTTAATTTCAAAATTCTGGGAAAGTCCTATATTAATGATTTTAAGCCCGAAAATACCAAGCTCGCCCCTTTTAATGAGCTTTCTGTCAATGCCCAAGCAGACCTTTTGAGAGCCTTCGCATAGCAGGCTTCCAATCCTTTCATCCAATTCATCAGCAGTTAATTGCTGAATCTCTGTTGCCTCGGAAGCAAGCTTGTAAATAAACCTGGCTCCAAAAAAGAAAACAATAATAGATATAACGATGATTACAATAAAATTTATCGAAAGCTCAACGCCCTTTTTATCCACCTGCTTCACCGCTCTTGACCAAGAAAACATTTTCCCTGAAAGCCCTTTCAAAGCTGTTTCTTTTAGGGGCTGAGACTGAATCAATATAACTTCCGTTTGCAAGCCTCTGCTGCTCCTTTACCTTGTATTCATAATCAATCTTATAGCTCAATGATTTTTCCTCCTCTATCTGCTCAGGAACATAAGTTAAGGGTATCTGCATATTTGCAGTATCACCAATGCCGTTAAGCAAGCCTTCGCTTTGAAGCTCCCCAAACAATACTTCGCCTCCAAGTACTGTTGCCTTCAAAATTTTTACCGGCAATACCAGTTCCTGGGAAGCATCTTTAAGAGTTACCCTGAAATTAAAATAATCCTTTTTACCATCAAACGGTCTGTTGAATGTCATTTTTGTCTCAATTGTAAATTCCTCAAGCTCCCTTTCATCTATCAAATCTATAGGCCTTGCATCCTTTTTGTCAACGCCGAAAACGCACCTTTCCCTCTCATCGCAATAATATGCCAGATACTGCGTATCATATTCTATATCATACCTTTTTATTTTCCCCTTGCCCTCGCATTTTCCATAATCGGCAGGGCAGGTGCATTTGTTTCCCTGCTTGCCATTCTCTATTGCATCTTTTATTCCATTGCCGCAGAAATTGCTTTTAGGAGTGTATTTGCATTGCTTGTCAATGCAGGCAGCATCCTTTCCGAATTGCGCCTGGCAATCAGCATTTGCCTTGCATTCCGCCTTTGCGCAGCTGCTCAGTAAAAATGATGCAGAAATTAACAAGACGAAAAACAAAAAATGGCTTTTTCTTATTTTAAACACCTCTTTCGGATTTCTTTGGAATACTAATATAAAAAAGTTGCGGAAAAGTATTTTTATTAAACCTTTAAATGATATTTCAATCCGCCTACGGCGTATTCTAGGCTCGACCTGTCCGCGAGCTTGCTCGTGGACTCGCAAGCAAATCACTGGCTCGCAATATTTACGCTGTTGCACTTTTTGTACTTGCTTAACGGGTGGGTGGAGGGCATTAGTTTTTCAGAAAGTGCACCCAGAAATCTATCCTCTCTTATTTTTTAGTTTGAAGTAACTAACTGAAAATACTGAGAATAAAATGGGCTAAAATTACTTTACGATTTCGTATTCCTTGACAATCAAAACCATGAACAAGATGAGGATTATTGCGCCAGTTACAATCCATGCCAGGCCGGCAGCTACAGTGTCCGTGAACATCTTGTACATCCCGAAAGCCATCAATACGAAGCCAAGCCAAAGGAATTTGTCTAAGACAAGCTTCATGATTTCAAATTCCTGCTGCTCTGAAAGCCTTTTTTTCATGCCTTTTGCCATTTTAGCCTCTCACGGTAATGAAAAAGTCTTTTGAATCATATATTGGATTTTGCGTATCTCGCGTGTCAATCACTTGAAAGTTAAGGAAATAGGATCCTGTATTCACATTTGTTGGCATCGAAAGCCTTATATTCCTCACATCTGAGTCAGCAGATGCTAATGTATATTTTTGACCCTCTCCAAATAAGAACCATTTGTCTATACTGAATGGCCTTCCTTGGTCATCTGCTCTTGGTTTAAACTCCATTTGGTATTCTAATGGAGTATCTTTTTTGTTTCTTACTCCGACAGTTAAAATATCAGAACCTCCTTTGTCAATTACAATCTGCGTTTTGGGAAAGGAAATCTTTTTGTCGCCCGTTATCAAATCATCAAGTATCTTCTGCCTGACCTGCTCTGTAACATCGCTGGAAATGCCTCCTATGTCCTTGAACATATTCCTTATAAATCCCAGGCCCAAGCCAAGCAGGGTCATGGCTAGAACAACAATAACAATTGCGCTAATGGATATTTCTAAAGAAGCCTTTTTGTTTTTAAAAAGCATCAAATCTAGCACCTCTTTTAATATACTTATTATTTTTTAGCTTATTTATATAATTTTCTATTTCTGGTAAGCAAGCCCAAGATAAAGTCAGGTTAAGGCGCCTTTGCTCCAGCAGTTTTCTTGATTTTTATTATTTAAGATATTGAAAAATAAAGTTTATTGAAGGAAAACTGTCCCTTGCTTCGTTTCAGCGTTCTCGGCTTCCGCAAAATAAAATGGCGCCTACCTTAACCTGACTCTGCCAAACCCAACATAGAAATGTTTAAAAACCGCCGCTTTTTTCTGCTATTTATGGCAAGAATAAGGAAATTTGTGGCTTACAGAAGGCTGGAAAGGCCTTATACCAGGACAAGCAAGTACAAGGAAAAATCCTATATAAGGATGAACCCTAACCTTAAGATTACAAAATTTGAGACAGGAAGCTCAAAGAAAAAGTTCCAGTATATCCTGACTTTGAATTCTAAAATAGATTTGCAGATAAGGGACAATGCGCTGGAAAGCGCAAGGCAGACAAGCAACAAATTGCTGGAAACAAATCTTGGCTTGACAGGCTTCCATATGAAAGTTAAGGTTTATCCTTACCATGTGCTGAGGGAGCATGCTCTTGCAGCCGGAGCCGGCGCTGACAGGTTCAGCTCAGGCATGGCGCACGCTTTTGGCAAGCCTATGGGAAATGCTGCAAGAATCAAAAGAGGGCAGACAATTTTCGAGATTTCTGTAGATAAGGCAAACTTGGATTTGGCAAAAAGGGCTTTGGAAAAGGCAGCAACAAAACTGCCCTGCACGTGCTCAGTACTGATTGCGGAAAACAAGCTGGCTTAGGCATTTTTTAGATTTGGTCTTTTTGTCTAAATACCCAATAAAAACATTTAAATACATCTTTACCTGTCTTAAAGAGATAGTTAGTAAATAATAAACAGGGAGGAGGTTGAAAAATGAAAAAAACGATAATGGCTTTATTTTCTATATTGGTTTTAGCGTTATCTGCTGTAGTTGTGTTTGCAGCAAAAGGCGGATTTGATGACTTTGGGTATAACAGGCAGGCAAGAATTTTTAATGGTCTTGCGTCTGGTTGGTGCTTACAGCGAGGTGCTCCTGCTGACTGCATGGGTATATACTCCAATGACAGATTAGTAATGAAATGGAATGCAGAATGGGACAGGGGAAATGCCGAAAAATGGAAAAACCCTCCTTATGCAGCATGGGAAAATAATGAATGGAACGGACAAGTTCCTGGCGGTTCTGGAGAGACATGGCATTATAACATCCAATGGGTAGGCTCTTGCGGGCGCGATGGAACACCTTTGCCGGATGGCGGCTATTGCATTTGGGGCCAGTTTGAAGTGATATTATCCCATGGCACAGTTGCAAACCAGCATTTCTGGGATGCGCATGCCACTCCAACAGGATATGGCAACTAAACTTTTTTCTTTTTTTATTTCTAATTTTTATTAAAATTAACAATATTTTTAAAATCTAAAATAAATGAAATAATTTAATGCTCACAAAAAACAATTTCAAATGCGACAGGTTTTGCGGAAAATGCTGCATGAACCTTGCCATAAGGGTCGCCAAAGACGAAATCAATAAAATAAAAAGGCTTGGCTTTGAGGAAAAGGATTTTCTCGAAAGGGATTTGATTGATGAAAGCAAGTTTATCCTTCAAAAGAAGGAAAACGGCCATTGCATTTTTCTCAAAAAAAGCAGAAAAGGGATGTATTCCTGCGGCATTTACAAAAACAGGCCAAGGATATGCCAAAAATACCCATTTTTTGGCAATAAGCCATTAGAAAGCTGCTATCCAGAAGACCTTTACCCCGAGCAGTTTTTTTCTTTCAAAGCTGGAAAGTTTGCTGCAAACAACCAATATCTTTTTAAATAAGGCATTATTCCATTTCTTTACTTTTCAATATTATTTCAGGAGGTATTTCACTATGGCAAGCTTTAAACTGACAATTGCAGACCCAAAAACAGGAAACACTTACCAGAAGGAAGTCAAAGAGCAGGCAGCGCAGGGATTTATCGGATTGAATATAGGCGAGAATGTGAAAGGAGACTCTTTTGATATGCAGGGCTATGAAATGCAGATTACCGGAGGCTCTGATTACTGCGGCTTTCCGATGAGGAAAGGCATTCTCGGGCTTAGGAAAAAAATAACCCTGCTTGGAGGCGTCGGGTTTGGCGCAAGAGGCACTGAAAAAGGCATCAGAAGGAGAAAGACAGTCTGCGGGCACAAGATACATGAAAAGATTGTGCAGATAAACCTAAAGATTACAAAAGAAGGCAGCAAAAAAATAGGGGATATTTTCGGCAAAAAAGAAGAGAAGAAAGAAGAGGCGAAAGAGGCAAAGGCAGAGAAAAAAGAGGAGAAAAAGGAAGCAAAAGAAGAAAAGAAAGCTGAAGCGAAAAAGGCCGAAGAAAAGCCCGAAGAAGGCAAAGAAGAGAAGCATAAAGAAGCAAAGCAGGAGAAATAAGGCAAAGAAACAAAAGCTTAATTTGTTTAAATTGGTTTTAATTTTTTAAATCTCCTTCCATTTTTATTTTGATAATAATTTAATTAACAATATAATAAAAAATTATAAAAAAAGCTTATAAGAAATAATATGCCGAGAAAGAAAAAAGAAACAGATGAAGAAGCAGTTGAGCCGCAAGCTGAAAATATCCAGCCGGAATTAAATATAGGCTTATGCGGGCATGTAGACCACGGAAAAACAACCCTGCTGGAGAGGCTGAGCGGCAAGTGGACAGACACTCATTCTGAAGAGATCAAGAGGGGCATTACGATAAGACTGGGTTATGCCGACACAGCTTTCTATAAGGAAGACGGAAACTATACAACCAAGCCCAAGGACAAAAAGAAAGCGTCAATTTTAAGGAAAGTGAGCTTTGTCGACGCGCCTGGCCACGAAAGCCTGATGGCTACTATGCTTTCAGGGGCGACAATTATGGACGGCGCCTTACTGCTCATAGCTGCAAACGAGTATTGCCCGCAGCCCCAGACAAGGGAGCACTTAATGGCATTGGACATAATCGGGGTTAAAAAAATAGTTATTGTCCAGAATAAAATTGATTTGGCAACAGAGGAGGAAGCAATAAAAAATTACGAGCAGATCAAGGAGTTTGTAAAAGGCACAAATTATGAAAATGCGCCCATAATACCTATTTCCGCGCAGCATAGCGTAGGCACAGACATCCTAATCAAGGCCATTGAGGATTATATACCGACGCCAAAAAGGGATTCCAGCAAGGATCCTATCATGTTTGTTGCAAGGAGTTTTGATATTAATAAGCCCAGCACATTGCCGGAAGAATTGGTTGGAGGCGTCCTTGGCGGAAGCTTAAAGCAGGGCATTTTAAGGGTGGGGCAGGAGATTGAAATAAGGCCCGGAAGAGCAGTTCTGGAAAAAAACCAGCAGATTTGGAAATCTATCACCACTAGAATTACAGACCTGAAATCAGGCGGCACCTCAATGAAAGAAGTTTCTCCTGGCGGCTCCATAGGGGTTTTAACCTCTTTAGATCCATCCATAGTCAAAGCAGACCAATTAGTGGGCTCTTTAGCCGGCCTGAAGGAGAAATTGCCAAGAGTATGGTATGAAATTAACCTCCAGATTCATCTGCTCCAGAGGGTTGTCGGAGTCAAGGAAGAGCTTAATGTTGAGCCGATAAAGCTGAGCGAGGTTTTGATGCTGAATGTGAACTCAGCAGCCACTGTCGGCACTGTTGTAAAGCTGAAGAAAAATGCAGTCTTATGCAAATTGAAGATCCCTGTTTGCGCGGAAAACGGCAGCCGCGTTACAATTTCAAGAAAGATAGGCAACCGGTTCAGGCTGATAGGCTACGGGGAGATAGCGGATATCAAATAGAGTTTTTAAACCTGCAATAAAATAGCTGATTATAGCGCCTTTATTTATCCCTGAATTCATCCATCTTGTCTTCAGGATAGAAAAAACATAATTCTTTAAATCCTTTTTCAAATATTCTTTCAATATCCTCAAAAATTTTTTTGTATTGCATCTTCCTTTGTCTCATTCCAGCCCCGGATAAACTGCTCCAGCTGCTCTTCCAATATCTTCATAATCTCTTTCTCAAGACCCCTGCTTTTCATAGTAGCACCTTAATATGTTTTATTTTCCCACCCTTTAGGAATATTCAAGATATTACTGCAACAAACATTATAAAAGAATAAGAGGATTATGAATTTTATATACTTTTTGCTTAAACTTTATAGATATTATATAAAAAAGAAAAATTTATATATTATATATGCTTTCCTTAAAGCAATACAAAGGCTAAAGGGGTTTTATATACAGACTTAATTTATATTAAAATTTAGGGGTGGTCAAAATCAAGAGAAAAGTCATACAGATAGCCAACAGTACCCAGCTTATCTCATTGCCCAGGAAATGGAGCCAGAAGTATGGGATAAAGAAAGGGGATGAGATTGAGGTTAATGAGGAAGGCAGCAAGATTATTGTAAGCACAGAGAAGGATACCGGCAGCGAAAATATTGAGATAAATCCCCCACACTTAAAGAACATAACTGAAAGGTATATCACAACAGCCTTCAGGGCAGGTGTTGATGAAGTAAAGGTTAATTTTCACCCCCAGGATAATCCTGAGCTGCTTGAATATATAAGCAAAACCCTGGACGGCCAAACCATAGGTTTTGAAATACTGGGCCAGGGCAAAGGATTCTTTACTGTAAAAGACCTGTCAGGGACAAATTCCACATCTTTTGATACAGCATTGAGAAGGTCTTTTATACTCCTGACTTCCATGGCGACAGACTCTTTGGACTCCATTAAAAACAAAGATATTGCAAACTTGAAGGATATGTATTTCAGGGACAGGAGCATTAATAAGTTTACTAACTTCTGCGGGAGATTGCTGCTTAAAAAAGGGCAGTTTGACTTGAAACAGACAGCTTTTTATTACAATTTTCTCAGGTCACTTGAGGCTTTGGCAGACCAATACAGCTTAATGTGCACCTATTATTCCGGCAAATTGACACACATAAACAAAAAAGTGCTCGATGCTTATAAGGAGATAAATGATATTTTGCTTGGCTACTACGGGCTGTTTTACAAGTACAGCAAAGAAGAGCTGGATACACTTTTCGTAAAGATAAAGGATATGGAGGCAAAAACAAGGTTGTTATTCACGTTAAATAAGACAGACCATTTGGTTTCATATTATCTGGTCTCAATAACAAGAAGGATAAAAGAAATGATAGACACCTTGATAGAGTTTAATCTTGAGAAGGGTTGATTTCGATAAGATTATTCTTTTGCATCATTCTTTATACGGCTCATTTAGCACAACCGACGCAATAACTCTGCCAACCGCATCTTGCTCATTTGTTTCTTCCAGCACCGTTACTGTTGCCATTCCTTTTGCTCTTTTTTTTAAGTCGTCAGGAGCATTTCCCAGAAGGTAGAAGCGCCCCACTCTTGCTCGGGATGGTATAGTTAAATCAGAAGGGCCGTCACCAAATGAAATTACAGATTTAGGCCTTATACCTCGCGCATAATATAGATGGACTAAGGTAGTTCTTACAGCACGACCTTTAGTTGCTTTTACATTTATAATTTCAACGTACATACCATTCGAGATCATAATCTCCAAACCAGCATTTTTTAGCTTTTCACCTAAAGTTTCCTTTATCCCATTAACAGACTGTCCGGTAGCAAGAACTATAAGTTTATGAGGTAGCCCTTGTCTCAAATAATCTTGAGGTCTTGCATCTTCACTTAGTGGAATGTATATAAGATCTGGATTTCTTCCTTTATATTCCGCTAGCATTCCAGAACTTGTTGGTTTATGAGGCACAGCATTTGCATTAAAATAAAGAAGGTTTGCTTTATCTTCTAAACCTAACGAGCCAAATGCCTCTATTACTGCCTTAGCATTTTCTGCTTCTATTGGTGTCTCTCCTATTAATTTATCCTTTTGCCCTTCTCTTTGCCCTATCCAAGCACCGTGATGTGCAATATAAATAGCATTTTCTATGCCCATTGCTCGTATATAAGGATCCATGGAAGCAGGAGCTCTGCCAGAAACTGGTATTATCATAACATCTTTTTCAGTTATTGCTCTTCTTATATATCCTAAAGTTGAAGAATGGATCACATGTTTAATTCCAGTAGTTCCATCTGGCTGCCTATCCTCCTGGTGGATTAATATAGTCCCATCCAAATCTAGGAACATAGCTTTGACTGCTTCTGGTTTTTGGGGGCTATTATGACTAAGCATATTTCCCAAGCCTCCAGCTACACAACCAGTAAAATATCTTACTCTTTCTCCAATATCTGGTGGTCCGGGAAATCCAACAGCTCGTTCATATGGCATATTCTTACCTTCTCTTATTTTGTAAACATCATAAATAAGATTATCTAGTACATCCCCTTTATACTCCCACTTCTATCCGAATTTTAGTAAGCATTTTTCCTTTTTAAACATATCGCTTTTTTATTCGCTTTGAGTAGCAATCTGGTTTTTATATAAAATTTATAATATAATTAACAATAGTTAAGGTTTTACTATTTAAATTTTATTCTTATTTTTCAGTTCAATTACCCCGTCAATTGTATAGTCTCAAAAATTAAGGTAAAAAGCTGTTTTTATACAGAAAGTATATAATGCGCTTTTTGCCTTTCCATGATTTTAACTCCAAATCCATTAAGCCTGTTGACAACTTCTTCTTTCAAACCTGGTGGCAAGTTTAGTGCTACATAATATCTGCTTAATTCGTTTCTTCTATACTCACGTCTTAACCTGTCAAATTCGTTTCCCCTGTTTGGAGCGCCTAACGTGGCTTTTAGGGCGTCGCTTGTTGCCTGTATATTATATATATCCGCCATCAAGGTCCGGACTGCGTTATCTGCGTCAAGGCTAACATTACCTTTTGAGGTAATGCGCACATTCTTTCCCATTGCCGCAGAAAATTCCTGCTTTAATAAACTCCATGGGTCAATTTTAAGATCTTTCCCAAGTATCTCATGCATTTTTATGCTTATCTCTATTGCGCCTCTTATTCTTGCTTCAGCAGCATAGCCTGCAATATGCGGCGTTGCAATTATCGCCCTCTCTATCATCTCCGCTTTGGGTTCTGGCTCATTTTCATACACATCAAGCACCATGCCTTTAATCCACCCTTCTCTTACAGCATACAGCAAGGCATCAGAGTCAACAACGGGGCCGCGTGAAGCGTTAAAAAAATAAGCTGTTTCTTTCATCATACTCAATTCCCTTTTTCCAATCATCCAAAGTGTTGGATACTCTTTCACAACTTGGCCCTGATCATAACGGCTTTCGCTTGATTTTGTTAACGGAACATGCATGGTGACAAAATCCGATTCCGATAAGACTTCTTCCAAGCTGTCCGATTTGAAATTTCCATCTGTTTTTCTGAGCAGAGGGTCGTACTTCAAGACATTCAAGCCAAAGCCTTCTGCCCTTTTGGCAACTCTGCTTCCGCAATTTCCGTAACCTATTATCCCTGCAGTTTTGCCTTTTAAAGAGTCCTCATCATTGGTTATATGCATAAGTGCATATAAGATGTGATCGGCCACGGCATCGGCATTTGATCCCAAAGCGGAAACTACCCTTACCCCGGAATTACCTGCGTATACTGCATCTACATTATCCGTTCCGCTGGTAGCTATTCCAATAACCCTCAGCTTTTTTGCCCTCTCCAAAAATCCAGGCGTTACTTTTGTGACGCTTCTAATTACCATAGCCCAGACTTCTTCAAGATTTTCAAATTTTTCTGTGACTTCCCTTCCATTAACGTATCTTACATCCCCCAAAGAGTCAAATAACTTATTTGCAAAAGGTATATTTTGATCTACTAGTATTACTCTACTATCTTTTACCATGAGAAAATAGTAATTAAGAGCCTTATTTAAATTTTATTGCCAGATGTCTTATTTTTCAGAAACCCCGAACAAAAAACTATTTAAACAAACCAGCAAATAAACATGCCATGCCAAGAAAATCAGGATTGATGAGAAGGCTGTTCTTTTTTATTTTATTTCTGATAGGGGTGTTTTTTTTGATACTTCTGATAAAATACAACTGGGATTTTAGGAAGGTTGTGGAGCATGTTGTCAGCTTAATGGGAAAAGCTCCGGACAAATAAATTCAAACCTATTTTTTTCCCACGAATATAAATCCGCCGCACATCAAGCTTTTAAGCGGCCCTCTATAATACCCGTTTTGCTTCCAGTTAAGGCCGGCTTTTTTTTGGATTTTCAAGCCTGCTGCGGCAAATAATCGATGAAGCTCATTTAAACTGAAATAGTGGATGAATGTGTGGCCTAGGTTTTTGCTGTGAAAATAAATCATGTCCCTTGGCTCCAAACCGGATCCTGGCAGGATGCAGCATTTGAGCATGGGCAATACATCCTCAAGGCTGATATCCCCAAAAATATTATGGCCATGCACTACAACTAAGCCGTCTGGCTTAACCACTCTTGCAAATTCCTTTACCGCCTTTTCCCTGTTTTTAATCTTTGGGATGCACCCTAAGCTATGGCCCATTGAGATTACGTAGTCAAAAGAATTGTCTTTTATCCTTGATAAATCGGTTATGTTGTGATTATAAAGCCTGGCTTTCAGCTTTAACCTGTTTAGGTCTTTCCTGACAAGCTCTACCATATTCCTGTTGTAGTCATTGCCAAAAACTTCAAAGCCTCTTTTGGCAAAATGAATCACATGCCTGCCTCTGCCCATGGTAGCATCAAATAGCTTGCCTTTCCTGGTGAAAAGAGAATCAAGAAATTCCGTATCTAGGCTGAAAAGGCCGTCCAGCAGCTCTTTTTCCGCTTCGTAATACTCCAATGCATAGTCTTTGCTTGTGCTTTCCCTTTTAACTGCTTCCTCTATTCTTTTGTCCATAAAAAGAAAATCCGGCAGTTATATAAAATTTTTTCGGAATTAGGTCATTTAAAGAATATATAGCCTATCATCTTATAAATCAGTTTTGCTGCGGTAAAATCAGGGCTGATGTTATTTTTATTTGGGCAAAGCTCCACAACATCAAATCCAACTACCTTCCTCTGCCTGCAGACTTTTTTCAGGAACCTTAAGGTCGGGTAATATTGCAAGCCTCCTGGCTCGGGGTTGCCAACAGAAGGCATAAACGAAGGGTCAAACCCGTCCAAGTCTATGGTTATATACACGTTTTGCGAAAGCCGGGATATTGCCTTGTCGTGCCATTTTTCATTTTCAGCTATATCCTTTGCCCAGAATATACCTATGCCATTCTTCTTTGCAAATTCCACTTCTTCAATGGGCGCACTTCTTACCCCGACTTGAACTATCCTCTTTGTAATGTCAAAGCACCTCTTTGCTGCGCATGCATGGTTAAACCTGCTTCCATTCCATTCTTCCGCCAGGTCTGTATGCGCATCCAGCTGCAGTACAGTTATATTGCCATATTTTTCAGCAAAAGCCTTTACACACCCCTGGGTTATTGAATGCTCTCCGCCAAGAATAATAGGGAACTTGTTGTCCTCTACGCGGCTTTTAACTTCTTTATAGATGCTGTCAATCATCAATTGGGGCTTTTCCTTTGCTTTCAGGGAGTATAAAGTACATATTCCTACATTGCATGCATCCTTTTGAAGCTCTTCATCATAAAACTGTATTGCCATAGACGCCTCTATCATGGCTTGAGGGCCTTTTTTTGTTCCCCTGACGAATGTCGTGGTTTTTTCATATGGCACAGGAATTATAACCACTTTGGATTCTTTATAGCCAGACAAAGAGTCATTTAGTTCCAGAAAATTATTGGGGTACCTTTTATATTCCATTTTACCATAACTATACACTTTTGGACGCAGAAAACAGCACTTCAGCCTCTATTTTTTCAGGATAAAACTTCTTTTTGAAGTCCAGCAAAGGTTTGTCGGACTGGCCGAAATTCACATAGCTATACTCTTTTCTCCTAAGCAAATTTAACTCATATATTGTGCTTACCTCCCCTACCCCCTCAAACTTATAATTTGACAGGCCCAGGGCAGAGTAATAATTGTTGCTATGTGGTATTCTCCAGCCCCCGCTTATTGTGCATGGTATGCCATCCACAACAAGGCTTCTTGCATTTTCCAGGCCTTTAAAATTGTTCTCTATTATATTGTCATAGAATTGCGGCTGCCATAGCCCCTCTGTGGATCCTCTTTTTTTCTTCCAGTCCCCTACAATTTTTCTTAAATCCCCCCTATCTATATCCCTACATGGGGTAAACAGGACTTTATGGTGGGAATGCAGTTTGTTAAACAGATTCCTGAGCTTTTTCCACTTCTTTCCAGGCATGCTGTTGTCCCATTTTTTCAGATTGTAAACAGGCAAATAGAAAGTTCTCTGGTATTTTGGCACTTTATACCTTTTTACCCTGCTTATTGCCTCTTTATACCCTGCAGGCAGCACTACAAAGACTTTTTCCATGCTTTCCTTGAACAGGGCGTAATCCAAAAAACCTTTCAGGACCCCAAGATTATTTTTTTCAGGAGCAAGTATCCCAGGAAGCATTTCCATGCTCTTTCCGTTCATTATGCACATTATCCCGCTGCCATCCTCATAGGAAAAGAAAGCGCTCTTTGTTTTTTTGCCGTCAAGATACCTTAAGTTCCAGTAGTTATGTTCAGCGCCATGCCCGTATTTTTTGATGGAAGCTTCAATCAGTCCTTTATTCTCTTTAATGTCCGTTATTAGCCGCATTTTGAGTTTGCAAAGAAAGACGCCTTGCTTTAAATCAATTTTGGATTTTTTATTCCATTTGCCCCGCAACAATCCCCCCTATCGTGCCTTTTTAACACATGACAGTATACAGCAAGATATAAGAATAAAATTTATCAAAATCAGGCTTTGAGGTAAATATATTCCGGATGGCTTCTTGGAAAGTCCAACCCTCTTTTGACGACCTTTTTGCTGAATTTTTTTGATTCAAATACCGCAGTCAATAAGTCAGTTGCGTTATCAACATCAAAGCCTTTGCAGGAAAATATGTCAATGAACACATAATCCTTTTCAGGAAAAGTATGCAGGCTTACATGGCTTTCAGCAATCATAACAAAGCCAGAAATACCCTCAATTGTTGCGCCTGGATCAAGCCATTTCACAACATGCGGCAGTGACATCTTTGTCATGCCGAGCTTTGCAGGAAGCTTGTTAAGAATGTCGTACACCAAGCTTTGATCCGCAAGTTTCTTTCTGTTGCAGTTAGCTGCGTCAATTGTCAAGTGCTGACCAAATTCCCTCATTTTTTTATTTTAATTATTCACCTTTTTTTGCTGAATTTTTAATTTGAAAAGAAGTATTTAAACATTTCTATTTTAAGTCACTGTCGTCGAAGAAATTCGGGTAAATTTTCGCAAAAATTGCTTTATTTTTCCCATGAAAAATACTTTAAAGATTTTCTCGACGAGAAAATTTGCAGAATTTTTTGCAGATTTTTCCCGCAAAAATAACTTTTTGCAGTTTTTTTAATCAGGAAAATGCAGTTAATTTATTTTTTCAGCAAATTTTACCGCAGGTTTCAAAGCAATCCTGACTATTTTTTTCAAAAATTTGTTTTTGGAAATTATTTTTGCCACTGCGGGGCTTGTTTTGTAATAGAATTTTATGAAAACAATCCCGATAAAATTTTTCCTGAGCTTTTTATCCCTGAAATTCCTTAAAATGCCGACTTCCCTCGCAAATGGGGTGCCGTAAGCTGCTGTTGCAATAAAGCATTTGGGCGCCTCTTCCTTGTCCACAATGCCTGAGACGTCATTCTCGCAATGCCAGCAATACCTTTCTCCTTCCTTGATTTTCTTACCGCAATACGGGCAGTTTGCCATTTTACTTTAACGGGAAAAAGTTTTGCAGGAACATAAATCCCAATGAGATTATGACAACCAAAGCATAAATCGGCTTATTCCACCTTAAAACTTTTGCTCCATCAAGATTTCCCAAGGGTATCATATTGAACAAAGCAAGCCAGGAATTGATTAAAAAGCCGTAAATGGCGATAGTTTCCATTATTCCGGCCGGGGGCAACAGCAGGATGGACAAAAAAAGCAGGGCTAAAACAAGGTTTACCAACGGGCCCGCAACCGAGATTTTTCCGTTTCTTCTTATGCCGACAGGACCTGAGATTATTACGGCGCCAGGAGCGGCAAAAACAAAGCTCCCTCTTGTAAAAATAGCTATTGCAATCGCCAGAATCAAAAATGTATCAAAAGCCCTGAATTCGGCAAAGCACCCATACTTTTGCGCTACGAGCTTGTGCCCCAGCTCATGCAGTAAAAATCCTATTCCGACTGTAAGCCCGGAAATGATAAAGCTTGTGTATATGCCTGTTTCTATGGCTGGACTGTAAAAAATGACAATTCCGAAGGCAATGGAAATAGCCACCCATGCTTTTATCAGATCTTTTATCTCTATCTCAGAAGTTGTAATGCTGCCGATTTTAACCTGCTTGTATTGGTTAAGCATTATGCATCAACAAAAATCCTGTGTTTTTCAGTGCCCTGCAGCTCCTGGACTATCCTTTTGACTGTTGCTTTCTCCGGATCAGGCATAAGCTTGACCCTTTTCTTTATGTCAGCAAAGCTTTCAAAAGGCTTGTCATTCCTTGCCTCGACAATCTGCCACATATGCTTCTTTCCCAGGCCGGGCAAAAGCTCCAGCTGGTGCATCCTTGTGCTTAACGGCCTCGCATTGTTAAAGAAATCAACAAACCTTTTTTCATTTTTGTTGACAATATCCTTAACAACAAATTCAAGCTCATTTTTGCCTGTAGCGGTCAATTTTGAGATTGGCAGCTTGCCTACAATGTGGTGTATCTTGTCCCTTTTCCCTTCTCCAATATAGACTTCCTCATAAGGCTGCAGGTGGACGTCCTTTTTTGGCACCAGCTCCAGCAGCACGAAATGCTCCCCGCCTATGGCTTGCGCTATTGGAGTCTTCATGTAGCTGGGCCTTTCATCAAAAGGATATCCATTCGGCAAAAAATCTAGCACTATTGCCATCTCTTCCTTACCTTTTTCCATTTTAGAGTCTTGCAGCAGCATTGAATTGGTAAAACATTAACCTCCATTCGTTATCTATCTTCAGTGTTTTCATTGACAGGGCTCTTTGCTCCTTAACCCTCAGTAGCTTTTCCTTTTCCTTTAATATATGCTTTATCTTCCTATTTATTTTTTTTCTTATTTCCTCATTTTTCTTTAACTTGCTGAAAATCATGCTTTCTTTTTTGTATTCATTTTCAAAGCCTGAAAGCAGGGCAAAGATTCTTGCAACCCAATGGTGCATTACCTGATTTTTGAGCAAAGCGGGCTTTACTTTGGCAGGCGGGGGCAATTTTGCCTCCAAATGCATCAAAATTTCAGACTCTTTTTTAAGCACATCCCCAATATGCCTTGTTTCCACCGCCTTTTCTTTTATTATCCTCCCTTCTCCCCTTTTGTAGCCTTCAAGCAATTTTTTATCCAAAAATATTACTTTTTCTATCAAGCTGTAAGCTACGTGTTCTAAACTCTCCAGGTCTTTTTTCCCCAAGTAACCTTTGGTTAAAATTTTTTGCGGCTTTTTTGGCTTTAATGATGGCAATGGGGTTTTTTTGGTTACTCCTATCTCCCTTAAAAAACTCTCTTCAAGGTAGTGGTTTATTGACCTTAGTTTGTCCACCATTGCCCTCAAAACCATGAGGTTGTTTTTAAACCCGCCCAATAACTCCTTTTTTGATTTGATTTTTCTAGGATCCACTGAAAATGTTTTTACCAGCGCCTCGTGCAGATGCCTCGCAAGCCCTTTTTTCTTTTTTTCAACTGAGATGCTTGTGCTAAAAATCAGCTTTTCGTAAGCCCGGGGGCTTATTTTATGAGCCTTTATCCTGAATCTTGCGGCAGCGTTATTTATATCTCCAGCAAGCTTTTTATAAATATCAAAATGGCTTTGCTCTATGTCCACCCTCATTTTTTATATCCTGAACTTTTCTATTTATAAATATTTGTTTTTAAGCGACAAATATAGAATTATTGCTATTCGAATTGGTTTATAGCATCAACAATCTTCTTCATGCTTTCGCTGTTAATGCTCACGGTATAGCTTTGCAGCACGACCTTTAGGTCATTTACCGTTTTTGGCATTATGTCTATAATCTTCTTTATCTGGTTTTCTTTGAGCCTCGGTATATTCAGCTTTACTAATTTTTCATACATCTCAGAAGCCTTTTTTTGAGTTGCAACCTGGTTTAGGTACTCTTCAGTCCTTGAGGACCTGAAATTAAGCTCTTTATCACGCTTCTTAATCTTTTCAAGCTCTTCCTTCAGGTCATACACGCTTATCGGCTTCTCGGCAATTATCTCGGCTGTTGTCATTTTGTTCAAAGTTTTTTTAAATGCACCGGGTGCACTATTAAAATTTTATTTTTTCCCAAATTGTTGATACTGATTTTGTAGCATTTTCCCTGCATTCCTGTTACTATCCCCGTTTTTTCCATAAACCTGGAGTGGTACATGCCTTTTTGCACTGCAGGCTCCGGGCTAAGGGTTACTTTTTGCCCTATTTCCAGCCTTTGCAGGTATCTTGTGAGGCTTATCTTGCCCCTGCTTCTCTTGTCCTTTTTTAATTTATACCTGGTTTTTCTCCTTGAGCCGCCTATCCTTTTCATTTTACACCTTAAATTAAGATAAAAAAGAATGGTGTTTTGTTTATAAAGATTTCGCTGATTTTAACATTTCAATGATTAAATAAATTTTTCACTCAGGAATAGAAAGATTTAAATAGTTGTTAGTTCCACGAAATACCACAACTCATATCGAGTGGTGGCACATATGAAAAAATTTTTTTCAAAGCTCAAAGAAAAATTAGGCGCAAGTTCTGAAATTTTGGATGAGGTGCAGGAAGAGGGCTATGTGGAGCTTGATACAAGCAGCCCAGAGGCGAAAGCGAAAATAACCGTAAGGCCCTTTGTAATTGATGATTTTGAGAGCATAAAGCCAATACTTGATGTATTAAGGGACGGAACTACGATAGCGTTGGTTAATATAAAGCCGTTGAAAGACAAGGATTTGGTTGAGCTGAAAAGGGCGATAAACAAGCTGAAGAAAACATGCGACGCAATCGAAGGTGACATAGCAGGATTTGGCGATAACTGGATTGCAGCAGTGCCGAGCTTCGCAAGGATACACAGGCACAAAAGGGAAGAGCCGAAGAAGGAAAGCGTAAGCGAAGTTTCCAGCTACGGCGAATAGATTTTTAATTCTTTGATATGTCGGAAATATACCATCAGTTTGTAACTGATGGACGTAGCCCTATAACATGAGTAATTATGGTATATTTCCGAGCATGCTCAAAAACCACTGGACAACTTTGCGATAAGCAAACATGCTATCAGTCCATCGGAAATCAAAGATTTTCGAGTGTGATCGAAAATGCAAAGCATTTATCGACATTTGACTGGTGGTTTTTGACATGACCTAAAATTTAGAAAATTAATATCTTGTTAATAACAGCTCTCAAAATAGAAAATATTAAAAATCGGATAAAATTTTTCTTTTTAATGGCCAAACCAGAAACTGTTGCAGGGCAGCTATGCCCTTTATGCCGCGAGAAAACATTGGAAATGACTGAAGAGGAGACAGAAGTGCCTTATTTTGGCAAGGTTTTTCTATTTTCAATGACCTGCTCCAACTGCAAATACCATAAGGCTGATGTTGAGGCTGCTGAGCAGAAGGAGCCCTGCAAATACACTTTTGAGATAGGCAGCGAGCAGGATATGAAAGTTCGTGTTGTTAAAAGCTCCGAGGCGACAGTTAAGATTCCGCACATAACAACGATAACGCCCGGCCCCGCTTCCCAGGGTTTTGTGACAAATATAGAGGGAATCTTAAACCGCGTAAAATACCAGATCGAGACTTTGAGGGACACAGCAGAAGATGATGAAGACAGGAAAAAAGCAAAAAACCTGTTGAAGAAGCTGACAAGGATAATGTGGGGGCAGGAGAAGCAAAAGCTCATTATTGAGGACCCAAGCGGAAACAGCGCAATAATAAGTGACAAGGCAGAGAAAAGCGGCTTAAAGGCTTAGTTTGGACAATAAAAGTAAGTTCCAATAACTGGACAATTGGCTTAAAATGCAAGAAGGTGCCTTAACTTTGCAAATCACCAATTTTTTAATTAAATTGAATTTTTTAAATAAAATAAATAAAAAAATAGCGCAATCAAATGCGCAAATAATTGTGATGTGTTTATGCGCCAAATGCGGGTAAATTGTTGGAAAGGCAACCAATGAAATAAGAACAAAAACCAAATAATAAATAAAATTAAAAATCAAGGAAAAACAGCCAATAAAAATAATCAATAAATAATAATGAACAATCAAAAAATAAAATAATAAAAAACTCTATAAAAATATTTTGTGGTGGTTAAAATGATAAAAATCGGCATTATCGGCGGATCCGGCCTGGATGATCCTAAAATTATGAAGGATGTGAAAGAAATTGAAGCCAATACAATTTATGGCAGGCCCTCTTCAACTTTAACTGCTGGAAAGATTAAGGGCGTTGATGCTGTAATTTTGGCAAGGCACGGCAAGAAGCATACAATTTACCCGACAGGCGTTAATTACCAAGCGAACATCCATGCTCTGAAGGAGCAGGGCTGCACGCATATAATTGCCACAACCGCCTGCGGCTCATTAAAAGAAGAAATCAAGCCCGGTGATTTTGTTTTTATCGACCAGTTTATTGACAGGACAACGAAAAGAAAAAGCACTTTTTACGAAAAAGAGCATGTTTGCCATATACCGATGGCAGAGCCTTTTTGCTCTTATTTAAGGAATTTATTGGCCGAAACTGCTAAGCAATTAGGCTTGAGGCATCATAAAAAAGGTACAGTAATAACAATTGAAGGCCCTCGCTTTTCGACAAAAGCAGAAAGCAGCTTATTCAGGCAGTGGAATGCCGATGTAATCAATATGAGCACTGTTCCTGAAGTTGTTTTGGCAAGGGAAGCCGGAATCTGCTATGCTTCAGTTGCAATGTCAACTGATTATGACTGCTGGCATCAGTCAGAGGAAGAGGTAAATATTGGAATGGTTTTGCAAATAATGAAA
>JAGVXV010000020.1 GCA_018303625.1 Candidatus Woesearchaeota archaeon
TTTGCTGACGGTGTTGATAATGGTGCTAACCTAAACGAAATAGCCGGAATTAATTGCAATTGGGATGGGGGAAAATATGTAGCCTCGTATAATAGTTGTACCCCCGATTATATAAGGACAATAGTGTGGTGTTCTGGAGGCAAAGTCACCAGAATAGATTATATAATGGAGGACAACTCTGCATCTTGCGCTGGCTGATGCGCCTAATGTATTTTGTTTACTGTTGTTTTTATTATAGTTTGTGCTGTTGCGGCTTTAAATACAAAGCTGAAATATAGAAATAAAAAAACAATCGGGGTTACCTAGAACTATCCGCCTGCCTTTCAACTTCAAGCTTTTTTGCAATTGCTAAACTGATAAAAACCGCAAAATATATAAATATGTAATTATTTACACAATTATGTAAAATGTTACACAACAAATATTCAGAGATACTAAATCAGTTTTTGGGCGATTACAGTAAAAGAATATATGGCAGAGAGCTTATAGGCAAAGTCCCGCTAAGTCAGAAAGGCATTGCGCTGGATTTGGAACAGCTTGAAAAAAAGGGCATTCTAAAATCAGAAAGAGAGGGAAATATCAGATTTTATAGGTTAAACCTGATGAATCCCGGAATAAAAGACATAGTAATATCAGCAGAGATCTCAAAAAAAATTGAATTCTTTGAAAGACGCAGGAAAATAGCCCATATTTTCAGAAAAGATGATAGAATCATAGGCATTTTTGGAAGCTATGCTAAGGGCATTGAAAAAGAAACTTCCGATATTGACGTTTTTATTATAGGCAGCAAAGAAAAAAATGACTATAATGACCAAGGGAAAATATATGACTTAAACATAAGCATTATATACTTTTCAGAAAGGGAATTTAAAAAGCTAATCAAAGAAAAAAATGAGTTATGCAAAGAAATCATAAAAGACCATATAATTATTTTCAGCATGGAAAAATTCGTGAATATTATTTGGGGGGATTATTATGGTTTCGATTGAATGGTGCTTGAAGCAAAAGAACGGATTAGAGATTATAGAGCCCAATGCCAATATGTCAAATTCCTACCTCAAAATGGCAGAGGAATCTATAAATATACTGAATGATGTTGAAAAAAGCAGGATATGGACTGCAACTACAGCATATTACATATTTTATTATTCTTTATATTCCTTAATGCTCAGAATAGGCATAAAATGTGGAATACACAGCTGCTCATTAGAGTTTATGAAAGCTTATCTTAATAAATTTTATAATGAAAAGGACTTTGAAATGGTTCAAAAATCCTTTTCTGCAAGAATTGACCTGCAATATTATGCCGATAGGCCTGTTGACAATAGCATTATCGAAGAAACCAGAAAATACTGCAAAGATTTTTTTTAAAGACCAAAGATATATTGTCTAAAATAACTGAAAGTCAGATAAGACTAATAAGAGAAAATCTTATTAAAAAAACTAAGTAAAAATAAAAAATGGCTATCTAGAACCATCCGCCTGCCTTTCGACTTCAAGCTTTTTCGCAATTGCGTTTGAAACTTGGCTTAGCCCACAATCATTTATTTTCTTTCTAATTTGATTGGATATATTTAAATTATTTTCTATAAAAACCGAAATATTTAAATACTAATGTCTATACTGAGTCTATACATAAAAACTATAGTTTTTCGTGGCTTTAAAACAATGGAAATGCAAAAATTAGCCGTAAAGGAGCAGATTGTAAAAACCGTCGTGAAATCAGGCAACGGGGGGGCCGTATGGGTTCCGAAGGGCTGGCTGGGAAAGGAAGTTGTGGTTATACTTCCAGAAAAGCCGGAGCTGAGGGAAAGGATACTGCACCTGCTTGAGCCGCATTTAAGGGATATAATTTCTGTTGCAATCTACGGCTCATACGCAAGAAATGAGCAGGCTAAGGAATCTGATGTTGACGTTCTTGTAATAACCAAGGACAAAAATATAAAATTCAATTTTAAAGAAGAAAAGCTCGAGATAGTGTCATTTCCAATTGACAAGCTCAAAATGGCAATTGAAAAGCATCCGGCAATCTACTACCAGATGGTGCAGGAAGCGGAGCCATTAATCAATGCTTATGTTTTAAACGAATTAAAAAATATAAAAATCGGCAAAGAAAGCTTCAGAGGCTACCTAAAGGAAACAAAAGAGCATAACAAAAGCAGCAGGGAACTCCTGGAATTGGATAAAATTGACGGCATTTGCCTTAAATCTTATTCTGCATTATACTCGGCAATGTTAAGATTAAGGGGCTTATTCATAATAAAATGCGTTTTAAAAAAAAATAAATTTTCAAATGAAAAATTCAAAAACCGGCTTATTGGGCAAGGCTTGAACATTAAGGAATTTGAAGATTCCTATAAGGCTTACAGATTGGTTAGAGACGATATGGCTTTCAAGGATTTAAAAATAAATATCAGCGTTGCGGAGAAAGTATTAAATATTTTAGAGAGGGAATTGGCATTATTAGAGGCTCAAATTTATGGCAAGCAGAAAAAAGAGGCTTAAGAAAGGGATTGAGTCAATTGAAAAGCAAATTCGGCTTCACGAAGAAAAACTGAGAAAGGCGGAAAAAGAGGACAATATAGGGCTTGCTGAATACTATAAAAAAGAGCTTGCTGCCAAGAAAAAAGATAAAGAAGAAAAACAAAGAATTCTTAAAAAAGGCGGCTGATTAATTTGTGACAAATATATAAAATTTACCTAGAGCTGTCCGCCTGCCTTTCAACTTCAAATTTTCTTGCAATAGCATTTGACGCCTGGCTTAAGTTGTAAGCATTGATAATTTCATCTGTAAGGCAGGATTCTATTGATTTTTTTGAGTTGAATGACCTGTGGTAAGCGCCCTGAGCCATGTTCTTCAAAGCCAGGTCAATCCTCCTTTGGGGCGCGCATTCAACTGCTTTTGGGTAGCGGGCGCCGCCATACTCAATTGTGATGATTTCCTCCCTCTGGGATGCATTTTCAAGGGCTTTTACAAAAACCTTCACGGGATTTTCCTTTGTCTGCTTCTCAATCATCCTGAAGGCATTTTCAACAATATCATAGGCTCTGTGGCTCTTTCCGGTTATATGATAGCTTGTCTTGAAATGCTTCTTGCTTTTATGCCCGGGAATCATTAATTTGTTTATCAGCCTTTCAACAATAAAAATCCTGCTCTTGTAAAACTTGTTGCCAGCATACCTTCCCCCTGTCTTCGGGACTATTTTAGGCTGCAATGTAATATAGGCCTTTAAGCCCTGATCTTCCACTTCAATGCCTTCTGCAGGCCACCTGTTAAAAGCCAGAATTTGAGCCATTTTACTTTCTTGCCTTCTCTATTCTTCCTTTAAGCAGCGCGTCCAGGCTTTGGTCGTTGACTTTGATGACCTGCCATCTCACGCCGGGAATATCGCCTTTGCTTTTGCCCATAGCGCCGCCGATGCATTCAATAAGCACTTCGTCATGCTCGTCAATAAGCTTGGTTGCGCCGTCGCGCGGGCAGAAAGCGGTAACTTGCTTGCCGTTCTTGATTAACTGCACCCTGACGCATTTCCTCATTGCGGAATTTGGCTGCTTTGCCTCAAGCTGCACCTTTTCAAGGACAATGCCCCTTGCCTGGGAAGCTCCCTCTAACGGGTCGGATTTCTCCTTTAGCTTTCTTACACGGCGGACATACCATTTATTGTGCCACCTGCTTTCGTCCCTTCTTTCCCTCAGCTTTTTGCCTGCATTGATGCCCCTGGATTTTTTTGCCATGTGAAGTTTTTAGTATTTATTATTTATTTTTAAATGTTATGGTGCTTCATAAAATTTTTATGTCCTCAACATGAAAATGCCTTGTTACGATGCTTTTTAATTCGACCAGATTCTGCCTGTCTCTTCCGATAAGCATTCCTTTTGAGCCGACATCGCCGGCAGTTATCATGACAATCCCGTTTTTCTCAGCAATCTCCCTGGCATTTATAGGGTAGATGAGATTTTTGATGAATTCTGTGACTTCGCTGCTGAATTCCACCATCCTGATCCTCTTTCTTATGACATTTTCAAGCATTTTTGCATTAGCGCCTTTTTTGCCGACAGCCTTTCCAAGGTCGCCCTCATGCACTATGAAAGTCAGCCTGCCGTTGGAAATGCAGTCCTTGACCTTGACTTGAGTTATTGATTCAAACAGGGAAATGTACTTTATGAGGTTTATGTCGTACTTTATTCTTGCCAATTATTTCTCACCCTTCAACAGGGCCAGTACAGAAATAGAGAACGGCTTTTTGCAGATGACGCCCAGCTCGTCATTAGGGCATTGCAGCCTTACTACATCTGCCTTGCCCAAAGAGGCATAATGGCTCAAATCCCTTTCGACATTCTGGGGGCAGTTTGAGCTGAGAAAAACACGCTCAATTTTCCCATTCTTAAGGTTTTTTACAGTCCTCTCTGTGCCCATTATGACATTCCTGGACTTCAGCAATTTTTTGAGTTCAGCCAAGCTGAAAGTTTTTTCCTTTGCCATTTTTATTTGTCTTTTGCCTTTACCCGGGTAACCAAATCTGGCAAGCCAGTGCCCACAGGAACAGGCTGGTTAATCATCACGTTCTCGACAACAGAATTAAGCTCGTCAACCTCGCCAACCAAAGCGGCATTTATTATATGCTTTATCGGGGTCTCGAAAGATGCCCTTGCCAAAACAGAGGCTTTTTCGCTGACAACACCATACCTGGTGATGCCCTTGACAGAGCCTGAAATGCACATTGTATCGGCCACAAGCATTATATGCCTCACATCAACATTAAGGCCCTGGCTTTCTATAACCTTGAAAACCTCGTTAATTATTGCCTGCCTTGCTGCCTCTATGCCCAAAACCTGCTCTATTTCAAAAATGTTATTAGTGGTTGTCTTGTAGGCATCAGCCTCAGGAAGCTGCAGCACATCGGCAAGATTTGATCCCGCAGTTATGATAATATACTCCTCATCTCTTCTTACAGGAAGCACTTGGTAGATTCCTTTGATGCCCTTTAAATGAACTTCCTTGAATTTTTCCTTGGCCTTGTATATATCATTGAGGTTTTCCTCCTTGCTTCTGCTTTTCAGGGTAATTGATTCCTTGTTATCTTTAATCGTAAAGCCTTTTGTCTGCTTTGAAATTGCATTGATTACATGAGCGTTTGTAAGGCCTATTTCCTTCATTTTTTCCCTGTTAAGATTGATCTCAATAGTGAGGTCAACAAGGTTTATCAGGAATTCAGATGTAATCTCGTCCAGCTTTGTTTCTTTAAGCGACAATGCCAATTCGCGGACATCTTTACCCTGGGAATACGGCTTTTTGAGGTAGATTTCCATCATAGGTGTGTCCAGCTCCTTTCTTCCGTCAAGGATTTCTATTATTCGCGGCAGGCCCAATGTGACGTTCATCTCTGCAACGCCCGCAAAGTGGAATGTGTTCAGGGTCATCTGGGTTCCAGGCTCGCCTATGGATTCGGCTGCGACAAGGCCTACGCTCTCGCCCGGGTGCACTTTTGCTTTCTGGTATTCTCCCAAAGTTGTATCTAATATTTTCCTGAGCTTGTTTTGCGCCACGCCCTTCTGCAGATTCAGCCTTAAATCCTCTATGATCTTTTTCGGAAGCTTGTCCTCATATTCCTTAAGCATCTTGTCCATTTTCAGATTAAATCAATAACCCTTTTGGTGTTAATGATTCCTCCTTCTGACTTTGAAACATCTATCCCGTCCTCACCATAGTCAAACTGGATAATCCTTCCTCCTGCATCCCTTACAGTATGGTCATATTCGACTTTTAAATCCTGCATGGCATTCGCCAGCCTCCTGTATAAGTAGCCTGATTTGGGAGTCCTCAATGCAGTATCCATTAAGCTGTCTCTTCCGGTTATTGAGCCAAAGAAAAACTCATAAGGCGTCAGCCCGGTTTTAAATCCATTGCTTATGAAGCCCCTTGCCTCCGGGCTGAAATCATGTTTTTTAAAGGAGGATAAAGTCCTTTCGGCAAAGCCTTTTCCTATCCTCTTGCCTCGCATTGCCTGCTGGCCGACACAGGCTGCCATCTGCGCAAGATTAAGCAGATTGCCTCTTGCCCCGGAATTTGCCATTATCATTGTATGGGTTTTCCTGTCAGCTTTCTCCGCAACTATTTCCCCTGTCCTATTTCTCACTTTATTCAAGACTTCAAGTATCCTAAGCTCAAGGGTTTCCTCCAGAGTCTTGCCCGGGAAAGTATCGAGCTTATTGTCCTTGTAAAGCTGTATCAGGCTTTCAACATCTTTTTTTGCATTCTCAAGCACGTTTTGTATTTCAATCCTGGCATTTTCCGGCAAATCAGTATCCGAGATGACGCATGTAAAACCTCTCCTCAGCAAAACCTGTATGCCCAGCCTGAACATTTTTCCAAGCAAATCAATTGTAAAGCTTTTGCCGTATTTTTGGTGCAGGTTCCTTAATAATAAACCGGAGCCTTCTCCTAAATTGGCGCTGTCCATATAGCCTTCAACCAGATTTCCGCCCTTTATCAGGACATCTTCGTTGGCCCTTGTTTTTCCCTTGAACGTGAAATCCTCAGGTATCAGTGCTGAAAAGACTTCCTTGCCGCTTATTTTTTCCTTTCTTGGCAATTTCGAAAAATCTTCAAGCCCTATGGAAGCCAGTAAATCAACGGCTTCCTGCCTTGAAAGCTCTATTTCTTTTGTAAGCAGGTAATTTCCTGATATGGCATCTTGCACGCAGCCTATGATGCTTAGCCCGTATCTTGTGGATATAAGCTGGGTTTGAACTTCCATTAAAATTTCGGCTTCTGCCCTTGCCTCTTCTGTCTGGGGGATATGCAAATTCATTTCATCCCCGTCAAAGTCCGCATTGTAAGGGTGGCAAACAGCCGGATTCAGCCTTAAAGTGTTTCCCGGCAATACTCTGATGTGGTGGCACATCATGGACATGCGGTGCAAAGAAGGCTGCCTGTTAAAAACTGCTATGTCGCCATCCATTAAATGCCTTTCAACGATATAGCCCGGCTGTATTTCCTCAAGGCTTGCCTCCTTGGTTTCATCGGTAATCTTCTTCTTTTTGCCGTCCGGCCTTATTATGTAATTCGCCCCAGGATAAATTTCCGGGCCGCGCTCGATAAATTTTTTCAGGTAAGCAATATTCCAGTCATTCACCCTTTCCGGCACTGTAAGGGTCATTGCAATCACTTTAGGGACTCCAACCTCATTAAGCTCTATCATTGGATCGGGGCTTATGACAGTCCTTGCAGAGAAGTTGGTTCTTTTTCCGGCGAGATTATGCCTTATTCTGCCCTCTTTGCTTGTTATCCTTTCACTTATAGTCTTCAAAGGCTGGCCGGAGCGATGCCTTGCAGGAGGCAACTGCGCGATGCTGTTGTCAAAAAATGTTGTTATATGGTACTGGAGCAGGTCCCATAAGTCCTCAACAATTATCTCAGGAGCGCCTGCATTTATATTTTCAAATAACCTTTGGTTTATCCTGACAATATCTCCCAGCTTATGCGTTAAGTCATCCTCGCTCCTTTCTCCGGATTCAAGCGTGATTGAGGGCCTCATTGTCACGGGAGGAATTGGCAAAACAGTGAGCACCATCCATTCAGGCCTTACGTATGGCGGCTTCAGTCCAAAAATCTCGCAATCCTCATCAGGTATTTTCTCAAGCCTTGTCCTGATTTCAATTGGGCTTATCCTTTTTTCATTCTCTATGAAGGTTGTGGGCTTTTCCAGGCTTATTTTATGCTGCCTTGCCTTGCAGTTAGGGCACTTGTTTATTGTTTTAAGGCTCGCTATAATATCCTTGACTTTTTGCCTTCTCTCCTCAATGCCTTTTTCCTTTTCAACCTCATCGAGAATCTCCTTGGTTTTTTTGATTTTGTTTTGCGAAATTAAGATG
The DNA here is from genome assembly GCA_018303625.1 of Candidatus Woesearchaeota archaeon. GTDB lineage: Archaea > Nanobdellota > Nanobdellia > Woesearchaeales > GW2011-AR4 > JAGVXV01. The sequence continues at coordinate 7,876 of JAGVXV010000020.1, forward strand.
CGCCCGCAATCGCGGCAGGTGCATTTCAGCAGGTTAAGGAGTATGGCCACGAATTTTACATGTATGATGGGCCTTGCCAATTCAATATATCCAAAATGGCCTATGCATTCCTTCAGCTTTGAGCCGCAGGTCTTGCACCTTAAACCAGGGTCTATGACGCCAAGCCTTATGTCCATTAAGCCGCCATCAACAGGATAGCCTTCCTTGTCATAAAGCTCAGGCGTGACGATTTTGGCTGATGCCATCGCCTTTATCATTTTAGGGGATAGTATAGAAAAGACTATGCTTTTAACCTGCTTGTGTATATGCTGCTCCGCTTCAATCCTTTCCGGCTTTTTGACTGCGATAACTTCTGCTGTTTCCGCAGATTCAATTGAGGCTTCAACTGCTTCAGCCTCTTCTGCTGCCTTTACCTCTGGCTCCAGGTCTTCCATTTCAACTTCCTTTTCCTTTGCCGCTTCTTTCTCTTTTGCCATTTTGTCAGTACTTGCTTCGCAACTGCAATTTTGGGTAGATTCCAAGCGACTTGAATTCATCAAGTATAAGCTTGAATGCGTAGCTCATTTCTATGTTGCTTATTTCGACATTTTCGCCGCATATGGGGCAATAGCTTTTATCCTTGAATTCGTCCCTTATAGCTATTACGCCGCAACTTTCGCATATGGGCACAACAGTCTTGTCGCTGTCGAACCTTTCCTTAAGCAAAAGCGAGGCGCCATGCGCGACAAAAGTGTCTTTTTCCATTTCTCCCAGCCTTAAGCCGCCCTCCTTTGCCCTTCCCTCAGTCGGCTGCCTTGTAAGCAATTGTATCGGGCCTCTTGCCCTTGAGTGTATCTTATTTGCAACCAGGTGCTTGAGCTTCAGGTAATACATATTTCCGACAAAGATTTTTGCCTCGAGCTGCTCGCCTGTTTCCCCGTTGTAAAATGTTTCGACGCCATTCTCCCTGAAGCCAAGAGATTTTAATTCGTTCCTTAATTTTTCTTCAGGCTCTACATCAAATGCAGTCCCATTGATATACCTGCCTGACAAAGCTCCTACCTTGCCGGCAACCATCTCAATCAAATGGCTTATGGTCATCCTTGACGGAATTCCATGGGGCGAAAATATCAAATCCGGAATTATGCCTGAAGCGGAAAATGGCATGTCAGCCTCGTTCACAATCAGCCCGACAACCCCCTTTTGCCCGTGCCTTGATGTAAATTTATCGCCGATTTCAGGAATCCTTTCATCCCTTATCCTCACCTGCATAAGCCTGTTGCCTTCCTCATTTTCAGTCAAAAGCACAAAATCAACAACACCTTTCTCGCCATGCCTGACTGTCACGGAGCTTTCCCTTCTTGTCGAGGCTGCCAGGTTGTATTCTTCCATCGAGCTTAAAAATCTTGGAGGGCTTGTTTTGCCTATGACAACATCCCCTTCATTTACACTGGCTTCAGGGTATATTATGCCGTCATCCTCAAGATACCTGTAGTCTTTTTCACTCCTATAGCCCTTAACATCCTTGTCCGGAGTGCAGACCTCATCCATCAGACCTCCGCTGTAACGAAGCTCTTCAGCAATGCTTGGCCTGTAGTATGTTGACCTGCCCAAGCCCCTGTCTATAGAGCCTTTATTCAAAATTATAGCATCCTCCATATTATAGCCTTTATAGCTCATAACAGCAACAACAATATTCTGGCCCGCCGGATGCCTTTCGTACTCGGAAATATCATGCATTATTGTATTAACAATAGGCTTTTGTGGATATTGAAGCAGATTTACGTCCATATCCATCCTTAGGGTGAAGTTTGATGCATACAAGCCAAGAGCCTGCTTTTGGTTTTTGGAGCCTGCATTAAGCCTTGTGCTCTGGTTAAAGTTTGCATATGGAACCAGCGAAGTGCAATAGCCAAGCATTGCCAGCGGGGTTATTTCAAGGTGAGTATGTTCCTGGCTCAAGTCTTTTTCATAGAACGCCACCAGAGTATTTTCCTCTTCAGCCGCATCCAAATATTCTATAACGCCCTGCTTTACCAGGTCGCTCCAGGAAATTTCATTCTTTTCGAGCTGCTTTATGTGCCTCTCAGTCAATAATGGCTGGCCTTCCCTCACAACAATCAAAGGCCTTCGAGCGCGGCCTTTTGAGCATTCAATCTCGACTGAATTAGCTTTTTCGTTATGATAGACATTGATATTATCGGATATGCTCCCCTTTCTCCTCTCGTCCCTTATCCTGCCTGCAAAATCCTCTGCATTATCCACTGTTCCGACAAATTTTCCGTTTAAATAAACTTCTGCCATTTTATTTCACTATCTTCAAGCCCTGGCTTTTCAATAATTTTAAGACTTCGTCCTCATTTGATTCCGGGGAAATGCTGCAAAGCAAAGCCAGATTTTTCCTCAAGCCGATATTAGTTCCTTCAGGAGTTTCAATCGGGCATAGCCTTCCTAAATGGGTTGCATGCAGCTCCCTGGCCTGAAAATTTTCCTGGGACGCTGACAAAGGGCTGACAACTCTCTGCAAGTGCGACAATGTCTCAAGGTAATTAAGCCTCTGGATTCTCTGGCTTATTCCTTTCCTGCCTCCAACCCATGAGCCTGTTGCCATGGACGAGTAAATCCTTTGGGTAAGCAGCTTGTCCCTTATTATGACCTTTATTGAAGGGAATTTTCCCCTTTTGACTATTCTCTGGAAATTGTAAAGCAGGTCTCCAATCAGGACTTTTAAGTTAAGCCTCAGCAAATCAGCCAGCAAGTCCCCGCTCAGCTTTAATCTTTTGTTCTTGTAATGGTCTTTGTCATCTGTATCCAGATTCCCCCTGGATACTTCGATGTATTTCCTGACAAACTTGCAAAGGTTATAGGCCTTGAAAATCCTGTCTTCCTGCCTTGTGCCCAAGTGTGGCAGCAGATACTTGTCCAGGATTTCCTTCATCCTTTCCGTCCTTACTTCCTTTGACTGGGTTATGCCAATCTTTTTCGCCATATAATCCAGCGCCTCTTCCTCCGTCTTTATGCTCACAAACTCCACGAGGTTTATCAGGACTTCGTCGTACTGCTTTTCAGATGAGATGAATTTGGTGATTTCCTCGTCTTTAAGCATGCCCAGCGCCTTAAGCGCAATGACAACCGGGATTCTCTTGACTCTTGTGAATGTCAGGTAAAATATGCCGTCTTTAAGCTTTTCAAGCGTGTGCGGAATTTTAAAGGAGCCGTATTCCGAGAATAATTTTCCCGCAAAGGCTACTGTGCCGGTATTGTCTTTCTCAACCAGAAATTTGTTTGACGCAAGATCCTCAATGGTTATCAGGACTTTTTCCGTACCGTTGATGATAAAATAGCCCCCGGGCTCGTCAGGATCCTCGCCTCTTTCTATCAGCTCTTCCCTGCTTAGCTTGTTCAGGTGGCACCATTTGCTTTTCAGCATTATTGGCAGATTTCCTATCTGGGTGTCAAAACTTTCTCGCTGGACGCCGTTGATGTGTGCGCTTACCGTTATCCAACATGGCGCCGAATATGTTATTTTCCTTAGCCTTGCCTCTATAGGGTAGATGTCCCTGCTTGAGCCGTCAGCTTCTATCATCTTCGGCTTTTCCACCCATATCTTGTCAAGCCTTATCTTGAAATCGTCGACATTATGGGGGATTATCGTAGGCACGATGTCCCTGTTTTCCTCGATAATCTTGTTTAATTCCTTGTCTATGAAATTATTGAAGGAATCTATATCAGAATCTACAAAACTCTGCTCCTCAAAATACTTCTTGATTAAGACTTTGCCGTACTTATACATTAGTGACTACCCTGTAGAATGCCGCTTCCCCCGCAGTGGGGCTTTGCCTGATTACCTTGATTACGTCTCCCGGCTTTGCGTCGAGATTTTCTATAGCCGGATCTGCCTTGGATATCCTAGGAAGCTCCTTTAAAGAAATGTTATATTTTTCCAGCAATTTTTCCCTTTCCTTTTCTCCTAATTTAACGTGCTTGGGTATCAAAATGTGCTTGTCAACCTTAAACTTCTTTTTCATTTTTGTTGTCGCTTCAAAAAATTTAAATGGGCCGGACGAGATTTTCTCAGCATAAATCGGCGAAGCCAACTTGATGCTTTATTCGAACTCGCGACCACCTGATTAAAAGTTTCACCAGTGATATTAAATTCCCGAAAGGAATTTATGGCTTTCCACCACAGGTGCTCTACCAGGCTGAGCTACCGGCCCAAGGCTTATAAACGCCCTGGCCGGGACTTTCATGAGCGAAATTTTGAACCCGGGTCGAAGCCTTTCCATGAAATGTTGCTCGACAGGGCTTCATGATAGCCGCTGCAGCTCTTGCAAGAGCTGATCCAGGCTACACCACCAGGGCATTGTTGAAATGGCATAGGTCTCTCTCTTCAATCAAAAAGACTTTTAGAATTATAGTCTTTTGACTAAAGAAAGATTTTTGCCCATTTGAATGGGGATTATGAAGTTATATATAAAGTTTACTGATTTCGTAATATGTTTAAAAACATTAAATCTCTTCAAATCTTACACAAGAAATTTTTTTATTTCTTATAAAATTAATGCTTATTTTGTAGAATGACCTCCTCTTGAGGCTAAAGCCTCAGGTATCCCGTTAGGGAAAAATTAGCAAGCTAAACCGTGATGCTTAGCTTGGTTTAAAATGTATAGAACCGTTTCGTCAAGCTGGTTATAGCCAACTGTAACAGTGCTTCCGCCGCGACTCCAAAGATGCCCCCGGGGGATATCTAAGTCGGGCTTTAGGGTGGTTTTTGAAAAAGCTGTATGCAGAGCCGCCCTTGAGAAGCTGCATGGCTTTTTCGTCGGTCATGCCTTTTGGCAATGTAACGAGAGTGTGTAAATGGTCGGGCATGACGTTGATGACGCGGATTTTAATCCCGTGCCTCGAAGCGGCTTTGCGAACGCAGGCTTCCGCAAGGTTTTTGTACTCGAACTTCGCAAACATATTGTAGCGATACTTTGCTTGCCAGTTCATGTGCCAAAAGTTGATTCCAACTTTGTGGTCGTGGTGCTCCAGTTCAATTGTTTGTTTTATTTTCGTTGCTCCGTGCAACGAAAGCTAACGCTAAATTGGAAATTGAATTGAGTGTGCCAAAATTTCGCTGCACGCTCAATTTTTTATTAAGAAAGTAGAAATAATTTATGGAGGAAGCAAGGCAATTCATCTACACAGAAACTGTGTAGTATTCTTGCCTATGAGAATAAAAAATTACTGGTTTTAAAAATAAAAGAAGAGCCATGAATGCTCATAGCCCCTCTTAATCCCCGCGGCCGGATTTGAACCAGCAACCTAAACCGGATTTACTCTTTCGGTGTTGGCTGGATCTCTATCATCCTTTGCACGTAGCATAAAGTCATAGAGCGCATCTTTGGCTTCTTCTGGGAAACAGCCGAACGCTCTGCGGTTGAGCTACGCGGGGAATAAAAAATCAGAACATAATTTGCTTTTTAAATGTTGTGGAAATAAAAACTTATTAATCACCATAAAAAATAAATTTGCAAAAAAATTAAGGGAGAGTACAATCAGAACGCACTTTCCGGAAGCATAATGCCTCCACTCACCCGTTAACAATAAGAAATAAAGTGCAAGAATCTGATTATATTTATATTGCGAGCAATGTGGCGAGCCTAGAATACGCCGCAGGCATATTAAAAAGTTTAAAAGGAATCTTCAATAAAAAAATTTAAAGTAAAGAACTAATAAAAATTAAGCCTCGACATTAAGCCTGTTGGAAGACGCGACAAAAACCTTTTCGTTGTAATGGAATTTCGCTCCTGCTGCCGGCAAAGTCAGGCCTCCCAAAATCGGCAGTGTGGATTTTATGGTGTATGTCAAAACGCGCTCCTCATGGGGCTCGACAGACTCCACAATCCATTTGACTATTGTGTCCCTGTTTTCATGCCTCAGGATTTTTTCTGGGTGCATTGTGCCTATGGAAACGTCCCTCTCTACATGCATCAGATGGGCAACTCTTTCCGTAATGTCGATGTTTTTTACAGGAACGCTGCCCCTGTTTCTTATGTGCAGCACGACCCTCATCTCGGAAATGCCGCCGTCCCTCTTATGTATGTTCTTTGCCTCTTTCACTATTACCAATGGGCTCCTAAAAAGGTAATACAAAACAACCAGGACAATAATCAGGATTATTATTACGAGCAGGGGCAATAAGTTTTCTGTCACCGTGATTTTAAGTGTGTTTGCGCCCTGCAGTTCAATATCCCATGCAAGGTACCTCTTGCCGCCTTCCACAACTGTCTTTGCCCTCGGGCTTGTTGAGGTAAACAGCGCCTTGAAAAAAGTAGTCTCGGCTTTTGCCTGCCCAATATAATTTTCATTATTGGAGCTGAACAAAAACTCTTTTTTTGTCCTTAAAAATCCCTTCTTTGTCGCCGTTTGCTCGAGGCTCCCATATTCCAAAATCTCAACCTGCTTTACTATGGGGTTTACTATAAGCCTTTCTCCCTTGAATACTGTTACAGAAAGCTTATCCTTTTGCGGTTTGGTGAAAGGATCGGCTTTTTTTGCCAATGCCAGCACCTTTTCTTCCCTCGGTCCCAATTTGTAGCTTATAGCGTCATTGATTACGTCGCTCTCAATCTTGATTATGAGGTCATCATAGTTTATTGGATTTTGGTTGTTGAGGTTTATTTTTATCGGAATTTCCTCCCTTGGGTCGATTTTTTCCGGTATGGAAACGCTTGTTATGACAGTAGGCACATAGCCTCCAATCAGAGGCTCTATTGATTTTATGCCGACTTCGATAGGCACTGAGAGCATTTGGCCAGTGCTTTCAGCTTTTACATTAACATTCACTATGTAAGCGCCGGCTTGCTATGGGCTCTGTCCTTATGTCCCAGAACGGGTAATCCAGGGTATAAATCCTGAATTCCTGCCTTATATCAAGGTTGTTTTTTATCTCGAGCCTGTATTTTGCATCCTCCTCAATGCCAATAGCATCTTTTATCGGCACTGCATTCACATCAAAAGGCTCTGCGTAAGCTATGGTGGCAAATAAAAGCATAAACAGAAATAAAGAAGCATATCTTGTTTTCTTAAGCATAAATTTCCACCGCTTTTCCATATCAATATACTCCCCTTATCATCAAACTTATATATAAATGTTGCTAAAAGTAAATCGAATAACTAAAAAATAGGGAGAGTACAATCAGAACGCACTTGCTGGAAGCATAATGCCCTCCACCCACCCCTAAAGTGTTAGAATAAAGTGCAATAATCTGATTATATTGCGAGCAATGTGGCGAGCCTAAAATGCGCCGCAGGCATATTAAAAAGTTTAAAAGAAATCGTCAATAAAAAAATATAAAGTGGGGCTGCCCGGATTTGAACCGGGGTCGGACCCATGTTGGCACTCTTGGATTCACGCCCAATAGTTTTAACTAATTCTTTAGTTATCCCCAAGGGCCAATGATACCTAGCTACACTACAGCCCCGCAGGAACAGGGTTTTTTCATTGTTATTTAAATATTAAGGATTTTTAAAATAAAAATACAGGCTTAGCCCGAAAACAACCTCAAAGACCATTGCCAAAAGCCCAACTTCCTTTTTCGGCTTTATTTCGGTTATCGCTTGTCCTGTTATTTTTGACAAAAGCTTTTCCCTTTCCATTGTTTTTTCCTTATCTTCTGTTTTTGCTGATTTTTCAAATATTGATTTATTTTCTGTTTCTTCTGATAGTTCCTCTTCAATTTTTTCTATTGGTTTTTCTATAGCTAATGTGCAAGATTGGGTTTCTATTGGCTTATTATTTGATGTCCCGCAGCCATTCAAGTCAATGCAGCTTCTTTTTTGCTCGTTATTTGCGCATTCATTCCATCCACTGCATTGCCATTGCTCTGTGCAGGCTCTTCTGCCGCCGCCTCCAGCAGCTGACGAGGAAGCTGATGTTTCGGGGGGCTTTTCATAATCAATCTGCTTTATTCCGGAGAACTTAAGGCCCATAACTTTGTATTTCAATGTTGAATTAATGTAAGTGCAGCTATATCCATTTTGCAATGTCCCGTCGCATTCAACCTGAAATTCATTTTCAGCGTTGCAGTCTGCGCTTATTTCATTTATTGAATGCATTTCCTTGTCTTTAATGCAGATTCCATCTATTAAGCTATTTAATTTATCAACATATATCGTCTTTGTAAACCCTTCCGGCATTCTTATTCCCCTGACTAAAAATGCCCCAGTACCATTACCTTTTTGTTTTTCGAATGCGAAATTTGAAAGATTTAACTTTAACTGTGAAAAATTAAACATGAATTCAACTACTGTTAAATTATTATCTTTGAATTTTATTTCTCTTGTGCCATTGAATATTTGAAAAATATCTGTTGAATTCCCTATTATCACTGAAAGGTTTAATGTGGATGTATTTATTGAATTTTCGTCCCCGATTAAATTGTCCAGAGAATCATTAATCCCGTCATTGTCGTTGTCAATTTCGGGTTTGTCCATGATTATAATTTTAAAAATCTTAAAATCGTGCAAATATCCATCTGAAACATTGGATTTAAAAGTGTAATTTCCAGAATCTGTTGTTGAAGTCCGCCAGGAGAAAATATTGTTGTTTTTCGAAAATTTTGAATTGTTGATAAAGTATATTAGGCTGTCCCCATTTGGATCCAAAGCACTTAAGTTTATTTCAATCAAATCGGTTTCATTTGCGCTTATATCAGAGATTTCATTCAAAACCGGCTTTTTGTTTATTTTTATTGTCTTTTCGATTATATTATTGCTCTCGTTAATCTCCTCAACAAAATCCTTCAAGTCCGCGATTGCGCTTATTTTTGTGTCATTTATATCAATTAAATTAAAGCTGTAGATTATCTCATTGTCTTTGAGCAGAATATTTCTGGATTTATTTGAGGAGAATGAGCCATTGTCAAAAATCTCTGAGAATATGTTGAATGCGCTGCCAGTTCCGATGTTTTTTATTGTGACGTTGAATGAAACATTGTTTATCCCATAATTATTATTACCGTCTGTTGTTAGGCTTATCATCAAATCCGGCAAAGGCGGCTTTTCAAAATCTGTGTAGTTATAATTCTGGGTTGTATGAAAATCTTTCAGCTGATTGATTGTCTTATCGTTTTCTGTTAATTTAATATAGTTTATTACGTATGGTCCGTCCAGTTTTTTATTATAAATTTTAGTGCCATTAATATTAATTATAAAGTTTTTTGCTCCAACATTAAAATAATTTGTTGCATTTTCTTTTACTAAAAAATTATCAAATAAATCGTGCAAAGCCAATTCGACATTGAATGTTCCATTGTTTTTTATTTCGACGCTTATATTTAATTTTAAATAATCAAATAAGTCATTGCTGTTCGTATCAATGGCATTGTCCAAAAAATTTAAAAAATAAGAGGTTTGCGCAAAATCTTTGTAATTGTAAAATGCAGTTGTATAATTTGCTTTTATCAGCTTATTATTGAGTTTTATTGAAGTTAAATTAAAATTGCCTATATAATGCGTATTTTTAATTGTTTCATTATCAAAGTAAATTTCTGCGTAGTTTATTCCCTCATTCATTGATTTGTTTGTTTTTGAAAAAATAGCTGTTTCGTTGAATTTTAAATAAGATATAATTTCGTAGGTTGCATTTGAAGTTATATTCAATGTTAAATTTATTAGAATTGATAAATTGTTTATTGAGCTGTCGGTCATATTTATTATAGAAACGCCTTTTTCGTAATTATTGTAGGTATTTGTTTCAATATTGTCTTTTCTGTATTTCAAGCTGAAATCATTGCCGTAAATTTTTATTGAATAATTGAATTTATTTGAAGCAAGGAATTCAGTCGAAAAAGTTATATTTATTTTATCCGAATTTCTCAATGTTTTATTTGTTTCATTGATTATAATATTCCCATTATCGTGCAAATCCAAAACAAAAAAGTAGTTTCCTGCATTGCCGTTGGTTGTCAGCTCGATTATTAAGGTGTCATTTACACTGTTATTGTTTTTATCTGCCATAAAATCATTTTTGTTTGTTACATTAATTCTGATACCAAAAAAATCAAAATTAAAAAAATCCAATAAGTCCTGCAAGGTTATTGAGGAAGCTATTGGGATGAGTAATAAAAATAAAACGGCAAAAAGATATTTTTTCGCCCTCATAGGATGGGTTTGAGGCATGCTTATAAAAATCTTTATTCAGATGGATTGCGGCTTTTACAAATTCTCAGGCTTCCACAACCGGGCTATCTTGTCTTTTTCTTTCCACTTCTTTATGAAATTCTTGACTCTTAACGGCAGTACGCTTTCAATTGCCTGGCCTTTTTCCATTAGCTCGTACAGCTCTTTCTTTAATTTATTGCTTAGCTCGTGGTACAAGCTCGGGTCAGAATAAATCAGGCCTTCCTCAATCCGGTAAAATGCCGTTGTGCCCTCAGGCGCAAAGACAATATATCCCCTTTTTCCCTTTATCAGCTCGGAATAAGTGTCCATGCCCCTGTAAATCTTGTCCGCATCTGCAAGGTAAACACCTCCTTTTTTTCCGCTTGGGTCCAGAACAACAAATTCATCCCCTTCTACAGCAACGACAACAGAGTAATGCGCTGTTTTTGCCGCGGGGAAAAGCAGGTTTTTCTTGTAATCAACAATAGGCAGGGCCCCCTGGCTCAGCCATAATCTCAGCTCGCTCTTCAAGTCGGTTATATGCTCGACATCAATCCATGATCCTTTTACCCTGCCTTGCGCCAATTCCTGGACAACATTTATCAAAACTTCCGGATGAGTCCCTACTCCAACTTCTGTCTTGCACAGGTCGCCTATTTTCGCCTGGCTTTCATTGTAGCCGAAAATCTTCAGCACCATTGAGGCTGAAGCAGGGCCGCAGTAGCTTGGCTTCTGCTCGACAAAATAGCTCTTGATTTTTTCCAATGTGTCCAAATCAGTTTCAATGTTTTTGAATGAAATTTCCTTTTTCACAAATTCCCTGTTGGGGATGAATGAGTTATAGCCGGAATCCGCCCTGATAGTAACCCCTTGGTTGGAAATTGAGTTAATGGTGCCTTCTATGTCATTTACCTTTATCTTATGCCCTAATTTGAAGGTTCTTGATGATTTTATGTAAAGCCCTGCAATGAAATTCTCGACAAATGCCCTTGTGCCAATGAAAAGGTACAAAAAAAGCAAAGCCAAGGTGGCGTAAAAAATCCAGCCCAGGGCTGTTGTTAATCCCCTTATGCTCATCCCGAACAGGCTGAGCAAAACAACAAGTATCAGGACGTAAAGCACAATCCTTATGGCAACCAAAATGCCGTTGAGCACATGCTCCCTGTTCTGCTCAATCATGAGCTCTGTAAGCCCTGTTGTGTCAAAAAACCTCTTAAGAATGAAGGCAATCAGGTTTGCCACGACAATGCCCAGGACTATGAGCAATGCGAAAAGCAGTATGTTTGGCAGGAATTTGTATGTTTTTTGCAGGAAATTCCCGACTATTGATGCGTCGCCCACAACGCCTTTCCTCAGGTAAAGCAAAGCTATGATTATCGCAAGTATCATGACAAGATACCTGTAAATCTTCACAAGCTGGATACGCCTTATGTTTATAGTCTCCTTTCTCTTGGAGATGGCTATTATCAAAGAGCCTCCAAGCTTTGCTGCCAGGAAGCCTGCCAATAGTATCAAAAATGTAACAAGCAAACCGGCTGATGTCTCGTCCAATGCCATTTTATTGAATTTTTATTTTTTAATTTCTAGAATATATTACAGCTAAATAAATATTTTGTTGTTTTTTGCTCTCAAGCTAGAATTTAACAAACCTTTAAAAACTACGGTATTTTCCGAAAGCCAATGAGCAACACGCTATACTCCCACAGGATCAAGAGAAGGTGGAAAAAGCCATTGAATTCCAAGCCCAAGGCATTTAAGTCAGAGGAATCGGCAAACAGCTGGGCAAAGAAAAACAACATAAAAAGCTATACATTGAGGAATATAAGAAAAGAAGGCGAAAGGAAGAAGATAAAGATTGTTATGGTGTAAGCTATCCCTTGTACCTGTACTGGAATTGCTCCTTGCGCTTTGTTCCCTTGAAGTTTATTGCCTTGTTTTCCCTTAATTTCTTGAGGCAGTTTGTAACCGAGCCTATTGAAACATCCAGCCCTTTGGAAATCTCTTTAGAAAAAAACCACCTGGTTTTGTTCCTTTTTAAAAAATCGTAAACCTCTTGCTGCCCCATATGCCTCAACATCAAGAACTGATGTTTAACCTTATTCCCTGCCTTTTGCCGAACGCATAACTATTTACTGAAGTTTTTATACAGAATCTTTTTACAATCCTTGCACAGCCTTGCATGAAAAGAATAAACCATGAAAAATTTCTTGCATTTCTTGCACAATATCTTGTATTTTTGAATATTCATCACTCCCGATTACCGGTGTGCGGGACTCTATATAAACTTTGCCTTAAAAAATGGTTAATTGCCAAAGCCGCCAAAGCGAAACCTTTAAATAGAACCAAATATTCACAAATCTAACTAAATTTTAATAAAAACAATTTGAGGTGGTTTTGAAAATGACACATACAGTACAGCCTATATTTATTTTGCCGGAAGGCGCGCAAAGGACAGTAGGGAGAGATGCGCAAAGGACAAACATTATGGCAGCTAAGCTGGTTGCTGAAACTGTAAGGACAACTTTAGGCCCGAAAGGCATGGACAAGATGATTGTCGATTCCTTAGGCGATGTAACTGTTACAAATGACGGCGTTACAATTCTTGAAGAAATGAACATTGAGCATCCTGCTGCAAAGATGATTGTTGAAGTCGCAAAAACGCAGGAAGATGAAATCGGCGATGGAACAACAACAGCGGTTGTTATTGCAGGGGAATTATTGAAAAATGCTGAAAGCTTGCTTGACCAAGAAGTCCATCCAGCTGTTATAGCGAGAGGCTACAGGCTGGCTGAAAGCAAAGCGCAGGAACTTTTGAATGAAATGGCGGAAAAAATAACAGGAAACGACACTGACATTCTTAGGAAAATTGCTCAAACAGCTATGACCGGAAAAGGCGCCGAATACAGTAAGGAAAAGCTGTCAGAGCTGGCTGTTACAGCAGTGAAGTCAATTGTCGAGGAAGACGGAAACATTGACAAGGAGAACATCAAGATTGAGAAAAGGGTTGGCGACAGCGTTGATAATTCTGAATTGATAAAAGGCATCGTGATTGACAAGGAAAGGCTGAGCCAGAACATGCCAAGAGTCGTAAAAAACGCAAAAATAGCATTGGTTGACAGAGAAATTGAAATCAAGAAGACTGAGATTGACGCAAACATCGAGATAACAAGCCCGGACCAGTTGCAGGCATTTTTGGACCAGGAAGAAAAGATGCTGAAGGACATGGTTGACAAAGTAGTCAGGGCAGGCGCTAATGTGCTGATATGCCAGAAAGGGATTGATGACATGGCAATACATTTCCTTGCAAAAGCAGGAATTTACGCTGTAAGAAGGACCTCAGAAAGCGACATGAAGAAAATCGCGAAAGCGACTGGCGGAAAAATTGCCACAAACCTGAAGGAATTAAGCAAGGATGATTTGGGATTTGCAGGCACTGTTGAGGAAAAGAAGGTAGGGGATGAGGAATTCACTTATATAGTGGAATGCAAAAACCCGAAAGCAGTCACATTTTTAGTAAGAGGCGGAACAGAGCATGTTACAAATGAGATTGAAAGGGCTGTTACCGATGCTGTAGGGGATGTCACCGCTGCATTAAGAGACGGCAAAGTAGTTGCGGGCGCAGGAGCACCTGAAGTTGAGCTTGCATTAGGGCTTAGAAAATACGCAGACTCATTGTCCGGAAGGGAGCAGCTGGCAGTAAATGCATTTGCTGATGCGATGGAAGTCATACCAAGAACCCTTGTTGAGAATGCAGGCCTTGATCCTATAGACACCTTGACTGATTTAAAAGCTGCGCATGCAAAAAAGCAGAAATGGGCAGGCATTGATGTATTTTCAGGCAAGGTAATGGATGCCTGGAAGAGAGGAGTCATAGAGCCGCTGAAAATAAAGACGCAGGCTGTCTCAAGCGCTTCAGAAGTCGCAGTGATGATTTTAAGGATTGACGATGTTATAGCAGCCAGCGGAAGCAAGGAAAAAATGCCTCAGATGCCGCCGGGCGGAATGCCGGGCATGGGCGGAATGGATTATTAGCTTTTTATTATTTTTTAATTTTATTTACAGCCCGTAAATCCCTGTTTCTTCCTCTTTTATTGTGTTTAGTATTAGTTTTGTCTCAGTTCTTTCAACAAAATCCAATTTCTGCAGCTTTTTGATGAAATTGTCCATCTTTCTCCTATTAGGAAATCTTGCCAGAACAACAGCGTCAAAGTCTCCAGTAACATCGTAAACTGCAAAGACATTCGGGTTTTTCGCAATAACGCTTTCAACCTCAAGCAGCTTTCCTTTTGAAATCCTGACATCTATTATAACATCAATGTCAAATCCCAGCTTTTCATAGTCTAATAAGGCAGAATATTTTTTTATTATTTTCTCATTTTCCAGCTTTTTTACCCTGTTCATTACCGTTGCCACTGAAAGGGCAAGCTTTTTCGCTATCTGCCTGTAGGAAAGCCTTGAGTTTTCTGTCAGGATTTCTATGATTTTTTTGTCGTTTTCGTCAAGCATTTTATTTACATATGTTCAATATATCCTAACTTTTTTGATGAAAATCAAACATTTATTTAAATTTTATCAAAATTTATTGATTTTTGTTCAGCAAAAGCTCGGAAAAATATATAAATAAGCTTTCATGTATTTTTATATAAATTATATAAAGGGGTAAGAATGAGTGATAATGGCACAAGGGCTAGTGTTATTTCTGAAGGTGTAGAGAGAGATGTGAGGCTGGGCTACCTTGAGGAGCTGCTTAATTCAGTGCAAGAAGAATCAAATAGTGGAGTTGTTGAAGCGGGAATTTCCATAATAAAAAATGAGATACGCAGGCTTGGACTCTTAGGAGTTACTGTGCCTGTAGACTATGATGAAAAAATCGCCAGAGTTATGGGAAGGCATGGCATTGAGATTACCACTTCCTATGAAGGCGCCCATGGGCAGAAAGAATTTGTGTTTGGCGATACAGGATTTGTTGAAGGCAGGGTTTATTCTGAAAGAGAATTGGAGAGGAAAGGGTTTGTAATGTACAGTTCGATGAATGCTGGCACGCTAAATTACGCATTTTATGTGAAAAATGGTCATCCTGGCAACGTTCGCAACGGCCATAAACTGATGGGAAATGGCTATAAGCCCGTAGATGACAGGCAAGTCTTTGAAGTTGGTGAAGAAGGCTTGAAGTATGTCTGCAGGAGAAATGAGTTTACCATGTCAATTGCCGTCCCAAGATCTCCTTCAAAGAAATAAAAACAAAATTAAGAGAATATTTTTAAACTCCTAATTCTTTATTTAGTTTATGAAAACAGTAATGGCCTCTGGCAGCTTTGACTTGATACATCCAGGGCATTTATATTATCTTGGCGAAGCAAAAAAATACGGCGATAAGCTGGTTGTTGTTGTCGCAAGGGACTCAAGCATATTAAGGTTCAAGGGCAAAAGGCCGAAATACAGCGAAAGGGAAAGATTGGAGAGGGTAAGGCAGCTTTCAATTGTCGATGAAGCCATTCTGGGAAACGAGGGCAATATTTTTGACATAATAAGCGAGATAAAGCCTGATGCCATCTGCCTGGGATATGACCAAAAGCCAACTACAATGGAAGAGTTAAAGGAAGAATTAAAAAAAAGAAATATCAAGGCTGAAGTCATCAGGGTTGGAGCTTACAGGCCTGAGATTTACAAGTCTTCTAAGATGAAATAAAGGATTATAGGATTTGGTTTATCTTATTCAAAATCCTGAAGTTCCTTATCACAACATGCCCTGAATAATTGTCATCAAGTATCCTGTCTGCTTCCTCAACTTGAAATTTTTTGCTGAAAATAGGCCCGTCAAAAACAAAAGTGTCGTAATAGCCGCCTTCTCCGCCTATATGGAATCCAAATTTCACAGAATCTTTTTTGAAATCAGGAAAATTTTCTTTTGTTAATTCCCTTCCAAGCCAGTTTTTCATTCCATCAGAAGCAATTTGTGTTATAATTATCTTATAGCCTTTTTCAAGCATCTCTTCCATTACCAAATCATGCTCTTCGCCCGCGTGGCTGGCAAAAACTTCAATGCCCAATGGCCTCAGTGCATTCTGTATGCTCCTTAATTGAGTTTCCTGCAGCCCAGTCCCTCCTAAAACCAAGGCATTTACTGGATCTTTTTTCTGCTTTTCTTCAATAACTTTTTTTATTAATTCTGCCTCTTTTTCCGCATTCGCAATATTGCATCTTAATAAAAAATGAGGAATTCCTAAAATGCCAGCAAGCTCTTTTGTATGCTCAACAGTTGCATAATGGAAAAGGTAGCAGTCTTTCCTTGTCGGCTTAACTGAAAGCAAATATCTTATATCCCATTTTCTTTGTATTGCCGCATCTATTGCGTAAGTTGAATCTTTTCCACCTGAGTATAAAATTGCGACTTTCATATCTGGTTGGATTTTTTGGTTATTTATAAAGATTGCTGTTAAAAAAGTTATTATTTCTGCCCATTATTGCTTACGCAATAGTCTTCAATTGCGCGGTAGGCTTCCCTGACAGCATCGTCCAACCTAGGCAGAACTTCCTGGGCCTTTTTGATCATTTCTGGAGGAACTCCTTCTTCAGAAACATTTCCGTACCTATCTGCAACTTCAGGCAAACCAAAGTAAAGGGTCATGTCATTTAATGTAACATCTCTTCCGAATAACAATCTAAGCGCTTCCAGTCTGTCTCCATTTTTCCCCCGCAACAAACTCAATTTTTCCCTTATTCCGGTAATTACCTGCTGATTAGGGCTTCCATTAAATGCTGAAACTAAAAAAGAAAGAGTCTCATTATATGGGCTGTTTGCTAATAAAAAACCTGTCACTGCAGCCCTTTGCGGAAAAGTTTCAGGTGCATAAGGCTTTCCCCGATAACATAAAGTCTGGGCTGATTGCTCTGTTTCGTGCACTTTATCTTGATTATGGAATAAAATGTTTATAAAACTTGTGGTGAGGGCATTGTTTGTGGCAGCAAAATAATATTTTTTCCCGAGGTATTCTATTCAGAATAATATTTCTGATTTAGGAATATTCTTTTTGGAATATTATTGTCAGAAGGGTTTAAATAACAAATCCATTTAGAACAAAATATGGTTTTACCACAAACTGAAAGTGTTCAAGGTGTTAACGGATTAAATCCATATTCAGGCATGAGATATGATGGAAATCCTGATAAAGTTTCTATCTATGTTTTTATGAGTTCTCTTGGTTTACCCGGAATAAGAGAGAATTTTAGAGGGATAGAACAGGTTTTAGACAGCACATCTCCTAATTTAGAATCAGATAGGCGTCTTCTTACTGAAATTTTGACGAATCAAAAAATTCGGGATTTGAATGCCTTAGGCGCTGATAGCATAGACTCAGAAGATTATAAAGCCCTTGAGGACAGGTTAGTTAGATTAGTTAAGTCTCATAAGACTAGCCAAGCATGGAGAAGCGTAGGCCAGAATGAGCTAGTGGATAAATACCTAGCTATATTGGATTATGTGGATCATTTGGCTGAAGAGAGAAAACCTGCCATGGAGACTAAACCGGAAGTTATAGAGAAGCTGAAAAAAGCTGTAATTCAGGCTTTTATTGAAACCTATAAGCCTTCTTTCGGAACTTATAGGCCCAGAAAAAAAGATGAAGAGATTTATCTTTCTGTGTATAGAGAGTTGCAAAAATAGCATCTAAAAAAGTTTATATACTTCTAATTTTCTTTTTCCCTTCTATGAGCCGCGGCCTATTCATAGGAAGATTCCAGCCTTTGCACTTAGGGCACTTAAAGGACATAAAAGACGCCCTGAAGGAAGTTGATGAATTAGTTATAGGCATTGGAAGCAGCAATGAAAAGCGCACAAAAGAAAACCCTTTTTCTGTTGAGGAAAGGATTGAGATGCTGGAATATGCCCTGGCAGCAGAGGATATTGGAAATTACACCATTTACCCAATTCCGGATTTCCATGACGATAAAAAATGGGCAGAGCATATTGAAACATTGCTGCCCAAGTTTGATGCTGTTTTTACAGGCAATGACTGGACAGCGAAATGCTTCAGGAAAAAAGGCTATAAAGTGAAAAAAATAAGGTTAATGAAAGGGGTAAGCAGCACTATAATAAGAAACAGGATGATAAAAAACCAGAACTGGAAGGAATTGGTTCCAAAGGCGACTATTGAGTTTCTGGAGAAGATTAATGGAATTAACAGGATTAAAAAGGTTTGTTCTAAGAAGTAGCAAGCATTTTTTTATTTTTACTTAGCATTTTGTCAGTTTCTGACTTTATGATTTCCCAATGCAGCTTTATAAGTTTTTGAACTGTGGGATCCTGCGTGTTTAGCTTATACAATTTTGCCCTGCCAATATCCCTTGTGTGCACTACCACTTTTTTTCTTTCAAGTTCTTTCCACGCCCTAGTAAAAGATGTCCATCCAACATGGCTGCCTTCTGCAATGTCGGTCATGCTATAGTCAAAGTCTTTGCCCAGTATAAGAAAGTTAAGCACTCTTACCGGAGGTGTGTCTCCAAAGTATTCCTCAAAAATGCTTTCTTGTTTCATTATCATATAAACATTATTCTGATTCATATTTAAATATATTTATTAATAGCCTTGAATATTGATAAAAAGAAAGAGATTGAAGGATACATCGAGAAAAATTTATTTTAAAATATTCTCCCAAAAAATCCCTTTTTATGCTCGCTTTCTTTCTCAAATTCCTTAAGCAATTCCTTCTGCCTTTTGCTTAATTTTTCAGGAACTTCAATTACAACTTCAATTAATTCATCGCCTTGGCCCGAGCCGTGCAGGTAAGGAATGCCTTTGCCCTTCATCCTGAAAACAGTGTTTGACTGCGTTCCGGGAGGGATTTTTAATTTTGCTTTTCCGTCCAGTGTAGGAACTTCAATTTCCCCGCCAAGAACTGCTATTGCAAAAGGAACATTTGCTTTTGTGTAAATATCATCACCATGCCTCTCAAAAATGCCATGCTGCTTTACGTGGATTATGATGTACAAATCCCCCGGCTCTGCCCCTTTTTCCCCAGCCTCGCCTTCGCCTGCAATTCTTAAATTTGTTTCTTCCTCTGCCCCTGCAGGAATCTTGATTTCAAGCTTCCTTGTTTTTCTCACAACACCAGTGCCGTCGCAATTGGCACATTCCTTTTTGATGTAAGTCCCCTGGCCGCGGCATTTCCTGCAGGTTGTTTGTGTTGCGAAAATCCCAAAAGGCGTTCTTTGCTCTCTTCTATGCACTCCAGAGCCGCTGCAGTCAGGACATGATACAATATCTTTTTCACTTTCAGCGCCCCTGCCATTGCATTTTTCGCATTTCATTAGTTTTGGAATTGAAATCTGCTTCGCAGCTCCTTTTGCAGCTTCCTCCAAAGTGATTTCAATATCATACCTTAAGTCAGAGCCTCTTGAAGGGCCCCTTCTCCTTCTTCTTCCAAAGCCCCCTCCAAAAAAGCTTTCAAAAACCTGATCAAAGTCGAAGCCTCCAATATCAGACATAAAATCGCTGAAGTCAAAGCCCTCAAAGCCCCTGAACTGCTCTGCTGTTGTGCCGAACCTGTCATATTGCTCGCGCTTTTGGTCGTCAGCAAGGACTGCAGCTGCCTCGTTTATTTCCTTGAATTTTTCAGCCGAGCTGGAATCTTTGTTCAGGTCCGGATGGTACTGCTTAGCCAGATTCTTATAGGCTTTTTTTATTTCCTCTTTTGTTGCAGTCTTATCAACACCAAGAATCTTGTAATAGTCTTTTGCCATTTTAATCCAATAGTTCCTTTTCAATCTTTTTTGTGAATTTGAATTCTTTGCTTAAATCAACGTTATACCTTTTTTCTAAATCCTTGAACCTCTCTTCCATGCTTACAATCTTATTGCCAATGACTCTTTTGTCAGCGTAAAAGACAATCTTTTCCTCTGCTGTTTTTGGAGTTATATTTTCTTCTCCTATTGTATAAAGGCTGTGCTTTTTAACAACTTCGGAAACTTCCGGAAATCCGAGCTTTTTTAATAAGTTTGCGCCTACTTCAACATGGTTTTCTTTCAGCCTTTCAATGTCGTGCAATAAAGCAGATGCAATTACAAGATTTTTATTTATTTTTTTACCTTTTTTTATTAATTTGTCAGCAATCTCCTCGGCAACTTTGCATACAGCCATGCAATGCCCAATAACATTAGAAGGGGTTTTGTTTTTAATTAAGATAGATAAGCATTCTTCTCTGGAGGGAATTGTCATGTTTAGTTGGCATTATTTATTATTTTTAAATGAATTTGTACCAATAGGTGCACAAACACTTTAACAAATATTTGTGAATGGGTTTGTGTTATTATTTTTTTATTTTATTTTTAATAAAAATAAAAAATATTGTAATTCACAAAGTGAAGACACCTTTTTGTATTTTAATTCATTTGCGCACTTAATGGAACTTTTCCCTATTTCTTTTTCTTTCCTTTATCTTCATCTTCCACTTCGTACTCTGCATCAACGACATTTTCATCATTTTTCCCTTTGCTGCCTGCCGAAGCCCCATGCTCCTGCTTTCCCGCCCGCTCCTGCGCAACTTTTTGGTACATCTCTGCTGATATTTTCTGCACCAGTTCATTGACTTCGTCAAGTTTCGCCTTGATTGCTGCAGTATCCTTCTTTTCTGATTTCAGCAGCTCCTTCAGCTCCATAACCCTGCCTTTTACTGTCTCCAGCTCTTTTGAGTCAACCTTTCCCTCAAAGTCCTTGAACAGTTTTTCAGTGGAATAAACCAGGGCATCTGCCTGGTTTACTGCCTCGACATCCTCTTTCCTTTTCTTGTCTTCTTCTGCATGCATCTCTGCATCTTTCCTCATCCTTTCAATTTCTTCTTCATTTAATTTTTGCGTCGCGGTTATTTTTATGGACTGCTCTTTGTCTGTTCCAAGATCCTTTGCTGATACATGGACAATGCCATTTGCATCAATGTCAAATGCAACCTCAATTTGGGGAATTCCTCTTGGTGCTGGAGGAATGCCTACCAAATCAAATCTTCCAAGCGACTTATTGTCAGCCGCCATGGGCCTTTCTCCCTGCAGAACGTTTATTGTAACTGCCGGCTGATTGTCCGCAGCAGTTGAAAAAACCTGGCTTTTTTTGGTTGGGATTGTAGTGTTCCTTTCAATTAAAGGTGTTCTGACGCCGCCCAGAGTTTCTATTCCCAAGGTCAAGGGAGTTACATCCAGCAATAAGATGTCCTTGACTTCCCCTGCCAAGACACCCGCCTGTATCGCTGCTCCTTGAGCAACACATTCCATCGGGTCAACGCCCCTTTCTGCCTTTTTGCCAATAATATCCTCGACAAATTTTCTTACAATCGGCATTCTTGTAGGGCCTCCAACCAGAATTATCCTGTCTATTTCACTCGGCCTTAATTTTCCGTCTTTAATTGCCTGCTCCAAAGGAGCTTTGCATTTTTGGATTATCGGCTCCACTAATTGCTCAAGCTTTGCCCTTGTAAACGGCATTGACAAATGCACAGGGCTTCCGTCTTTTTGTGTTATGAAAGGCAAATTGATTTCTGTCTCCATTGTCGTTGAAAGCTCTATCTTGGCTTTTTCAGCCGCTTCCCTTAACCTTTGCATTGCAGTATCATCATCACTTAAGTCAACGCCTTCCTTTTTCCTGAAATCGTTGATGATGAATTTCATTATTGACTCATCCATATCTGTTCCGCCCAGCTGCGTGTCACCGGAAGTTGCCTTAACCTCAAAGACTCCTTCGCTTAAATCCATCAAAGTTACATCCAAAGTCCCGCCGCCCAAATCAAACACAAGGATTTTGATTTCCTTGTCCATCTTGTCAAGGCCAAAAGCCATTGAGGCTGCCGTCGGCTCATTAACCAATCTTACAACTTCAAGCCCCGCTATTTGCCCTGCGTCTTTTGTTGCCTGCCTCTGGTCATCGTTAAAATAGGCAGGAACTGTTATGACTGCCTTGCTTACTGGCTCGCCAATGAATTCTTCGGCATCCTTTTTTATTTTCTGGAGAATGAAAGCAGATATTTGCTGCGGAGAATATTCCTTGCCGTTTATATTGTATTTGAAGCTTGTGCCCATCTTCCTTTTTGCCGCGGTTATAGTCCTTCCTGGGTTTGAAATTGCCTGCCTTCTTGCCGGCTCTCCGACAAGCAATTGAGTGTCCTTTGTAAATGCAACAACGCTCGGAAATGCCTTTCCGTATGCAGTTGTACCTTCGGCAGAAGGTATTATTGCAGGCTTTCCTGCCTGCAAAACAGCAGCAGCAGAATTTGATGTCCCTAAGTCTATTCCGATTATTTTTTCTTTCCTTGCCTTTGTTTTTTCAGCCATTTTTACCACCTATTATAGTTTTTATTTTTTATTATTATTTTTTGGTTATTGTTACCTCAAAATATCAAAACTTAATATTTTACTCAGCTTTTCCTTGTCTGGAACCATAGTTTCCAATTCAGCCCCTGCCAATATTTTGCCGCCGCTTTTCAGGTAAGCTGCGTATTGCCTTACGCTTTCCGCATCATTTTCATTTACAAAATGGTTGAGCATGAACCACAATGAAAGCTCCTCGCCATAATCCTTGCATCCCATTGCGATTTTGCACTCCAGCGGCTTTGCCTCATGCACTTTGCATCCTATTTTTTCATCGAAAAAGATGCATTTGCCGTATGGCTTGTTTTTCCTTATTATTTTCGGCCTGAATTTTTTTGTGTTGAATTTCTCCACTTCCTCCAAAAATTCCTTTTTTAAGACATCCTCGCTTATCTGCAAAAATTCCGCCATTTTTTGGATATCTTCATTAACCAAAAACCCGGAGCCGTGCCTGCAACCTACGGTGCAAGCGTTGCATTTGCATGGATGCGCCAGCTTCAAAACCTCTTTTAATAAAGTATTTTTTTGGAGCATTATTTTTTAATTATTTTATTTGATGTTTTTTAATATTGTTCATTGGTTTTTTATTCGAATTTTAATTATTATTTTATTTTTTATTGAAAATTACTTTTGGCTCACCTTTAC
>JAGVXV010000013.1 GCA_018303625.1 Candidatus Woesearchaeota archaeon
ATAAAATCAGCGTTATTGCTGGCCTCGACAATTACGCAGCTTTCATTTGAGTAGATTTTTGTTGAATTTCCTTTTTTAAAATAAATTACTGGAATGAACTGCGTTGCATCTTCACACCTTATTACGGACAAATTAAACTTGTTCCCTGCTGTGAAGCCTTCCCTGACAAAAACATTGAAGTTTGCCAGAGTGGCTTTCATCTGGAATTGCGCCAAAGCAATGCCCTGTATAAAAGTGTCATTGGCATCGGCAGTCACGTCAATCTCAAACCTGTTCTTCAACATATTAGTTATTTCGGGCTTTGCGCCAATAAGCTCGGCATCTGCGGGGGAATAGGTGAAGATTGCTTCCCTGCCATTTACATTGGCAGTCCATAGGTTCCCTTTTCTCACGAACTTGTAATTGTTATACTTTAGCTTTGTCGCGCTGTCCCCGCTGCTGAACCCGAAAAATATGACCCCAAAAACGCTGCTTATCATTATAAAGGCCATGAAAAAAACCATCAGCTTTCTCTTCCTGTCAGCTTTAGCATCTTCCATGAAAAAACGGCAATTTTATTTTGTATTTAAAGCTTTCCACAAAAAGAAAAAATTTAAATATTAGTATCGCTTCCGATATATCGAAGTCAATATATCGAATCAAATATATCGGTGCCGATAAAATGAGCGGTCAGCTTAAGCTTGTGTTGCTGAAAAGCCTGGAGAATGACGCCCTTTCAGGCTACTCCATAATAAAGAGCATAGAGCAGAATACAGAATGCTGGAAGCCAAGCACCGGCTCTATTTACCCCCTTCTTAATAATCTGCTGGAAGACGGCCTTGTAGAGGTCAAAAAGGAAGGCAGAAAAAAGCTTTATTCCCTGACAGAAGGAGGAAAGAATGAATTAAAGCAGCTTATTGAAAGAAAAAATGAGATTTTTAACAGGCTGATAGATGACTGGAAGGTTTATGCTTCCCTTAGCTCAAAAAAAGATGATGCAAAATTCATGCTTGAGATATTTGAAACCA
Organism: Candidatus Woesearchaeota archaeon; assembly: GCA_018303625.1. Lineage (GTDB taxonomy): Archaea > Nanobdellota > Nanobdellia > Woesearchaeales > GW2011-AR4 > JAGVXV01. Next base: position 1,008 of record JAGVXV010000013.1, read on the forward strand.
TGAAAAAAGGCGAGATCCCGTTTAAGGAGATAAACCCTGAGCTGAAAGAATTTAGGTCTGCTGTCTTCAGGCTTTTTGCCGAAAAGAAGCTTCCGGGCAATAAAAACAGGATTAAAAAAATAATAAAAGAAGCAGTGAAAAAACTTGAGGATGTAAAATGAAGGAAACAGTAATCCATCTTGACAATGTCTGGAAAACATACAAAATGGGTGAATTTGAGGTTAATGCGCTGAGGGGCCTGAATCTTGAAGTGAAAAAAGGCGAATTGCTTGCAATAATGGGGCCTTCAGGCTCCGGGAAATCCACGGCTGTCAATATGGTAGGGGCATTGGACATGCCAACCAGGGGAAAAATACTTCTTGAAGGGCATGACATTTCAAAGCTTTCAGAATCAGACTTAGCCCAGATAAGGGGAAAAAAGATTGGTTTCATATTCCAGCAGTTCAACCTTATAAATACGTTAACCGCGCTTGAAAATATCGCATTGCCCATGGTCTTCCAGAATATCGTGAAAGAGGAAAGGCTGCAGAGGGCAAAATACCTTTTGGAGATGGTTGGCTTAAGCGACAGGATGCACCACAAGCCGACAGAGCTTTCAGGCGGCCAGCAGCAGAGAGTTGCGATTGCAAGGGCATTGTCAAACAACCCCGAGGTTGTTTTGGCTGACGAGCCTACCGGAAATCTTGACTCAAAAACCGGAGAGACTGTAATAAGCTTTCTCCAGAATCTTAACAGGAAGGAAGGCAAAACAATTATCCTGGTCACTCATGACGCAAATGTGGCGCACCACGCTGACAGGATTGAATTCCTGAAAGACGGTGCGATTGTTAAGTCAAAGAAAAACATGAAAGGTGGTTAAAAATGAAAATTAAGCCGGTAAAAAAAACATGGGTTATACTTTTTGGTGTAATGATTTTATCTGCTTTTTATGCAGCTGCAGCGCAAAGCACCAACAGGCCCTCAAATGACTATGACATTGTTGTTACTTTGATAAATCAGGAGCCTGATCCGGCAGAGCCCGGAAAATATGCCGATGCCAGACTCAAAGTTGACAATAACGGGACTGAAGAGGCAAGAAATGTTGAAGTTGAAATCCTGCCCCAGTACCCGTTTTCACTGTATTCGGGCGATGCAACAAGAAGCATAGGCACACTGCAAAGCAAGCAAAAAGGGGATGTAGGGGTCATAGTGAAATACAGGCTCAAAGTAGACCAAAATGCAGTTGAAGGGGAAAATGAGATAAAGGTAAGATACCGGATAGACAAAGGAGTCTGGATTGAGCCTAAGGAATTTTTTATCAGCGTCCAGACGCATGACGCAATCCTTTCTGTTGATTCTGTTTCAATTGATAAAAATGCCCTGAAGCCCGGCTCAAGCGGCAATGTCAGGATAATGCTTTCGAACAAGGCGGATTCCATTTTAAAGGATATAAAAGTAAGGCTGGATTTGGGGAATTTGCCTTTTGTGCCTTTAGGCTCTACAAATGAAAAAAGCATTTACCAGATTGGCGCAGAAGGCAGCCATGAATTTGATTTTGAGCTTTTGGCAAACCCGGAAGCTGAATCAGGCGTTTACCAGGTCCCGTTAAAAATCTCCTATTCGGATGAGCTGGGAAAAGGATATCTCAAAAACAGCACAATAGGCCTTATCATCGGCGCAAAGCCCGACTTAAGCGTTACCCTTGATGAGACTGATATTTTCGAGGCCGGGAAAGCTGGAGAGGTGGTGGTTAAAGTCGTGAACAAGGGAGTCACTGGTATAAAGTTCGTCAATGTGAAATTAAAGAAAAGCAGCTTGTATAGAATTCTGTCCAACGATGAAGTTTATGTAGGCAACATTGATTCTGACGACTTTGAAACAGCTGATTTCAAGATTTTTGTTGAAAAAAACAAAAACAAGTCAATAGCAATCCCGGTAAGCCTGGAATATAAAGACGCAAACAACAATGACTTTGAGAAAGAAATAGAGCTTCAGCTTAATTTGTACTCGGCGTCAGAGGCAAAGGAGCTCGGCCTGAAGGAAGGCAATGGTTTTGCGGGGATAATTATAGTGATAATAATTGTGGGCGGAGGGCTTTACTTCTATAGGAGATACAGAAAAAAGAAAAAGAAGTAGAAGATGGCCATTTTAGATTTTTTTTCTTACTCCATTGAAAACCTGAGGCACAGGAAATTAAGAAGCTGGCTTACTATGATTGGCATATTCATAGGCATAGCTGCAGTTGTTGCTTTAATAGGGCTAGGAGAAGGATTAAGGGGCGCAATAACAGGGCAGTTTGGCTTTCTCGGGCCTGACGTGCTTGCAGTGCAGGCTTCAGGATTGAATTTTGCAGGGCCCCCCGGCCAGGCAGTTGTCAATCCCCTGACGAAAGACCTGACTGAAAAGATAAAAAGTATTCCCGGAGTTGATATTGCAGTAAACCGCTACATAGAAACCGGGGCCTTTGAGTTCAATGACATACAGGACATAGTTTTTGCCTGGAATGTGCCTGAAAACAAAGAGCGCAGCAAGTTCGAGAAAATGCTGAACCTTAAAGTAAGCCAGGGAAGGCTGCTGAAAGATGGTGACAAGTTTAAAGTTGTCTTAGGCAACAGCTTCACTGATGAAGACAGGTTTGGAAAGCCCATACAGGTTGGAAACAACATAATATTTGAGGGCAAGCAATTTGAGGTTGTCGGCATACTTGAAAAGAAAGGCAGCTTTATCTTTGATACAGCGGTAATAATGAACGAGGATGTGCTTATAAGCGAGTTTAAGGATGATGATTCTGTGAATGCAATCGCAATAAAGGTGAATGACCTTAAATCTATAGGAAATGTAAAAAGGAATGTGGAAGAGCTTCTAAGGAAGGAAAGGGGCGTAAAAGAAGGCGAAGAAGACTTTACAGTGCAAAGCCCTGAAAGCGCCCTGGAGAGCCTTGATGATGTATTGTTTGGAGTGCAGCTTTTTATCTCAATAATAGCATTTATCTCCCTAGTTGTCGGAGGCATTGGAATAACAAACACGATGTACACTGCAGTCCTGGAAAGGACAAAGGAGATAGGCATCATGAAATCAATTGGCGCGAGAAACAGCTCTATTTTCACTTTGTTTTTCATGGAGTCCGGATTTTTGGGTTTTGTAGGCGGGCTTATAGGAGTTGCCATAGGCGTTGCGCTTGCAAACCTGTTTGCGTTTGCCGGCAGGCAGGCGCTTGGCTCTGATCTCATCAAGGCGGATGTAAGCCTTGCATTGGTATTTGGCTCCTTGCTCTTTTCGGTCATAGTCGGCCTTATTGCAGGAACAGTCCCCGCATACCATGCTTCGAAGAAAAACCCTGTCGATGCTTTGAGGTTTGCAAAATGAATTTAGAGCTTATAAAATATGCATTGCTCAACGTAAGGAAGAGAAAGCTCAGGAGCGGCCTTACAGTGCTTTCAATACTCATTGGAGTAACCGCGATATACGCGCTTGTCAGCTTCGGCGTTGGCCTGCAGAATTATGTGGATGTTATTGCAGAGCAGGCAGGAGTTGACAAGATTTTCCTTCAGGCAAGGGGCATAGGCGCTCCAGGCACTGATCCAAATTTTTTCATAAGCAAAGATGATGTTGAATTTGTCGAGAAAATCAACGGCGTGCAGGAAATTTCAGGGCTGTATATGAAAACTTCCGAGGTAAAAAAAGACCGCCAGATAAAATTTGTTTTTGGAACCGGAATTGACCCTGATAAATGGGAATTTATAGAGGAGTCATTCACTGCCGGAGTCGAGAAAGGAAGGGCATTGAAAAAAGGCGACATTGACAAGGCAGTATTGGGCTATAATTATCAATTGGAAAATAAGATATTCAGGAAGCCCGTAAGCCTCGGCGAAAAGCTTGAGATAAACGGCAGGAAATTTGAGGTTGTTGGATTTTTTGAGGAAATAGGCAATCCCCAGGATGACTCCAACATTTATTTCACTTACGGCGCAATAGAGGACATGTTCCCTGAAGTGAAGGACAAGTTTGGCTGGGCAATGGTAAAAGCAAACAGGAACACCGAGCCGAGAGCGCTTGCAGAGAGCATCCAGGAAAAGTTAAGGAAGCACAAGGGGCAGGAGGAAGGCAAGGAAGACTTCTTCGTGCAGACCTTTGAAGACGCTTTGCAGACATTTACAAATATAATCACTGTATTAAATGGCGTTTTGGTTTTAATTGCGCTTATATCCGTTATTGTTGCCGCCGTTAACACCACAAACACGATGTACACTGCAGTCTTGGAAAGGACAAAGGAAATTGGTGTAATGAAAGCTGTCGGCGCAAGGAACAGCAGCATACTCCATATTTATGTGGTAGAATCAGGCATTGTAGGCTTGATCGGTGGAATAATGGGCGTTCTGCTCGGATTCGCTATTTCGAGCATTGGAGGTGCAATAGCTGTGCAGGCAGGCTTCTCTTTCCTTAAGCCCGCATTCCCGATATGGCTTACTTCGGGCTCTATTTTGTTTGCATTCACAGTAGGTGCAATATCCGGAGTTTTGCCCGCAATAAGGGCGTCAAAACTAAGGCCTGTAGATGCATTGCGATATGAATAAACTTTGCAAAATAATCAAATGATCAAATAAGTTTTTAATATGGCTGCTATAACCAATTATTTCTGGTGAAAAAATGGGGATAATACAATTAAAAAGCCTTACAAAAAAATTCAACAGTCTTGCTGCCGTGGACGGCATAAGCTTCAGCGTGGAAGAAGGCGAAATATTCGGCTTTTTGGGGCCTAACGGGGCGGGAAAAACAACAACAATTTCCATGCTTTCAACAATCCTGAAGCCAACATCCGGGACAGCATTAATCAACGGGTTTGATATGATTAAAGACAAGGCTGATGTGAGAAAATCAATAGGCATAGTTTTCCAGGATCCAAGCCTGGATGAGGAATTGACTGCCTATGAAAATTTGACGTTCCATGGAGTCATGTACGACTTAAAAAAAGATATGAGGGAAAGGAGGATAGCGGAGCTTTTGAATCTTGTAGGCCTTGAAAAAAGGAAAAATGATTTTGTGAGGGTTTTCTCAGGCGGAATGAAAAGGCGCCTTGAAATTGCTCGCGGCCTGATGCACCACCCGAAAATTTTATTTCTTGACGAGCCTACTTTAGGCCTGGACCCGCAGACAAGGGCTAACATATGGGATTACATCAAAAAGCTGAATGAGAATGAAAAAATCACGATTATGCTTACAACGCATTACATGGAAGAGGCAGACAAGCTTTGCGACAAAATCGCAATTATTGACGATGGCAGGATAATGGCCCTTGACAGCCCCCAGAACCTGAAAAGCATTGTTGGCGGCGATGTTGTCTCAATTAAAAGCCCTGACACGAAAAAAATTTCCAATGCGTTTGCAAAGGAAAAATGGGTTAATAAGATAAAAATCCATGACGGCGCCATTGATGTCAGCGTCAATAAGGCTGAGGAAATGCTGCCAAAATTGCTGAAAATAACTAATGAGATAAAATCTGAAATAATTTCCATATCCGTACACAAGCCGACTCTTGAGGATGTATTTTTGCACTTTACCGGAAAAACAATAAGGGAGGAGGAAGCAAGCGCAAAAGATGCAATGAGGCTCAACAGGAGGCTTTGGGGAAGATGAGAAAAGTCTACATAATCTGGCTCAGGGAAATAAAAAAATATATCAGAAGCAAAAGCCGTGTTATAGGCACATTGGGAATGCCTTTGCTTTTCCTTTTTGTTCTGGGCTTTGGGCTCAAGTCCCGCATCAGCGTTAACAACGGCGATTATCTTGACTTTATATTCCCGGGCATTATTGCAATGTCCGTTTTGTTTACCTCAATGTTTTCAGGTATTTCAGTAATATGGGACAAGCAGTTTGGCTTTATGAAAGAGATGCTTGTAGCGCCTATAAGCAGGACAAAGATAATGGTGGGAAAAACACTGGGGGGAGCAACCACTGCCGTATTCCAGGGCTTTCTTATTTTCATGCTTTCCCTGCTAATGGGCATTAGAATCCATAGCTTTAGCGGATTTATTGTTGCCTTGGCGTTTATGGCGCTTATCGGAATTTCATTCACTGCACTGGGCATTTCATTCGGCTCAAGAATGGAGGACATGCAGGCCTTTCCCTTAGTTATGAACTTTGTCATTATGCCCTTGTTTTTCCTTTCAGGAGCATTGTTTCCATTGGAAGGCGTCCCGAAAATATTAAGGATGATTGCATTAATCAACCCTTTGACTTACGGCGTTGATGCGCTAAGGTTTGGATTGGTAGGAATTTCCCAGATCCCATTGTGGATTGACTTTATTGTTTTGGCAGGATTTTGCGTTTTAACAATTTCAGTTGGAACATACTTATTCAATAAAACCAGTGTTTGAGATTTATTCCCGTATACTAAAAATCATGCTTTATGAAAATGAAAAACAAGCTTCCAGCATTAATTGTTTTAATAATTATAATTCTATTTGTGGCAATTCCCGTTTTAAAAAATAATAAAAAAGCTGTTGGAATTGTAGAAACAGGTATAGAAACTCTGGCTGAGAATCTTGATACTGTCTGGGCGATTGACTTTCTTCCAAACGGGAAAATGATTTTTACAGAAAGGCCCGGAAGGGTGAATATTTATGATTTTGATAAGAAAGAAAAATTGGTTATTGCAGAAATACCTATAACTGAAATCGCTGAAAGCGGCTTATTGGGCATAGCTGTTGATCCGGAATTTGAGGAAAATAATCTTATTTATTTATACTATACTTATGAAGACAGCAATGGAATTTACAACAGGGTTTCCAGATTTATTTTAAAAGATAATAAATTAATTGATGAAAAGGTTTTGCTGGACAAAATTCCAGCTGCAAGGTTCCACGATGGAGGCAGGATTAAATTCGGCCCGGATGGACTTTTATATGTAACAATAGGTGATGCAACAAATCCGTCAACAGCTCAGGATACTAATTCCATAGCTGGTAAAATTTTAAGGATAAATAAAGATGGCTCAATTCCTAAAGGCAATCCCTTTGAAAATCTTGTATATTCTTATGGCCATAGAAACCCGCAGGGCATTGCATGGAATTCCGAAAAAAATATTTTCTATGCGGCAGAGCATGGTCCCTCAAGAATGGATGAGGTAAATATTATACAAAAAGGCAAAAACTATGGCTGGCCTGCAACTTGCGATGAACTATCAAATTTTGAAAATCCAATAAGATGCTATACAGAATTTACTCTAGCACCGTCTGGAATTGCGTTCCACAATAGTAATTTATATGTTGCAGGATTAAGAGGCACTCAATTAAGAAAAATTACACTTGCTGAAGATGGCAAAACAATTATTGGGGAAGAAGAGCTTTTCAGCGATTTAGGAAGAATCAGGGAAGTTGTTGCCCATGATGGTTATTTATATATTGGGACAAGCAATTATGATGGAAGGGGAATTCCAAAGAAGGGCGATGATAAAATAACAAGGATTAAATTGGATTGATTATTGATTGCTAATTCTGGATAATTTCTAAATAAATATATTTTTACTTAAATAGTTTTATTTTTTATACTTTATAGAATATATATATATATATTATAAATTTTATATAAAATTTTAATCTATATTCTATTGAATATAAAAATATTTATATTAGTTTAATTTTTCCAATAAAATTTGGGGGTGAATAATATTGTAACCAATGTTATTTCCAGATCTAAGACACTTATAATTCTGTTAGCCTTAATCTTACTATCAGCAATAGGCATTATTTCCGCACTAGTTATTGGCAATGCAACTGTCAATGAAGTCCAAGATTGCGCTACTGAATTTTATGATGCAATTGAAGATGTATTTGGCTACGTCGCTAGAGAAAGAGATATTTACGATAATTGTGTATATTACCAAAACGATACAAAATGCAGCGATGAGCCTTTTAACACCAGCTGCGGGGTAGCTACAACAGAAATAGGATTTAAATGCTCAGTGGGAAAGGAATCCTATCAAAGCTATGAAAAAGTAAGTGAACAGACTGTTCAAAAAAGCAGAAATGTATGTGTGAACAAAGGTTATACAGTAAGTATATCTGGTTCTACAAAGAAAATAGATTTCGACAAAGCAGGATATTATTGCAGTTTAGAGGGCAATATAATAACCTGCGATTCTGTTTATGACGGCAATGGAGATGGCAAATGCAAAAGCGGTGAAACATGCATTAAATTTGAGATCGCAAATGATGGAATTGGAAAAATACACAAACGTATAGATTCTGTTTCCTTAAAAGACATTGAGGTAGAAGATGCTTAATAAGTTTATATCAATCTCAATATTATTTTTATTAGCTTTGCCTCTTGCAGATGCAATGATTTATTTCAATTATCGTAATTTTTCATCCTCCAAGTCAGTAGAGGGAAAAGGATTTGCCTTGAGCATAGATTGGGGGAATACGACTAACTTGCCTCGTTTTGGAAGAAATTATACTCAGATAGGCTATTATTATATTGGAAAATATGATAATGAGCCTACTCTCCCTGCTATATTTACTGATACATGCACCATAGTAGACCCTTCAAATCTTCAGGGGGCAGAATTGAAAACTAGTAATAACTTTGGGTGTAACTTTAATCCTTCTTACAACATCAACTACACTATACAATATTTCGTTAATCATGACAGTGTAGAAGCATTTACACTATATCAAGCAGTTGACGAAGCGGCTGACACTGAAATGAAAATTAGTTTTGCACCTTCTGCTCATTCTTCATTAATAGCAGTAAGGGATGCGGGTGACATAAGTTGGACTTCAATAGATATGAGAAAAAACAATGGAGGCGGTGCTTTTACAGATTATGTTTTTATAGAAGCAGATACTGGCTCTGGTGTAAGTTACCTTAACAACTTCTCAAAGACAATAACTTTTCAGCACGATACTGCTGATAGTGTAACTGCCTACACAGACTATTCAAGATGGCAACAAGACGGAGTAGGCGCTAATACGAAATGGGATATAGTAAGGGCGTGGAACAGCACAAATCCAGCTTACAATCTATCAGCAAACTATACGCAGTTCGCAAAACAAACTATTTCAACTGCAATAAGCAACTGGGAGTTTTGGGTTTATAGCAATGTTTCGGAAAAAGAATTAGATTTGCAATATGCTGTTAGCTGCGATAATGGAACAACTTGGGCATTTAGTTCAGAAACAAATGGAGGAAATAACAAAACAAATGTTGCTTGTGCAAATAGCCAAAGTTCAAATGAAATAACTTACAGAGTTTATACAATAAACTCATCAACTTCTTGGTATGCGGTGATGGGAACAGAGTTCGTTCAGTTTGACACAACACCTCCGGAAATAAAATTTTATTGGGCTACGTCGGATGCTGATCCTAGCTGCACTAGGTGGAATACGGATAAACAAAATCCCTGCAACACCACAGATAAGACCCCTACTGTTAAAATAAATTTAAGTGAAATCTCTTTTTGCGCCATAAGCACTTTGGATTTAAACTATACAGAAATGATTGCTAATGATGCTTTGACGAATTGCACAGGTGCGCCAAATGCTTTAGGGAAAAATTTAACCTGCACTTTGCCAGACACAAAGGAATTCACTTCTCAGCCTGGCTTGTTTAATATTTCAATTGGCTGCAAAGATGAAGCTGGAAATGAAAACAAAAGCTCTACTAGCGGAAGGCTTTTATTGAATATAACAGATGCATTACCTCCAATTGTTACTTTGGAAAATCCTGATAACAATGCTGTCCTTTTTTTCAAAAACAGGCCATTTAATTTCACGTTTACAGCTACTGATGATTTTGGGCTGCCGAATATCACTTGCAATTTATATTTTAACAATACCTTAAATGACACTAAAATTGTAGCAAATGGAACTTCAACTAATTTTACACCAATAAACCTAAGCAGGGATACATGGCAATGGAATGTTTCATGCACAGATAATTCCAGCAATACGGGATTTAGCGCAAGAATAGTTACTATCAACAACACAAAGCCAACAGCTCCTACATTGCAGACACCAGCAAATAATTCAGGGTTTGGGAATCTCCCTTCCAACCTGCCTGAATTTACTTGGGCAAATTCTGCTGATGATGATGCTGATGCAATAACTTATACAATAGAAGTCAATAACCAAAGCAATTTTGCGGGAACTGCTGCATACTTTAACAACTCTATATCAGAAGACTCTGACGGCATTACTGGCGTTAATGTTACATTGCCAGCAACTGACGAAGATGCCTATTTCTGGCGCGTAAGGGCAAATGACGGCTTTGAAAACAGTAGCTTTTCGCAAACTTTCCAGTTTGCTTATGCAAATTGGACCATTACATTTAATTTGACAAGTAGTGATACTGGACAAGCAATAGATACTATTGGAGGAGGATCGACACCGAGCTTTGATATTTCTTGTATAAATGGTTATACTCAGTTAAATGCTGAACAAGAACAAAATACAAATACTTTTCATACAGCGACAAATACATTTGCTCATGGTGATTATAACTGTACTTTTTCCGAAATAATAGATGTCGATCTTAAAAACTATAGAGATGTAACCACAACTATAATAGCAGATAATGATAAAACTATACAAATTAATGTATCAAGAATTGGAGGTTTGACGGAAGAAGAGCATAATTGGCTACAATTCTTATATACTTGTTTCAATACGGGGGAGTGTATAGATTTGTTAAGAACTATTAACCAAACAACAAAAGATATATGGAAAAGAGTAACAGGGACAGATACTTCTGTGGTAATATTTGAAAATATTACAAGCAATACTTTAAGTAGCACATCAAACATAAGTATAGATTACACTATAGATATCCCGATAAAAGAAGGCTATGCAGTTGGAGAATTATTGCCTTTGAGAATGTTCTTCTGGATTACTGATGTAAATAAGACGACTTGCTTTAATCAGGATAAATCAACAGATACGAACAGAGCAGAAGCACCTTACTGCTTGCCATTAGTTGCAGAAACACTGGGTCCAAATGGTGGAGAAGTTAACTTTACAGTAGATTTAAGGCCTAATATTCCAAATGGAGATTATAATATAACAAGGTCTATAGAAATAGACCCTATTGTTAATAATGAAGTAACATGGATTAACTATGGGCAGGAAAGTATTGGACAAATAAAAGTTTTAGAACCAGGAAATGCCGATTTATTTTTATTAAAAACTGGTGAGAGTATTCCAATAAGAACAGCACAAACAACAACAGGAATTACGGGGGCTGCTACTGCAACAGAATTAACAACTTCGGTAATGGGTGTTGTGATAATCTTATCTGTCATAATATTAGGATTATCAGGTTATATAGTCCATATAAATAAAAAGAAATAATTTCAAATTAACTTATCTATATTTTTCTAGATATAATTGTAAAAACAGAAAACTTTATATATTTTAATACTAACTTTATACAGATATTAGTATTAAATGGTACTTAAAAGAGGTTTCATTTTTGCATTGGCGTTTTTGCTAGGTATCATTCTTTTTCTTGATATAGTAAGTGCTAACCTAGCGGAAAATGCTTCTTGGTTAGATGAGAATTTGACTAACTCCAACTATGGTACCCATTCTACTATTCTTGTCGGAGATATAGACAATGATGGAGATAAGGATTTTATACTAAGTGGGTGCACTGATAGTAATTGTCAGAATCCTGAGTTAACTAATGTCTATCTAAATAACAGAACTTCATTGATAATAAATACAACCTGGTCACAAAATCTGACTGCTATGGGTTCTGGTGGAGGTTACTTGGCAGATATAGACAATGATGGAGATTTGGATTTGTTATTTACAGGTTCAGCTATAGACTTCATCATTTATGTAAACAATGGAGAAACTTTTACACAAAATTCTACATGGGAGGCTAATGTAGTAAGTAATGGTGGCGGATCATCTGATATGGTTTTAGGAGATATAGACAATGATGGAGATTTGGATTTAGTAATGGATGGCAGTACTAATACCCAAACTGTTTTTTTAAACAATGGTTCTGTATTTGTAAACAATGCCACTTGGGGCAGTGCAATTGGATCGGCATCCTTTAATAGAAATCATATGTTTGATTATGACAATGATGGAGATTTGGATTTTATTCTTTCTGGTTTTAGTGGGGGTGCTAGTTACTTTAACAACGGCACTAATTTTACTGAGGATCCTGATGGACCAATTGGAGGCGGCGAAAGAATTTCAAATACTATGGGAGATATAGACAATGATGGGGATATTGATTACCTCCAGATTAGGGAAGATAATAGTTGTGGCAGGGACGTAAAGGTAAATAAAGGTGGAATTTTTAACAGCAATTCTACTTGGGAAAATTTTGCTGGAGGATTATTTGGTTCCATGGCATTAGGCGATTTTACCAATAATGGTTATTTAGGTCTAGTAGTTGCCCGTAGTTGTGGTGCCGATGCGTCAAACAAAGTATTTGTTAATAATGGAACTACGTTTAATGATAATCAGACTTTACAAGGTGCTCTGAGATTGGCGCAAGTATGGGTAGATATCAATGACGACGGAAAATTGGATTTGTTTAGTACATCTATAATCTATCTGAACAACCTCACAACCACAAACACCCCACCATCACCGCCCACAACTTTAAGCACAATATTTGACAGAAATACAGATTTAATTAACTTTTCTTGGGATGCCGGTTCTGATACAGAAACGCCGGCAACAGGGCTTTACTATAATCTAAGAGTTGGAACTACTTCTGGAGGGAATGAGATTGTTACAGGTGTTTATGGAAGTGCTTCATCCCACGATAGTGGGGGTAGTAGGGTTACTGGTTTCTTCGGCAACATGATGCAGAGGAAAGCAATAAAACTAAAGAACAATAGGTTTGAGGAAGGAACGACATATTACTGGTCTGTTCAAACCATAGATACTGGATTAGCTAATGGCTCATGGTCAGGGGAATACCTTTTTAATACAACTGCTGACTGGACAGAGCCAAGCATAACATTAAACAATCCAATTGATTTGTTTAATACAAGCAATTTTATTGTATCATTTAATGCAACTGTCTATGACATAATAAATCTAAGCAATGTCTCATTGTATGGCAATTGGAGTGGGGCATTCTCCCTAAATTCAACTAATGCTTCAGGCTTCAATAACACAGACTATCTGTTCAATGTAAACTTCACAAGTAATGGTGACGGAACATATAAATGGCTCATTAATGCATGCGATAATTTAAGCAACTGCGTTAATACAAGCGCAAGAACCTTTACTATTGATACAACTGCCCCTGTTGTCAGCCTAAACAGCCCTGCAAATGATTCCTGGACAAACAATGCTGCTGTTGATTTCCAGTTTACAGCAACAGACTCATTAATACAGGCATGCACCTTATATGGCGATTTTAACGGGGCATTTCAGGCAAATATAAGCAACACTTCCATGGTTTCCAATATAGAAACAACCCTTAATTTAAACTTAAATAACGGCACTTTTTTATGGAATATTTACTGCAACGACACTGTAGGCAATGCAGCTTTTAATGGAACGAACTTCACAGTAAACATAGATACAGAAAAGCCTGCGATAAACCTAAACGCTCCTGTAAATAATTTTAATACTAGTATTACAAATATATTATTCAACTGGACTGTTATAGACAATTTAGACGGCAATCTGCCCTGCAACATAACAATAAACAACACAATAAACATTAGCAATATTGCCTCTGTAAATGGAACGCATACAAATAAAACAATAAACAACTTCAATGACGGCTTTTATTTCTGGAATGTTTCATGCAACGATAATGCAACTAATGTCAATTTCTCAGTAACAAGGAACTTTACTGTAGACACTATCTTTCCGAATATAACTTTAGACTACCCATTAAGCAATTCATGGTTAAATACACAGAATACAATCTTTAACTTTACTTTAATTGAAATAAACCCAAAAAAATGCCTTTTATTTGCAAACTTCTCAGGCAGCTTTGTAGAAAACCAGAGCATAAATCCACAAAGCGGAAAAAACAACTTTTCCCAAAAAACAATAGCAGATGGAAACTATATCTGGGGCGTTTTCTGCAACGACACAGTTAACCATGAAAATTACAGCATAAATTTTACCTTAAACATTGACACAATTTTCCCGGCTGTAAGGCTGGACCATCCAAAAAACAATTCCAATTTTTCCTCAAATCCGATACAGTTTAATTTTACAGCCACAGAGTCGAATTTGGAAGCTTGCAGCCTTTATTTGAATTCAAGCGGATGGCATAAGAATACAACAAAAACCGATGCGATATCTGGAAGTGTCTTCAACATAGCAAACCTGACTTTGGCGGATGGAAATTATCTATATGATGCTGTATGCAATGACTCTGCAGGCAATGAAGCATTTAACAATTCAAATTTCACTTTCAGCGTGGATACAGCAGCGCCTGTTGTAACCCTTTTATCACCACTAAACAGCTCAACCATTGCAACTTCTGATGTTGTTGCAAGGGCTTCTTTTTCCGATCAAAATATTGTAAACTGCCAGGCAAGGATTGACTCGGGCGCATTCCAGGAAATGTCAGGAGACGGCATAACAGCAGGAACTGCCTCATTTATATTCACAAGCCAGAGCGATGCCCAGCATACAGTAAGGATTAACTGCACTGATACTTCTTTTGCAAAGTTTTCCAATATGGCTAATACAACCTTTACTGTAGACACTACAATAACGGACACTTCAAAGCCGAACCTTACAATAAATTTTCCCTCAAATAATTCTATCCTAACAGCTTCTCCGGTAAATTTTGAACTGAATTATTCAGATGAAAATAATGTCAACTGCAAATTAATCAACGGGACTGCTGTTTTTGACTTTGACAATGACAATGCCACATCAGGAACTGCAAACTTAACTTTGGCTTTGCACGACAAGAACCACACAATAAGCGCGAATTGCACTGATGCATCCTCAAACCAAAACAATATAACTTTAAGTATTTGGAGCTTCTATTTGGACAAAACATACCCAGTTGTAACTTTAAGGAGCCCGGCAAACAACACAAGGCAGACATCAAGCTCGACAGTAACATTTTCCTATAATGTTACGGATTTGGGAATTAAGAACTGCTCTTTGGTTATTGATGGCAATATTAATTTAACTGGCACTTCTATCAGCACAGGCACACCGCAAACATTCAGCAAAACCTTAGGCAATGCAAATTACAACTGGAGTGTTGAATGCGCTGACAATGCTGGCCTCACAAACAGCAGCTCAATATTTAACTTGACCGTAAGCTTTACAGAGTCTGGAAGCAGCGGAAGCTCCAGCAGCTCTGGCGGTGGAGGCGGTGGTGGTGGCGGAGGCGGAGCGGCTGCAACAGCAGCGGAAGGGACAACAAAAACCCAGGTATGGAGCGCATTGCCGGAAGGAACAACCACAATGAAAGTCAACAAAGAGGAGATTGCTGTTCAGGAAATAGAGATTAATGTGAAAAGCCCTGCCAGCAATGTGGAAGTCAGCGTTTCAAAGCTCGACAGCAAGCCTGCATCTATACCTCAAGAAGTAAAAGGCAAAGTTTATCAGTACATAGAAATAAAAAAGAAAAACCTCAAAGATGAGGATATAAACAATGCGGATATTAATTTCAAAGTTGAAAAGAGTTGGCTAATCAATAATAATGCCGATGAAAATGAGGTTATTTTGAACCGCTACACAGCATTTTGGGAAGAGCTGGAAACTTCAAAATTAAATTCCGATGCAACATACATATATTACAAAGCTGTAACACCATCTTTTTCGTATTTTGCAATTTTAGTTAAAGAAAAAGTAATTCCAGAAGAGATTATTGAAAATATAACAACAACTAATGTTACGGAAGCATTAACAGAAATAAATGAAACTGAGAAAATTGAGGAAGAACCTCAAAAAAAGGGCTATAATTTTGCTATGATAATAACAGCTTTTATTATAATTTTGATTGTTTTAATAAGTTATCTAAAATATTGGAGGAAGAAAAAATGAAATGGGCAATGAAAGTCCAAAAAATAGGCAGAATCCAGATTCCTTCTACATATCTGCACGCTTACGATATAAAAGAAGGAGATATTGTACTTATAGAAGAGGAAGGGGAGAAAAAATTGCTTTTATCTTTTGGTGTAGGTAAAAAAGATAGGTTAAAAAAGAAAAAGCTTTAAGTGAATTATTTCTTTTTCATTTCCAAAAGTTCGTCATAGTACCTTCTTACCGCATACCTTATAAGCGCTGTCCTGTTTTTAAAATCCGGGTTTTCTTTCAGTATCCTGTCCATTAAGTCGACAAATTCCTTAGGCAGGCTGATTCCTATGCTGTACGGGTACTTTTTTTTCATTTTGCATTTATCCTCTTTACGTTTTATTCAATAGCCATAAACATTGAATTAATTTTATCATTTCCTGCAGCATTCCTTCATCTCGTCCAGATCGCAAAATGTCTCGAAGAAGGTTTTGATGTGCGCATCAAGCTCTTTTCCGCCCTTTTTAGTGAGCGAGTATCTTTTATTGGAATCAATCTGAACCAGTCCCTTGTCTTTCAAATATTTCAAAACAGGGTATATTGTTCCGGGGCTTGGCTTGCTGCCTTTTCTTTTTTTCAGTTCCAGGGCTATTTCCGCGCCTGACATTTTTTCCCTGCTTACAAGCCATAATACAAGGAAGGACAAAAACCCTTTCATCTCGCATGCTGCCATAAGGCAGTGTATTGAGAAGCATATATAAAAATGTTTGTCTATTCCGATGCGCATATCGCAAAACCGATAAATATATAAATAAGTATCGTATTTCCAATATCGGATATACGATATATGCTGAGGGCCGCCTGGGTTTGAACCCTCTTTCCCGGCTGCTTCTTCAGTAAAGTTCGGAGGTGAAAAAAATGATGTGCGAAACAGTTGGATGCTGCGAGGACAAGCATGCCGGAAGGCAGTTCCTAACAAATGAAGAAAGGATAGGAATGCTTGAGGAATATAAGCAATGGCTTGAGAATGAGAGCAAAGGCGTTCAGGAAGCCATAGCAAAGCTGAAAAAGGCTGCTTAATAAAGCTAGGGAGGTGAGAAAATGAAAGGCGGAGAAGGCTGCTGCTAAAACAGGAAGTTTTTTATTCTCTTTTCTTTTATTTTTTTGTTAAGGATTGAAGGTGAAATTTATGGAATTTAAGCAAATTGTGATGGAGAGGTATGCTACAAAAATGTTTGACGGGAGAAAGATAGCTGCATCTAAAGTTGACGAGCTGCTGGAGATTATAAGGCATGCTCCGTCATCTTTCAATATACAGCCATGGAAAATAATGGTAATTAGCGATAAGTCAGTTAAAGAAAAGCTTGCTCCTGCTTCATGGAACCAGCCTCAGATTACAAGCTGCTCTCATTTGCTCGTTTTCTGCGCAAACAGGGATATTGCAGGCAACATAGAGCTGCTTGAAAAAGAGATGATCAGAAATGGGGCAGATAAAGAAGGGATAAAAGGCTATATCCAGATGATGTGGAATTTTGAAAAAAGCCTGGCAGAGGAGCAAAAGATTTCCTGGGCCCAAAGGCAGACATATCTTGCACTAGCCAATGCCGTGAATGGCGCGAAATCCCTTGGATTTGACTCATGCCCCATGGAAGGCTTTGACCCAAAAGCATATTCGGAAATTCTCAAGCTTCCAAGCAACCTTGTTCCTACTGCCTTATGCCCTATTGGCTATGCTGCTGACAAGCCAAATTCAAAGCTTAGATTTTCGAAGGAAGAGGTAATACTGGTTCAAAGCTAAAAAAGAAATATTATATGCATTAAAAAAGCCTTGATTCAGGAAGCCTTTGACTTCATTGCCCTTTCCCTCAGGATGTTCTTCTGCACTTTTCCTGTTGATGTCCTTGGCAGTTCTTTTAGAAATTCAACATTTTTAGGCTTTTTGAAGCCTGCAAGCTTCTGCCTGCAAAAGCTTATTATCTCTTCTTCTCTTGCATTAGCATTTTCCTTCAAAACTACATATGCCCTGACAGACTCGCCAAACAGCTTATCAGGAACACCAACAACAGCGCTTTCCTTGACAGCAGGATGCTGGTCAATTGTTTCCTCAACTTCCCTCGGGTAAACCTTTAAGCCGCCGGTTATTATCATGTCCCTTGCCCTGCCTACAAAGATTATATATCCATCCTCATCCATCCTGCCTATATCTCCAGTCCTGAACCATCCCTGCCTGAAAGCCTCGCCATTCAGCCTGGGAAAATTCCAGTATTCTTTTAGGATATTAGGGCCTTTAATCATTATTTCCCCGGCTTCCCCTTTCTCTACATCATTAAAGTCAGCATCAACAATCCTTACTTCAACCCCGGGCAGCGGCTTTCCAACAGTTCCTGGCTTCTTTTTGCCCTTGTAAGGGTTTGAAAAGTTCATCATTGTCTCGCTCATGCCGGCCCTTTCAAGAATTTCATGGCCAAAAACATCCTTAAACTCCTTGAAAGTTTCCGAAGATAAGGGAGCAGAGCCTGAAATAAACAGCCTCATTGAGCTTATGTCGTATTTTTCCCTGTCTTTCGCTTCAAGGATCTTGATGTACATGGTTGGAACTCCCATAAACAAGGTGCATTCATGCTGCTGGATTAAAGGCAAAACATCATCAGGAAGAAACTTTTTCCTTAAGACAATAAAGCTTCCATTGTAAAAGCTGCCGCATAAGGCAACGCCCAAGCCATGGATATGGTATAATGGCAAACATAAGAGCAGCTTGTCATTGTCAGTCCAGTGCCAGGCCTCTTTCAAAGCTTTTAAGTTGGACTCAACATTATAATGCGTCAATAAAGCCCCTTTGCTTTTGCCCGTTGTGCCTGATGTATAGAATATTATGGCGCCATCGTCATTGCTTAACTTGATATTTGGCTCATTTTCCATTGAATTTTTAACAAAATTGTCAAAACTGGTGTATTTTTCATTATTTTCCACTGTTATGATATGCCTTAATTCCTCCAGGTTTCCTTTGCAGTTCTCCAGAACCTTCATCCTTTCAGTATTAACAAGAATAAGCTTTGAGCCTGAATTGGAAAGCATATGCCCGACTTCAGCTTCCTTATAGTAAGTGTTTATTGGCACAACAACGCAGCCAGCCTTTAGCGCTCCAATGAAGAAGTATATCAATTCCGGGCTGTTGTCCAGAAACTGGGCTACTTTGTCCCCTTTCTTGATCCCTAGCCTGATTAAAGCATTGGCTACTTTATTGGAATTTTTATCTAGCTCCGAGAAAGGTATCCTCTTGCCGTAAAAATCAACTGCAACTCGGCTAGTATTCTTACTAAAAGTGTTATTAAAGCATGAAACTAAAGTCATAGATATCCTCGATTACCTTAGGAAGGCAAGTGTATTTAAATTTAGTGGTTTTTCTGGCAAAGGTTTAAATATTTATTTTCAATATTGAAAATAACATCATAACAGCTATTTGAAGATTTGTTCGCGCTAATGTGCTAAAATTTATCTTACTTTAAAACTAAGAATAAAGCCTCTAGGAGGGTTATAAATTTAAATTCTCAATCTTATCCAAATGCCTCCTGTTGCTGAATCCTATAGTTTCGATGAACTTTTTGCAGTTTTCCCTGCCATTAACCTGCAGATTGGTGATTTTTCTTGTCAGTGTGGGGTTAATTCCCTGCATTTGCAGATAATTGTAAATTTGGCCTATAAGATTTCTGCTTAAGATTTGAAGACCTATTCTTATATAGGGGGACTTATAGGATTTTCTTTTGTCAAAATAGACCCCTCCATCCGTGTCAAATATCCCCCTAATGCACCTGTTGATGAGATTCAAATTGCCGGAATTGACAATCTCATCCGGAATCTGGACAGTATAAGTTTTCAATCCAGCCGGAAACCTAAATCTCTTTGTCAGAAGCAAATGCATTTCTTTTGAATTAATGGTTAGCCTCAAGGTGTTGCCTCTTTTTGACAGCAATGGATTGCAATTTGGAGACATGCCCTTCAATATGGCAGTTAACACAGAGAAATATTTTCTGTCCAGTACAGAATGGCCTGTGAATTGCACTATATAGTTCCCGCCATATCTGTTTGTGAATCCATCTCCTATAAATGCACCTATCAATTCGCACAATTCCGGGGATAAAGGCATATTTATATCAAAATGGTATTTTGGCTTGGCATTGGCAGAGGCAATCTTTCTTCCAATCTCAAAAATTCTCTTGTGTCTGCTGTAAGTTATTCTTCCAGCCTTCTTCCTCCCCCAACCATGATCTTTGAAAAAAACTGAGTTTTCTATATTTTTCCGCTTTTCAGAATCAATTTCTAGAAGTATCTCGTCAAAAAAATCCTTCGGCATTGAATGTTCTCCATACCTGTATCTTTCGAGCTTCGATTTGTAAATGCCAAATATTTTGGAAAAGTTTTTCCAAGTGCCGAACTTTACTTTTAGGGTGTTAAAGAAATTTATCCTATCACCGTCTGATTTAAAAAAAACTCTGCTAGGATGTATTTTTTTTGAGGGATTTTTATTTTCCATATTAGTATCTAGGAAAATGAAAAGCCCTCAGAGGGAGTTGCACCCCCGACCTGCAGCTTACGAAGTTCGGCACAAAGTTCTGCCGCTCTAGCTGACTGAGCTATGAGGGCCTTTGATTGAAGAATTGCAGGCAATATAAAAACTTTTCCTTAGTTTCTGTGCTACTGAGGCAAAACAATCAGAACAGAGTTACTTTAGGTTTTTTAAAAGTTCATCCTTTTTTGGGAATTTCTTCTGGCATTCAAAGCATACAGCATGGCTTTTGCCCTTATTGTCCTTGATGTAAGCCCCGATAATCTTTCCAAGAAAGGTCTCATCAATCTTATTATTGCAGATTTCGCATTTCATAAAAGGCAGGCAGTAAAGGCTATTTTTAATCCTTTTTATTTTACAAAATCAAAAAATATAAATAAAAATTATATGAAATGCCTTGTCATGAGGTGGAAAAAGCCGGTTTTGGCATTATTTGCATTGATTTTCTTAGCTAATATTGCCTTTGCGCAGCCATTTGGGCCTCCTTTGTATATAGCAAATCCAAGTACATTGGAATGCCTCTATTATTTTGCAGGCGATGAAAAGCACTTCAACCCAAGGCCCGAGAATTACACTGATAACATAGGGTATACAACTGACTTTAAAAGCCAGGAGCAGGCTTGTCTGCTTTATAAATGTGTTAAGACAAATGGAAGAGTATGGCTGCAGGAAAAAGATGACCCTAACCCGGACATTTGCCTATGTCCCAACGAATTTCAGTTTGCAAATGAGACTGGATGTGTATCTATGCAAAAAGCAACCGGTTTTGCTGTAAAGGAAAGCAGAAACATATCAAAGCCTCAAAACTGGATTTTGGTCGGCATTCTTGCAGCTTTGGCTTTGGGGGTAGTATCTTATCTTAAGCTGGGCAGAAAAAGAATTTGAATTCTCCAAATATTTATAAAATACCATTCTATTCTGAAGAATATGCCGCGAATTGCCATTGTGGACAATGAAAAGCTGAAGGAAATGCAGCTTAAGCTGCACATCCAAAGCGTCTGCCCGGTAAACAGGGTTGGAAAGGAATGCATCAAGATCGAGGCAGATGGAAAGCTTTCAATAGATGAAAACCTATGCACTGGCTGCGGAATTTGCGTCAAGCCCGGACAAGGCGCTATAAAGATAATTAACCTGCCGGAAGAATGGAAAAAAGAGCCCATACACCGCTATGGCCAGAATTTATTTGCCCTTTATTCCCTGCCAACGCCGATTTTCGGCAATGTTGTCGGAATCCTGGGAATTAACGGAATTGGAAAATCCACAGCAATAAAGATACTTGCCCAAGTAATAAAGCCGAATTTAGGGGATTATGAAAAAGAAGGAAATTTTGCAAACTTGATAAGCAAATTCAGGGGCACTGAAGCCCAGAGCTTTTTCGAGAGAATAAGCAGCGGAAAGATAAAGATAAGCTACAAGCCTCAGCAGGTTGAATTAATACCAAAAACGGCAAAAGGCAAGGTAAGAGATTTATTAAAAAAAGTTGATGAAAAGAGCATTTTAAATGAGATTGTAGAAAAATTGGAAATTAAAGAAATTTTGAACAATGATATTGATAAAATTTCAGGAGGCGAATTGCAAAGGGTTGCCATAGCCGCGGCTGTCCTGAAAAAGGCAAGCCTTTACATTTTTGATGAGCCGACAAGCTTCCTGGACATAAAGCAAAGAATCGGCATAAGCAAATTCATCAAAAGCCTTGTTGATGAGGAAACTGCTGTTCTTATAGTTGAGCACGATTTGATCATTTATGATTACCTGGCAGACTTTACGCATATAATGTATGGAAAGGAAGATGCCTACGGTGTTGTTTCTGGCATAAAGCCTACAAAAAACGGCATAAACACTTACCTTTCCGGATACTTAAAAGAGGAAAATGTCCGCTTTAGGGAGAAAAAGATAAAGTTTGAGGCAAAAGCGCCATTGAAGAAAGAGTCAAAAGAAGCCCTTATTTCATGGCAGGACATTGAAAAAAACCTTGATGGATTTAATTTAAAAGCCCCTTCAGGCAAGATAAACAAAGGCGATGTCATAGGCATTCTGGGGGAGAATGGAATAGGAAAAACAACTTTTGTAAAAATTCTTGCTGATGTTTTAAAGCAGGATAAGGGAATAATAAGCAAGAAAGTAAAAGTCAGCTATAAGCCCCAGTATCTGCAGGCCTCTGATGAGCTGGTTTCAGCTGTTTTGAAGGATGCAATTTCAAAATATACAAACCAAATAATTAATCCATTGAGCATACAGCCTTTATTCTTGAAAAAATTGAATGAATTGTCAGGAGGAGAGCTGCAAAGGGTTGCAATTGCGTTATGCCTTTCAAAAGACGCTGATTTATATTTGCTTGACGAGCCTTCTGCCTACCTTGATATAGAGCAAAGGCTGATCATAAGCAACTTAATAAGGGATCTTGTGGAGCATAAAGGCGCTTCAGCACTGGTTGTTGACCATGACTTGCTGTTTATTGACTATCTAAGCCACAAGCTGATGGTCTTTACCGGAAAGCCTGCTGTCAATGGAACTGTTAACGGGCCTTTCAACATGGAAGACGGCATGAACATGTTCCTGAAAGAGCTAAAAATAACCCTAAGGAGGGATGAGCTTTCAAACATGCCCCGTGTCAATAAAGAAGGCTCTGTCAAGGACAGGGAGCAGAAAGAAAAAGGGAAGTATTATTATACATGATTAAGCCTTCCCCCTGCTTTCCCCGTCAACAATTCCGGAAGCGATCAAATGCGCTATCCTTATCGGCTCTGGTATAAGGCTTCTTGTGCATACAATTTTTAATATTTCCCTTGCCTTCTCTACGCTTATGCCGGTAAGCTGCACATAAATTTTTCCGATATTAATAACTTCTCCCGCCTTTTCCAATAAGTTTATCTTGTTTTTTTTATTTATTTTTATTAACGTGCTTTTTATTGCTGCAATGTCGGGCTTTCTTCTTATTACAACTATAACAGGCAGTTTTGTTTTTTTGCTTAATTCCTTAACATCAATAATATTAAAGCCTCCCACGGCAATCCCATCAAGGAAAATGCACCGCAATTGCGGCTTGAATTTGCTCTTGTTTACCATTTCTATGATTTTTTTTGTTGAATTGCTGCCGTCAACATTGACTTTTGTTGATAAAATCCCGTCCAATAAAGTTCCGCCCCTGAAAACAGTGCCTATGACAAAGACCTTGCCTTTAGAAAATTTTCTAAATGGCGCGTCATCAATCCCTATAACCCTTATTTCCTTTTTGAACATTTTTTATTTTTTCGGCTTCGCCTCGATAATGTAAAACATCCCAAAAACATGCCTTTTGCTTTTTATTACCCCAAGGCCGGCTTTTTTTGCTATGCCAAAAGGGTCTATGTCAAGGCGGCATCCTATCATTTCAAAATGCTTCGGAGCCATTTTCTTCTGCATGCTTCTTATCCATCTGCTTGAGCTTATCCCATGGTCCAAAAGGAGTATTCTTCCGTTTTTCCTGCAGACTCTTGACATCTCCTTTAATGCCTTAAAAGGATTCGGAAAGGTGCATAAAGAGAGTGTTGAAACAACCGCGTCAAAGGAATTATTTTTAAACTTTAAGGATTCCGTATCCATTATATTAAATTCCGCGTTCAGCCCGATTTTTTTGCTTTTTTTCCTGGCTATATTAAGCATTTCCGGCGTTATGTCAACAGCAGTCACTTTGCAGTTTTTATAATACTTGAAATTCCTGCCTGTTCCTGCAGCAACCTCAAGAACCCTGCCATGGGCATTTTGCAGCAGCCTTTTCCTGAACCTTCTTAAGACCAAAAAATCCGGAATTGCCTCCAATAAGTCGTATTTTGGGGCGAATTTTTTGTATTTTTCCCTTATTTGAGAATTTGTAAGCTTCATTTTACTCCCTGAATTCAACATCATCAACAATTCCGTCAGAATCCAAATCAACGCCTTCAACAACCCTTGCATTTATGTTTGGGTTGTGAATATTGCCTTCAGTTATTTTTTTGAAATTTTTCAGGAAAGCTATGATAGCAGCCCTTGTACCCGAATACCTTTTCCCGGCAACAACCAGAATTCCCTTGTCCTTGTTGAAGGGGTTCCTGATCTTGACAATTAATCCCACTTCGTCCTGCGGATAGGTTTCATTGCTTATGCCGGACTTGATGTTTCCATTCTCAAACCTGATTGGGAGCTTTGCATTGACTTTATTGGTTATTTTGTTGGTTATCGGCCCTCCAATCAAAATCAAATTGCCTTCAAGATCTTTGTCATGGACTTCTGTATCAAGCTTAACGTTAAAAGAGGGCACATAATTCAGAAAAGTCCCGAGAAATAACGCCAAATCAATGCCGTAATATCCGTCGCGGCTTCTTGCCTTGTCAGGCCCATGGGGATCCGGGCTTCCGACAATGATTAATGCGATCAGCTGGCCGTTTTGGATAAAAGGCTCCAAAAAAGCGCTTTCATTGGTTATATGCGCTATTTTCTGCGTTGACTGCATATCCTTGAATTTGACAACAAATGCTGGCTCTGCCAGGGCATAATAATTCGCAAGAGCGCCCTGCTTTGACTCCTTTTTTACAATTTTGACAATTCCAGCCTTTTCAAGATTCCTTATATGGTAGTATACTTTCTGCTCGTGCACCTTTAATTCCTTTGCAATATCGGCAGGGTATTTTGCCTCATCACTAATGCTTTTTACAATTCTTTGGGCTAATTCCGTGCCAAGATTCTTCAAGCTGCTGAATTTTATTTCCTTTGCCGGCAAAGAATAAACTTCATTCTTTTCCTTATTTACAACAAACATCAAACCACTATAAATTTAATTGTAGAAGTGGTATAAAAAGGTTTTGTTGTTTAATGTCAAAAATTAAGTACTTTTCAGTTATAAATTTATAAATAAGCAATAAAACCCAAGGCTATGGTGTACAGGAGCATTACAAAATTAGCGGGGCTTGACAATGGGGACCAATTAATGCTTACTGCGAGGATTGGAGAATATGTTGAACTAAATCGGGGGTATTTATTTGAAATAGCTTATCCGAGGTTAAAAATGGAATTACGTGAAGAATGCCTAATATTAGAGGGTCATGCTGCGAGAAGGTATATGGCAATAAGCGTCCACAGGCCTTCAAGAAGAGGAACGCCGCATATAAGCAGGGCAGTGCCGCTGACTGAGATTCCCCAAGCAGCAGATTCTGCGATAGATATAATGGAAATCGCCCATACTGTAGGCTATATCACCAGCGACGATTTCCATGAAAGCTTGATGGACCTTTATGCGCTAATAAGCCCATTCACTTTTTGGCTTATGCAAAAACTGCCTGACGGGGTCAGTGATAGGATACTAAAACATAATATTGATTCTGGCTTACCCCAGAAGGATAAGGTCATTGCAAAAACCAAAGAGATTTCAGAATTATTGACTCATAAAAACTAATTTTTAGTAGTCCTACTAAAATTTTAATAACATTTATAAATAAGCTCTATGCTTCCATGAGCCTTGCTTTAAAACATCGGAATTCCGCCAATCTAAATGATTGGTGGTTCAACAACTAGAGCATTATCCAGTGCAATTCCGAGTGTGCTCAAAAACCACTGGATAACTTTGCGATAAGCAAACATACCACTAGTATGTTACTGGTGGTTTTTGACATGTGCGGCATTATAGGGTATATAGGGAATGAGAAAGCGGCTCCTATACTGATAAAAGGCCTCAAGAATTTGGAGTACAGGGGCTATGATTCTGCAGGCATTTCCACAATAAGCAAAAACAATATAATAATTGAAAAGGATACGGGAAAGATTGATGAGATAGAAAAAAAAATTAATTTTGATAGCATGGGTGGCAGCGTCGGCATTTCTCATTGCCGCTGGGCCACGCATGGGAATGTTACCAAGGAAAATGCCCATCCCCATACAGACTGCACTGGCAAAATAAGCATTGTGCACAACGGCATTATTGAGAATTTCTCGGAGCTGAAGGAAAAACTCATTAAAAAGGGCCATAAGTTCAGTTCGACAACAGACACGGAAGTTATTGTGCACCTGATTGAAGAGCATTATAAAGGGAGTATAGAAGAGGCCGCAAGGAATGCGCTAAAGGAGGTTGAGGGAAGCTATGCTTTAGGGGTTATCTGCTCTGACGAGCCGGATAAGCTCATTGCTGCAAGGAACGAAAGCCCGCTGATTGTTGGCATCGGAAAAAACAGCATGCTCATTGCTTCCGACGTGCCTGCAATTTTGGATTACACGAACAAGGTTGCCTATTTAGATGATAAAGAAATTGCAGTTTTAACGAAAGATCATTTTAAAATCACCGATTTAAATAACAATGTAAAAAATAAGGATGTACATACAATAGAATGGGCAAAAGAGGCAGCGCAAAAGTCCGGCTATAAGCATTTCATGCTAAAGGAGATTTATGAGCAGCCAAGGGTAATAACAGAAACATTAAACGGCAGGATAGAGGGTGGAAGCATAAACATAAAGGAAGAATTGAACTTAAGTGATAAGGAGCTATTGGAAATAAATAGGATAATAATTGTTGCCTGCGGCACCAGCTGGCATGCCGGCTTAGCAGGAGAGTTTATGTTTGAGGAGCTTGCCAAAATACCGGCTGAAGTAGAATATGCCTCGGAATTCAGGTATAGGCACCCCGTTCTGGATGACAAAACCTTGGTTATTGCAATTTCGCAATCAGGAGAAACAGCAGATACTTTAGCGGCAATGAAAGAGGCAAAAAAGCAAAATGCCATGATATTGTCAATCTGCAATGTAAAAGGCAGCACCATCGCGCGAGGCTCGGACAGTGTCTTATACACTCATGCAGGCCCGGAAATAGGAGTGGCATCGACAAAAGCATTCACCTCTCAATTAGTTGTCTTATATTTATTAACACTTTATTTAAGTAAATTAAGAAATACTTTAAATGATGAAAAAATACTCGATCTTATAGCCCATTTAAGAAAGCTTCCCCTGCAGTTGGAGTCTGTTTTGAGCAACGACAATAAGGTAAAAGAGCTTGCTGAATTATACTCTGATAAGACAAATGCCCTTTACCTCGGGAGGGGCATAAATTATCCTATTGCACTTGAAGGCGCCCTGAAATTGAAGGAAATTTCCTATATACATGCCGAGGGTTATCCAGCTGCTGAAATGAAGCATGGCCCAATAGCCTTAATAGACAAGGAAATGCCCGTTGTTTTTGTCGCGCCAAAGGATATTTACACCTACAAAAAGGTTTTGGGCAATATAGAGGAAGTCAAGGCAAGGGGAGGCATAGTGATTGCAATAGCGACAGAAGGCGACGAGGAAATAAGAAAAAAAGCAGATCATATAATTTACATTCCAAAAAACCTTTATACATTAAGCTCCATACTGGCGGTTGTTCCCCTCCAATTATTGGCTTATCATATTGCTGATAAGCGAGGCTGCAATGTTGACAAGCCCCGCAACCTTGCAAAATCAGTCACAGTGGAGTAATTTTCAGGATTTTTAGTATTTCAAAACAATTTAAAAAATATAAAAATAAATAATTTAAAAAATGAAAATTAGAAAAGCTAACAAAAAAGATGCGGCACGAATTGCTAAAGTCCTGGCTAGCTTTTACAACATGGATGAAAAAGAAGCAAAAAATGCTTTTTTAAATGAAACAAAAAAAGGCCATAGTTATATTGTTGCTGAAGAAAATGGAAAGATTATTGGCTTGGTTACCTGGTTAATGCACGGCCTTCCAAAGCACCAATTGGCAGAGCTTGACAGGATTGTCTTGCTGCCGGAAGCAAGAGGAAAAGGCGTCGGGAAAAAACTTGTTGATGAATTAATAAGGAATGCGGACAATTTTTACAAAAAAAGCGGATTTAAATTAAGAAAGCTCTATCTTTTGACGCATGCTGACAACAAAGAAGCGCATAATTTTTATGAGAAAATAGGTTTTAGTCATGAAGCAACCTTAAAGCAGCATTACTATAAAGGGAAGGACGAGTTTGTCTTTTCAATGTTTTTTTGATTAATTATATATTTTTTAAAAGTTTTAATTGCTGCTAAAAATAAAGTAACTACTCTAAAATAGAAATATTTAAATATAATACAACAAAAAAGCAAGAAGGGGGAGGAAAATGGCACTTGAAATTGGAAAAATGTTTAGGGGGCTTGCAAACCGCCTTTTAATCCCAAGGGAGGCAGAATTCAAATCTCTTTCTGGCGAGCTAGAAGCTAAAATTGGAGAGATTACTGGAGAGGTTGGTGGTCTGGGAGATTTAGAAAAATCGTTTAACGATTATTTGAAAGAATTTGCCGCTCAATTTACTCCAAAAGCGACTAGCACAACAAACCCTCTTGAATATTTAGATAACCTAAGGGAAGCATACAATTTTGATAGAACAACATTTAGTTTGAACAAGTATCTTGTTGTTGGGGCCTTGTACGGATTTTTAAAAAGTGAAGTTGCTAGAAAAAAGAATTTAAAACCGGGCGAAATTGGAGAAGAGCAGGTTAGAGAGCAAGTCAGACAAGCAATTGACGACGGGCTTTTCAATGGCTTAACAGAGGAAAGGATTCAGCTTCTCTTTTTGAGAACAATAAAGCATTTTAGTGATATAGGTGTTAAGGAGCTTGAGGGCCCTAATTATGACGGGTTTAGAAAAAGGGAAGCGCATTACGATACGATTGTTCGTTTTTTATATAAAGTAGACCAAAAAACGGTAATTGAGAGGGTAGGGAAATTGGCTCATGGTATAATTGATAAGGAGGGGCTAAAGGCTGTTACATACGAAAATAGTGTCAAAAACCCCTTTAAAACAATGGGTTATGGAAGGTAATAGGCAAATAATGTAAAAATAATTTTTCTCCAATATTAAAAAATCAACCTAAAACCTCATAAAGGGGTTGTTTTTCTTCTCATAATCAATTGTAGAGTTTTTCCTTGAGCCATAGTCATGTCCCGGACAAATTTCAATTTTGCCGTCTAATTTGCTTAATTTTTTCAGGCTATCAAGCAATTCTTCTTTGCTTCCGCCGGGCAAATCTATTCTGCCAACTGCTTCAACGAATAATGTATCTCCGGTTATTAGCTTATTCTCAACAAGATAGCAAACGCTGCCGGGAGTATGCCCCGGTGTATGCAAAACCTTAATTTTTAATTTTCCGAGATTTATTTCATTTTTATCCTTCAATTTCCCGTAAGGCAATCCTAAATTCTCAACAGAATCCGCGTCATTTTCGTGGACTAGAATCTTTGCCCTTGTCAGCTCAAAAAGTTTTGCCAATGAGTTTATATGGTCATAATGCGTATGCGTAAGCAAAATATATTTTATTTTCAAATTTTTGCTTTTTGCTGTCTTCAATAATTTTTCAGGCTCCCAGCCCGCATCCACTATGGCCGCTTCTTTGCTTTTCTCATCAGCGATTATATAGCAAAAGTTCTGCATATCTCCGACTTCAACCTGCTCAAATATCATCTTAACCACGTTAAATCTTCCTGATAAAGGTCATAAATCCAGAATGCCCCATAGGCTGGCTTTTTGGCCTTACTTTCCTCTCTTCAATTTCCCATTCCCTTTCAATAATTTCAGAGGTTTTGACATAAACAAAATCATTTAATTCCCTGGCTTTATCAACAAAATCCATTACCTGCGGGATAGTTGGGCTGTAGGAAACCAGAAAGCCTCCGACCTTCAAAGCTTTTTTTGCATTCTCCAGAACTTTCCATGGCTCAGGCAGGTCCAAAGTTATCAAATCGGCATTTTTTTCATCAATGCCCCCATAGATATTTTTATTTTTTATTTTGATATTTTTCAGGTTCAAAAAATCAATGTTATGCTCCACAATCTTAATGAAATCTTCCCTTATCTCATAGGTAACAACCTCTTTTGCAATATTTGCAAGAAAGCATGCCAAAGCCCCTGAGCCGGAGCCGGCATCAACAACCCTGCTTTTGGAATTAATCCCGGTTTCCGCTATTATTGCCCCAATATCCTTCAGGGGGATTATCTGGGCACCCCTCTTTATTTTCCTGTACAGGTCTATAAAGCACGGCTCAAAAATAGTAAATTCGCTTTTTGTATTTGAAAGGATTCTGCTTCCGGATTTTTTCTTCAGGTCATCTTTCCTGAAAAAGCCGAACTGCGTGTGGAAATCGCTGTTAAAATCCCTAACCAAAAACTTCTTTCCCCTGCTGTTTATCAGCATTTTCATGGATTTCATTTTTCAGTTTAGAATACTGGCTGGTTTATAAATATTGTTGGAAATTATGCCAAAAGAAAAAAATTTATAAATCAGCATTAAACGGTATGGTATTTGTCTGGAAGAGGTGATTTTCATGGCAAAAAAATCAAAGAAGGCAAAGGCGAAAAAAAGCAAGGCTGTAAAATCAAAAAAGGCAAAAGTGTGTGAGTTTTGCTAGAAAAAGAGGCTTTAAATTTTCATGGGCATAAGAAAAACAAATTTTTTTAATAATAAATCCAAATTGATTATGCTCCTGGCTGCTTTTCTCCTGCTATTTTCCATTGCTTATGCGCATCTGGAGGAAGAAGTGCCCGAAGCAATTGGTGAAGAAAAAATAGGCATTGAGGACTATATTAAAACAACCTCACTGAACTACCTGTTTGTTGCCTCAATCATGATTTTAGTCCTAGTTTTATTCTCGCTTTTTTACAAGGAAAAGGAAAAAATCAAGCTGTTTTTATTCTTGGGGATAGTTGCACCGGCAATAATTGCAACTGCTTATCTGGCAGGCTCCACAATTTACCTAAATGCAGTTTCCCAAACAAAAGGGCCTGTGCATTGGCATGCCGACTACGAAATCTGGGATTGCAACGAAAAGATAGAGCTGATAAAGCCAAAAGGCCTTACAAACAGGATCGGAAATCCTTTGTTTCACGACCATGGTGACAGCAGGATTCATGTCGAAGGGGTTGTGGCTGATAAAAGAAGGGTTGATTTGCATATGTTCTTTGAAACTGTCGGGGGTTATCTGGACAGCAGCATGCTGAGAATCCCCACAGACGAAGGTGTTGTTGAAATTAAAAACAGCGATTTATGCAATGGGGAGGAAGGAAAGCTGCAGGCATTTTTGTACAGGGTAAAGAACCCCGAAGAAAGCAAAAAATGGGTTTTTGAGCAGCTAAAGGTAAAAAATTTTCCAAACTACATTTTGGCTCCTTATTCAAACATACCTCCCGGCGATTGCATTATAATTGAATTCGGCAAGGAAAAGGAAAAAACAGACAAAATGTGCGAAACTTACAAGGCTGCAATGCAAAGGGGCGATTTAAATGGCGGTTGAAGCATACCTGCCCGCATTAGCGACTGTCGTAACAACTGCTGCGGTTGATTCCATTAATCCGTGCGCTATCGGAGTTCTTATACTGATGATTTCGGTAATGCTGGTTGCAAAGCAATCAACAAAAAGGATGCTTCTGCTTGGCTTTCTTTATGTCAGCTCTGTTTTAACAGTTTACCTGCTGGCCGGGCTGGGCCTGATGTACTACCTTTCATCATTGCCACTTTACATGGCAGAATACATATCAATAGCTGTGGGAATATTGATAATTTTAGCAGGCATTCTGGAGATCAAGGATTTCTTCTGGTATGGACGCTGGTTTTCCCTGACAATTCCAGCTGTTTTCGCAAAAAAGATACATAATTATGCATCAAAAACGACAATTTTCGGGGTTATTTTTTTAGGTGCCTTTGTTTCCGCGGTTGAGCTGCCCTGCACAGGCGCGCCTTATCTCGCCATAATAACATTGCTCTCGCAAAACTTTAACTTCACAGCTTTCATTTTACTGCTTTTGTATAACGTTATATTTGTGGCGCCTTTGATAGTAATCCTGCTTCTTGTCGCTTTTGGTGTTAAGCTGCACAGAATAAAAAGATGGAAGCAGGCAAACAGGTCATATATGAGGCTGCTTATTGGGCTGCTGCTCATAGCATTAGGCTGGCTACTGATGCTGATTGCAAATGGAACAATAAATTTAGGCTGAAAAATGGCAAAAAAAATAAAAAAAGGAAAGGGAAAAACATGCATTTACTGCATTGTAAAAAGAAAAGGCCATACAGAGGAGTTTGACGAAAGGAAGGTTTATGCAAGCTGCTATGCGGCATGCCTAAACGCCCAGATAGGGCATAAAAATGCCGAGAAAATATCGGAAAAGGTAAGCAAAGAGCTAAAAGCATGGGTGACAAATAAGAGAGAGATAAGCTCTGACGGGATATTCAAGAAAGTTGTGGTGTCAATGGGAAAATATGACAAAGATGCTGCATTTATGTATGAAACACACAGGGATATAGCCTAGTCATATTGCTTTTTATCTTCCGGCTTTTTCTTTCTAAAAGCCGTCTCTTTAAAAATAAAATAAAAACAATAAAAAATTTATTTCTTCTTTGCTGCCGGCTTTTCTGTGCAATGCGGGCATGTCGGCTTAGCTAATTTCATCAAGCCCTTCAATATCAATAAAGCGCCCAGCACAACCCAGATGTCCCATTGGGTATAAAGCCTCACTAAAATCAAAACTATGCCGGAAACAATCCACTTTGTCCCGTGGCACTTATGGCAGACTCCTTCGCAACAAACTGCTCCCATTTTACACCTCCTTTTTATTTGTATTATAAATTCCCATTTAGGAGTATAAAAACTTTACTAAAAAAGCGGGCCAGCGAGGATTTGAACCCCGGACCTATAGCTTAGAAGGCTATCGCTCTGTCCAAGCTGAGCTACTGGCCCATGAAATTTCAGAATTGAAGTTGATTTATAAATTTTGTTGAATTAAGGCAGAGTATTATTTGAGCAATACGGCAAATCAAAGCAGCTGTACTTTATGTATATAGAGCCTTCCGAATTGCAAAAATCCCTCGTGTCAGAACGGCATATTCCGCTATTATCAATGCAGCAGCCCTGCAGGGAAGCGACAGCAGCGCCGCTGATATTAGGCTTAAAAAAAGGCACTGAAACGAATAACAATACCAAAGCAACTATAAAAGCAGATAATGCGCTTGTCCTGGCAAACTGCCTTGCCCTGAACCGCCTTATAATCCCGGAGACAAAACTTTCATCATAGCCGTACATTACAAGCCATTTTTTTATTCTGCCCAAAGAATGCCCTTTGCGATGATGCTCTTTGACGTAATTATAAACATTTTTTTTGGTATGCTGCTCTCTTTTTTCAGCCATTTTAAAAACTACAGAAAGAGGAGTATAAAAAATTTCCTATATTAAAATATCCTGCCTTGACAATTCCTCAATGTCATTGGTCCACATAGTGCAGTGCTTTTTTCCTTCCCAGTAATACCAGCAGTTTTTCCCAAACCTTTCCCACCTTATGCAGCCTAAACAGCATGCCGGCGCATCCTTGCTTTCCTGCTTTGCTTCCACTTCATTATTTTGCATTTTAATTGGGGATGCAGTTGTATATAAAAACCTTATGGCAGCCATGTATCGGGCTTGTTTAGTTTTTTTGGCAGGTATTCATCCATAACATAATTCAGGCCCCACTTTGCCAGTGCCTGCTGCTCAGCCCTTACTTTCATCTGCATCATCTGGTTTATTGCTTTTTGCCATTCTTTGTAATGCCTTACAAAAGGGTCATTTTTTATAGCATCCTTTCCTCTTTTGATGTCTATGTCCTTCAGCGGATGCGATGGCAGCTTGTAGTCTATGATATCCTGAGGCGTAACTCCTAAAAACTTTGCTTCAGGCACGCAGAAATACTCGTTGATATGCGCGGCATTTCCGCTTCCAACTTTCAATGTCCTGTAAATATTAAAATATGCGTAAGGGTCCCCATCGGCAAAAACATAAACTGGCAGCTTTTTGTCGTCGCTTAACCTCCTGAGAAAGCGCCTGCAGGCCCTTGTAGGGACTCCTCCCATTGACGCTAAAATGCAATTCGCCTTTTTCCAGTAATTATGCTTAAGCAATCTTTGGAACATTCCTGCTGTCTCAATAGCAAGAATGAATTTTGCATTTGTCTCAAACTTCAAATGCTCAACAGTGATAGGAATTGAGTAAGCGCCGGAGCCGAATTTGGTGCAATCAATCCTTATTTCCTTGCCAGTATCCGGATCCCTGTCTATAACTATAAGCTTCCCGGCAATCTCCCCTCCCTTTTCCTCGGGTATAAATCCCAGCTGCTCCCTGTTAACCATCATCATGGCTTCCATGTCATCCATGACAGTGTCGCTTTCCGGCTGCTCGGTAAAGGCAGCTTCGGCCCAGTTTTTGGATATGTAGTACATTTCCCTTTTTGTTGTTATGTCGTCGCTCTCTATTATTCCTTTTGCATGCGCCATCATCCTTAAAGTTTGCGCAAAGGTCTTTATTGTGCTTGCTGTCAATGTCCTTTCCTTCATTTTTCCCAATAGCTCAAAAAAGCCCTCCTTTGGGTCGTATTTGACATTGCTTAATGCCCTTAAGGGCATATTAAGCTCGGGCGCTTTTTTCTTTTTTATTTTCAGGTAAACGTCATTTTCCGCGATAGACACGATCTTTTGTGCAACATCGCTTTGCTTACTCTTTTTCATGCTCTTCACCCTCATTCTCTTCTTCCTCGTATTCGGTTTTCCCTATTTTCGCAAAATCCTCATCGTATTCCATGTTCTCGGCCTCTATCTGCTCAAGCTTCCCCCTTTTCTTCTCCAGGATTTCCGCCAATAATTTCTCGACGGTTTTTTCCTCATTTTCCTTCAGGTTAATCAGCTCCTTCAAAGCCTCTCCGATATGCGGGATAAACATCTGTATATAATCCCTTTTTTTGCTTTCATACTGGATTTTTCTTTTCTTGTTTACATAGCTTGCTAATTTTCTCCCGCATTCCTGCAAAGCTAATTTGATTTCTTTGATGATTTCGGGGTAATGCGCAATTGCCTCCTTGCTTTCTGAAGTGAAAGGCACCCACACTGAGGCTATGTGCACAACTAATGTTACAGGACCAATAGGCAAAGCGCCTTTGCTTTGGCTCAAGCCGTAATTTCGCCATGCAGTATTGATGACAGACCTTGTTACTGCGCATGCCCCTTGTTGATAAAGCAATGGAACCCTGTTCGCATACCTTAAAAGCCTTGTGCCTTCCTCCGCACTTTGCTGCCCGCCATAAGCCAGGCCAGCCTCTACAATAAATGGGTTTCCCCTGTACACTTCAGGCGGCCTTGTTACTGCGCAATAAAATTCCGCATTTATCTCTTTTCTTAACCCTTTTTCAAGAAGATCTTCCCCAATTGGGCTTATGCAGTCTGTTGGAGGCGCAATTATCTTCGTTTTTTCAATGCCCTGCACGAGCTTTTCAGCCATTTCCCTCGTGATATCTACA
This sequence comes from Candidatus Woesearchaeota archaeon, assembly GCA_018303625.1. Lineage (GTDB taxonomy): Archaea > Nanobdellota > Nanobdellia > Woesearchaeales > GW2011-AR4 > JAGVXV01. Next base: position 36,797 of record JAGVXV010000013.1, read on the forward strand.
GGCTTTGTGTTTGGCAGCAATGCAGCATTCCCGCAGATTTGCTTGGCTGTACCGGGACCGACTCTTGAGAATTCACTTGTTAAAAAGCTTTGCAGCGTTCTTGACTCAGTAAATTTCAGCATGGACAATAGCCTTCCAATCTCGACGCCATGAGGATGCGGCTTGATTTCAACGGGCTTTCTCGGCATTACTTCCGTTGCCCTAGGGAATATTATCTGCTCTGCCTTCGGGTTTGTATAAATTATTGTAACATGCGGATTTACAATGGCCGTTTGCTTTAGGTATTGGTCAATGCTCTGGTCGCCTTTCTGGTAGCTGCCCTCCAGATCCAGTTCAATCCTTGTACCATGCTCCTTGTTCCATTCAATAACCTCTTCCTTTATTATTTCAGGGCTGTTTTTTTGCGTATCGATATGAAGCTCATAATAATGGGCAGGGTATTTTTCCCCTATCTTTGATGTTATTCTTGCAGGCTTTCCTGTTGTTAATTGCGCGTAAAGAACCGAGGCGCTTATGCCAATGCCCTGCTGGCCGCGTGACTGGCTCAGCTTGAAAAATTTGCTTCCGTATAAAAGCTTCGCAAAAATGTTCGGAATCTGCTTTTTTACTATGCCGGGGCCGTTATCCTCAATGATTACCTTGAACCTGTCATTCTGCATGTCAATGACTTCAACGCTTACTTCCGGCAGAAAGCTGCCCTCTTCGCAGGCATCCAGGCTGTTGTCAACCGCCTCCTTAATGCTCGTAAGCAAAGCTTTTCTTGGGTTGTCAAAGCCCAGCAAATGCCTGTTTTTCTCAAAAAAGCTTGCAATAGAAATTTCGCGCTGCCTTTTTGCCAGCTCCAATGCTATAGGTGTTTCCTCTGCCAATTTACATCTCCATTATCGCCTTTCTTTTGAGTTCTCTCCTCTTTTTTTCAAGCCATTTATAAACGTTTGCATGGGTGCTTCCCTTCAATAACGACTCAACTGACTGCTTTGCCAAGCTTGCTGATTCAGGCTCGCCAATAATGCTTATTGTTTTTCCATAAACGCATATATGCGATTCAGTCAGCTGCTCAATAAGCTTTCTTGACTTTCCGTCTTTTCCTATTACGCGGCCTTTCAGCCTTAGCATGGATTCCCTGCTCTTTGCAAAATTCGGCAGATTGACAATCTCAAAAACGTAATCCTGCTTGAGCAGCAATTTCGCAATATCGGGGTTAAATCCCCTGCCAACTGCTTTTATAACTTCCCTTGCAGTGTAAAGCCCCAAGGCATCCTCTCCTGAAACAAATATATCACCGTCTTTTGAGTCTACTTTTATTTTTGAGCTTGTTTCTTCCTCTATGCTTTTCTTTACTTCCCCATCCTTGCCTATTAAAACTGCAACTCTTTCCCTAGGTATCTTCAGCTCGTAAGAGTATTCTGTCATTTTATTCCATATCCGATTTTTTATTTGTTTTAATGATGATGTTTGTTGAAAATTTTTTTATTGAATTGAGTTATTTTCTGATTTTCTTTAATACGCTTTCTTCGCTGGCTTTCAGCCCTGTTTTTTTGAAAAAATTGCATATATTTTTTACATCCCTTATTAAAAATTCCTCTGCCCGGGGATGTTTTAATGTTGTTGTCTGCGACATATCTATAAATACAGGGTTTTCATTATAATTTAAAATATTGAAGGCCGATAAATCTGCGTGAACCAAGCCGGATTTATATAACTTTTTCATATTTTCAATTATCTTATTAAAAAAATCCTTCTTGTTCTCGGGAATCTGGTCTTTTAACTTTGGCGCAGCTTCGCCGTTGCCGATAAATTCCTCAACCAAGACATTGTTTAAAAAGGCTATCGGTATCGGCACTTTTATATTGCTTTCCCTCGCCTTAAGCAGGTTTCTGTATTCCCTTTGCACCCATGCAAATATAATCCTTCTTCTTTTCCTCTTTAAATTTGCAAACCTCGGGTCATCCTTGATGTAATCGTACATCCTGTTGAAATCGCACGTTTCCAGCCTGTAAATTTTAACCGCGACTTTTTCATTGTTTTCCTTTAAAGCTGAAAATACGTTGCTTTCCTTGCCTATTTTAATTGGTCCTTGCAATCCTCTGAAATGGCCTTCAGTAATAAGCTTGAATATAGTCCTGTTTGTGAAATCATCAAATACGCTATGCATTGTCTTGAATTTGTCGCGGGTCATTTTGTTCTGAAAAACCAGAAAAATTAAATCTTATTTAATTAAGTACTATTTTAGTCGCAAATATTTTTAGGGTAAACAACTTAGTTTATATAACTTATTAACTTATATATACCACTCCAGAATACTAACAAAAACGAAATATTTAAATAATAGTTCTACTTTACAATAGTAACAGTCGAGAAGGGGGTGGCTCATTTTATTTGATTTATAAAAGCCATATAAATTTTCATTGTCATAATAAACACCTCTTTTTCCTCTGCAGGTCCTGCAAAGGATTTGCAGGGGTTTTAATTAACAGGGAAGAATGATCACCTCTTTTTCCCCAGGGGGGCTTTGAAAAAAGCCCTTCTGGGGTTTTATAATCATTAATTCTTCTTATAAAGCAAGAAATAGTGCTAAAGATTTATGAGCTAATTTTATCTACAACTTGATTTTCCATATATATCTTCTATTATTGTTTCATGGGTGATTTCAACAGCCCTTAAATTCTCTTTTGGAATGCGACTTTGAATGCGCCTTATACCCTCCAAAGCTTGCTCTTCAGTTGAATAAACAGGTATAGCATCTTCCCCTGAACAACATCTAGATCTAAGAGTCGCATATAGTTCACCTTTTGGACATTCAACTAACATATACTTACCCATATTTCTTTTTAGTTCTCTTCTTCTAACACTCGGTTCAAACGTTCTTAAAGGTTCTTGGGCAATTACTTGTTCCAATGAAACTATACTCAGTAGAGAACCTGCTACTACCGCTACAGATGCTTTGAGAAAATTCCTTCTATCCATTTTAAACTAGGTAATACATAGTAATATTTAAATTTTGTATATCTTTAATTAATTTCAATACAAGAAAATTTGAAAAATTTTCGGTCTCGAAAATAAAGAGTTATTTTCGATATTGAAAATAGCTTTATTTTTGAGACCAAGGATTCTTTGGATTTTTGTGTATAGGAGCAAAAATAAACTAAAAATTTATATACTTAAGCCGCTTTTTAATTGTTGTATTACGCAAACTGCGTAAAAGCCTTATTAAGGTGTTTTACGCACAAATAAAAGCCCGTCACGAGAGTACTCAACGGAGCTTACGCTAAATCCCCCATAAGGGGTGCTGGAAACCTAAAAATTTCCACGCAGCAAGCAATGAGCTTGAGAGTTAGTGCAGCGGGCTACAAATCTTTTAATGTTCATAAAAAAAGCGTATAGGACAAGCGTTGAGCTTAAAAATCATTATTATCACTTTATTTGATTTCAGTATTATATAGGTTAATTAGGTAAAAATGCTTGTTCTATAGGCAAATATAGGGGCTAAAATATGTTTACTAATCATTCAATTATTGGGATTGGATTAGGCAGTGTTAGCTCCTTCTAAATACAATGGAGGTTGGTAAAAATGGGTAAAATAAGCCCGGTATCTGCTAAGTATATTATTCACGCGAACATAGATATTGAAGGCGTTGTTGACAAGCCTGATGTGGTAGGCGCAATTTTTGGCCAGACTGAAGGGTTGCTGGGAGCTGACTTAGAGCTAAGAGAGCTTCAGAAATCAGGAAGGATTGGAAGGATAGAAGTAAACGTTGAAACAAGGTCTGGAAAGACTAAAGGAAATATTGTCGTGCCTTCATCCCTGGACAAGGCAGAAACAGCAATCGTAGGCGCAGCTTTGGAGATAATACAAAGAATCGGGCCTTGCAATGCCAAAATGCAGGTAGAAAACATCGAGGATGTGAGGGTAAGCAAGAGAGGTTTTGTCATTGAAAGGGCAAAAGAGCTGCTCAAAAACCTGATGGAAAGCTCTATGCCTGATTCTCAGGAAATTGCGGATGAAGTTGCTTATTCTGTCAGGGTAATGGAGATAAGGGAATACGGCAAAGACAGGCTGCCGGCAGGGCCTGCAATCGACGAGAGTGATGAAGTAGTTGTTGTCGAAGGCCGCGCGGATGTCCTGAATCTGCTCAAGCACGGGTTCAAAAATGCAATCGCCATGAACGGCACTTCAGTTCCGGAAACTATAATTGATTTATGCAAAAAGAAAGTAGTTACAGTATTTGTAGACGGCGACAGGGGCGGCGACTTGATTATCAAGGAGTTCAGCTCTGTTGCTGATGTGGATTATGTGACAAAAGCGCCTGACGGAAAAGAAGTTGAAGAGATAACAAAGAAAGAGATACACAAGGCCTTAAGAAGCAGGATTTCCGGGGAGCAGGCAAAGCTCGAATTGGGCAGGGACATAGAAAGGATCAACGATGCGTCAAAGCCTTTCCACAGGCCGGCAATGCAAAGGCCCCAGTTTATTAAAAGGCCTTTTGTGCCTCTAGAGCAGAAAAATACATTCAAGAATATGCTCGAAAACCTTGTTGGGACAAGAGGAGCCCAGGTTTTAGATGAAAAAATGAATGTTCTTGGAAAGGTCCCGATAAGCGAATTGCCGACAGCAATAAAAAGCCTCGGCAATGGCGTCTATGCCATAGTCTTTGACGGCACTATTGACAGGGACATTATCAAGGCTGCAGAAATGGGAAACATAAGGTGCCTTGTAGGCATGGACTCAAGAATAAGACCGAATGAAACAAGAGTGAATATTTTGACAGTGAGCGATTTGTAGTGTTTCATTTTCGGGTTATTCAAGCATAAAATTATTAAAGCAATCACTATTATCTCATGATGAAGGGAACAAATATGGAAATGACAAATCAAGCATTAGCTGATACTTATTTTGGAGTAGAATCTTTATATGCAAAATCTACCGATACTTATCGGGTAATTAAAAGAAGAATAGCAGAATCACCAGTAGATATTGCAAATTTTTTTGCTGAACATGGTAGTTTAGCTGGCCTCAATACTAGTGGTATAGGAAGTAAGACTAAGGAAGCTCTTGAGTTGATCTTAAGAGAAGGGCCCGAGGCAGCTGCATTAAAAAAACATGCAACAGCTCGTGACGAAGCTATGCGTTCGTTTAAAGATATACCTAAACCTCCTCAAATTGGGGAAGAAGATGCCTTTCCACAAGGACCGTATGAAAGAAATGAAACGATTAGGAACAGAAGAGATTGATAAAAAAGATTTCCTATACACAACAAATATGTATGCGCAAATAAAGCTACTCAATGGCAATCAAAAAATCGCGTTGTGAGATAAACTCACATCATACTTTTTCAATGACAAAATAGAATACTTCAAATATATTTTCAAATCAAATTCTTTGACAATTCCTCGCTACATTCTTTTATTTTATTCATCATGCAGAAATTCTCCTTTATCTTGTCCGCAGGCTGGACTCCGGAAAACTTGATTTTGTTGTTTATTAAAAACGTAGGGAAAGTGTTTATTTTCAATTCTGCCGCCAGCGGGTCATTTTTATTATGTTTTGCAAACTTGATATTGTTCCCGAACAAATCAAGGAATTCCTTCAGGTTGCGCTCAGCCTTTAGTGAAGCGCCGTCATCTGCCAAAAAAACGTCAAGCCTTCCCGGAATTACATCTCTTTTTACAAAATAAGTAGCGCCGCTGGCCTCTTTGTTCATTATATATTTATTGCCGGCTTTGTCAAAGGCTGATTTTGCTTTGCCAAAATTAAATGCATTGCTCAGGTTTGAATCAAAAATGTAGGCAGGCAAAGCTTCTATTCCAAGCTCGCCAGCCAATTTCCCGCCTTCTTTTGAATCATAATCCAGATTATTCACATCCAGATTGGGGAACAGCTCTTTAAGCAGTTTTAAAACCCTGGAGGTGTCACAGTTAAAGCAGTCTTTTGCATTGATTATTACAAGCCCTGCTTTGGCATCATCCTTAAATTCGCATTCTGCATTTTTAGTTCCGGGATTGGTGCAAATGCCTATTTTGCCTTCTTCTCTGCATTCCTTATCAGAATTGCACGCTATGAATTCCTTGACAGCAGAGTTTATATCTGCTTCCGGCAAAGCCTTTTCAGCATCAGGATTTTCTGAACTAAAAAACTGTACAGCAAAAATAGCGATCATAACAACTAGCAAACCTATGGCAAAAAATTTCCATCTGCCGTTTTTTTTAAAAGTTACTGGAATTTCATCTTCAGGCTTTTCTTCAAATTTTTCATGGCGCCTCTCTTCCCTGGTTTCAGTTATTGTTTTCTGAACCTCATTTTTCTCTATTTCCTCAGCCTCATCTTCATGCTTCTCTTCTTGGGCATATTCACTTTCCTCAGACTCTGTTTCCATTTCATCATATTCTTTTTCCGGGCTGTTTTTTTCATCAATAATTTCCTCTTCAGGATTTTCTTCCTCTTTTTCCGGCTCTTTCCGCCTTGATTTCTTCTCCTTTTGCGTCTTGACCTCAAGGTCCTTCAGCTGCTTCTCCACCCTCTCTTTGCCGCTCAGGTATTCTTCTTCGCTTATAACTTCAGTATCGAAGCTTTCTTTCAGAAATTCCAGTTCCTTTTGAAGCTTTTCTTTTTCCTGTTCCATTTTGCATCTAAGACTGCAGTAACTTCTCAACAACAGCTATAAATTCCTGCTCCTCGGCATCCAGATTGTTGTTTTTTTCATAGAAATTGCCTATTCTAACGTATTTGCAGCCGAAAACATATGTCGGAACGGTTGCTTCTTGGTTGTATTTTTTAAATATTTCCATTTCGCCTTTTGGAATGCCGCTTTCAATTTCTTCTGTTAAAGTGTTGTCTCCGGTATCCAAATCCCAATGGTAAGCTGCAATTTTTCCATCTTTCATGTAATCCCTCATTACCCCGTCAAAACTGTTTTTTACCCATTTGCACGGCTCGCACCATGATGATGTATAAAGCCTTATTACCGGCTTATCATTTTCCCTGCAGATTTCATCTTCCAACTCAAGAAAGCTGGTTATTTTTTCATCATTGGCAAACAATTGGATTTGCGCATTGCTTGTTAACTGCTTGATATAAATCTGCAAAGCTTCGGTTTTTTTCCTCAAAAGCAGCTGCTCTGATATAACTTTCCTTATTTCCTCCTGCGACAGGAGAGGATCAAGCGATGTTGTACCTTGGGAAATTTCGCTTATCTCTGCGTCGCTCACATTTATCTTTGAAAGAAGATGCTGGTCTATAAAATTGTCAATAAGGATTTGCTGCTTAAAAGCCTCTTTAACATCATTTATGCTTAAGCCGTCTTCACTCAGCTTTTTTTCAAATTCTTTTTGGCTTAAGCCGCTGTCAATCAAAAATTCACCGAAAGCATTTTCTACTTCTTCCTTGTCCGCCTTTATCTTGTTTCTTTGGGCTTCCTGCAACAGAAGCTTTTGGGGTATTAAGGATTCAGCCAAAAAATCCTCCTTCTTTATGGCATCCCTGTATGCAGGGTTAACGGACAGCTTATACCACTGATCCAATTCGTCTATGGTTATTTTTTCACCATTGACCATGGCTGCAACATTATCCTTGAGGCTTTTGGTTTCAATTCTATTGATCAGAAAGATGCCTAAGGCCATGAAAACCAGTAAAAGTATAGATGCTGTAAACCATACAAATAATTTCTCTTCGTACTTTTTAAGCCTTTTAGAAGCTCTGGGGGCTTTCCTTTTCAATCTAATCACCAAAGTTGCTACCTATCACCCCTGAAAAAGAGAGTAAAACTGATAGTAAATAAAGCTTTCTATTTGCATTAACTACCCCCTAGTTTCTATAAAGGTTTTTAATAAAACAGGGCAGATTAATGCCTGATGTATGATATAATTCTCGGCAGGAATGAGGAAGATCACAAAAAGTACGGCACAGAGGGAACTATTTTTATTGGAAAGCACTATGTAAAGATGGGCCAAATCACTTCCCTTTCCAACAAGATACTCATGGATATTGCAAGAAGCCATGTTGTGTTTATCTGCGGCAAGAGAGGCAGCGGAAAAAGCTACACGATGGGAGTTATTGCCGAATCAATTTACGACCTGCCGGAGGAGATAAAGGGTAATATGGCGGTAATAATGCTTGACACAATGGGGATTTACTGGACAATGAAATACCCGAATAAAAAAGAGAAGGAGGAATTGGACCAGTGGGATCTGGAGGCTAAGCCGTTAAATGTCAATATTTTCACTCCAATTGGCTATTACAAGCAATACAAGGAGCAGGGCATTCCGACTGATTTTCCTTTTTCCATAAAAACTTCGGAGCTTGAGGCATTTGACTGGTGCATGACTTTTGATATTGATATAAACAGCGCTTTAGGCGTTTTGATTGAAAGGGTAATTGAGAATCTAAGGGAAAAAAACCATGACTTTGATATTGATGATATAATAAAGGCTGTTAACGAGGATGACAAGTCGGAAAAGGATGCAAAGAACGCCGTTGAAAACCGATTCCTCAACGCAAAGCACTGGGGGCTCTTCAGCAAGCAGGGAACCTTGCTTGAAGATTTGGTTATACCCGGCCAGATAACTGTTTTGGATGTAAGCTGCTATACGACAGCGGCGGGAGCGGAAGGCATAAGGGCATTGGTTATAGGCTTAGTTGCGGAAAAGTTATTTTTGCAGAGAATGGTTGCAAGAAAAAGTGAAGAGTTTAAGGCAATATACAAAGAAACACATCTTCTTGAAGAGAAAGAGGAAGGGGAAAAAGAGCCGCTGGTATGGCTTATAGTAGATGAGGCCCATGAATTTCTGCCGAATGAAGGCAAAACAGCCGCAACGCAGCCTTTGATTACAATCTTAAGGGAAGGCAGGCAGCCCGGCATTTCCCTGGTTTTGGCTTCCCAGCAGCCCGGGAAAATCCATACGGATGTCATGACTCAGGCTGATATTGTTATCGCGCACAGGATAACTGCAAATATCGATGTGCAGGCATTGGGAACGCTGATGCAAAGCTACATGAGGGAAGGCCTTGACAAGCAGTTGAATATTCTGCCCAGGGTTACGGGCTCTGCCATAGTTTTTGATGATGTGAATGAAAAAATGTATCCCATCAGGGTAAGGCCGAGGTACACGTGGCATGGCGGCTCTGCGCCTTCTGCAATCGTAAAGAAAAAGGAAATTTTCCAGTTTTAAATCTCCCTAAAGTAGCTTATCTTGTTTAATTCAAGTATCATTAAGATAAGCAATACAGCTATCGCGCTCAGTAAATAAAGCCCTACAGCTATCGCCAAGCCTAAAGCTGCAACCGACCACAGGGAAGCTGCAGTTGTTAGGCCCTTGACTGTATCTTTCGCCCTGAAAATAGTTCCAGCGCCTAAAAATCCGATTCCGGTTACAATGCCTGCTGCAATCCTTGACGGATCAGTTTCTGTAAAGGCTGTTGTTGAAACCAAAGTGAATAGGGCAGCGCCTGTCGAAACAAGCATATGGGTCCTTATGCCTGCAGGCTTATGAAAAGTTTTTCTTTCAAAGCCTATAATGCCGCCTGCTACTGCCGCCAGGATTAACCTCAGTATTACCTCGCTTTCAGCTATCATCCTAATTCCATTTATTTGCTATTTTAAATATTTTTTTGTTTTTAGTGTGTTTTTATTATTTTCATTTGATTTTATTTTTAGTTTCACAAATAATCCAACGCCAAAACAAAAATTTATATATAATCGCATTATGATTATTTTATTCTTAGCTTCAAAATGGAAATGTATGACACAATTATAATAGGCGCGGGAGTTACTGGCTTAGCTACTGCAATGTACGCCGGCAGGCTGAATTTGAAAGCATTGGTTTTAGGCGCGACATCAAGCAACGAGCTTCCAATCGGCGGCGTAATAACATTAACGGACACTGTTGACAACTACCCTGGATTCATTCATTTGACGGGGGAGGAGCTTGCAAAAAAGCTTGAGGAGCATGCAAAAGATTATGATATACCGATAAAAGAGGAAAAAGCCGTTGATGTTTCTAAGAACAAAAAAATGAATTGTTTTATCGTCAAAACTGAAGAAAGTGCATATTATACAAAGACAGTGATTTTTGCGACAGGGGCAAAATGGCGCGAGCTGCTCATGAAGGGCGCTGATGCTTTCAAGAATAGGGGAGTGCATTACTGCGCATTATGCGATGGCGCGCTTTACCGGGATAAGATTCTTGCAGTTGTTGGCGGCTCTGACACGGCAGCAAAAGAGGCATTGCTTCTGGCGCAGCATGGAAAAAAAGTGTATATCATTTACAGGGGAGATAAAATAAGGCCTGAGCCCGTAAACGGAAAATTAATTGAAAAAACCGGCAAAATTGAGGTTATTACAAACACAAACATTATTGAGATAAAAGGGGATAAATTTGTGAAAAGCGTTTTACTGGACGGGGAGTATAAAGGAAGCAAAGAGTTAACGCTTGATGGTGTTTTTGGTGCTATAGGCCACATTCCACTATCGGATTTGGCTGTTAAATTAGGCGTTAAAATTAATGACAAAAAAGAAATAACGATAGATAGAGATTCAAAGACAAATATTGCCGGGGTTTTTGCTGCCGGCGACGTTGTTGATTCCGGCTTTAAGCAGGCGATAACAGGCGTTGCTGAAGGTGTTGTTGCTGCCCATTCCGCCTACACATACATCAAGGAAAATGAGGCTGTATCTGTTTTTGACGATTAGGATTATAAAAAATAAAGAAAAACAAAATTTTAGTCGCTAGCGTTCCTAAAACCTAAAGGTTTTTGATTTAGAATATTTATTACGTTCTTTGCATTCTATTTCCCATATCTCAAACTCGCCCATAAATAAAAAATTTCCCAAAAATCATCTAAAACACCTTAATCTATCTCTGGATCTATGATTATAGTAGCCCCAGGCGTAGAATTTAGAAGTCTGCTTCCTGTTCCATCTGGTTTAAAATACCTCATTTCAGAAAGCTCGATAGGGCAATTCAATTTTCTTAGGTTTGTGAATCCATAATAATACAACCCTTCCTCAGATTCGCTTCCTTGAAGTCTAAATTCCACGGGGTTTTCGTTTGTTATTTCAATAAAATCTGCTTTGGCAACAACGTTAGATTCTTTAAATAAAATGTCTCTCACTTTAAAATAGACATGGGTTATCCTTTTATTTCCTGCATTTTTAATCTGTTTAGAGTTTGAATAAAAATATAATTTATTTTTGCCACTATTTTGAAAATATTTAAATGCATCGCCAATCCGATTACCCTCTACTACAGCCAACAATGCGGGGGATTTGTTGTTTTCATCATCTATAAGGCCATTCTCCATTTTTAATACCTCCAGCATTTTTATTATATTCTTATATAAAAATTTTATGTTAAAAACATTCCAATTTGAATAATCCAAATGTTTAATTACCTAACAGGTTTTATCTTGTCAATCTCGTTCAGGAGTTCTAGACAAAATATTTCAGCCTCTTTAATTCCTAAGTCTACAATGAGCTTCTTTTTAACATACAAACAGACTTTCTTTTCTTCAATTCTAAAATTTAATTTTGCCATTTTGCTTCTCTTTCATATTTTTATTTTTCAATAAAATCCTTGAAAACTTCAATATTTTCTTTAATTTTGTCCATGCATTCATCAATTTGAGGTTTCCAACCTTCATTGCCTTGAGTAGGACCATCCTTAATATCAAAGTCAGCATCATCTTTATTTTCGCCTAATAATTTGTTGAACACAAATTCTTTCAAAGTGAATATTTTTTTGTTTGATATATCCAACTCTCGGATATTCCTAAGATCGCGCTCAATATCTTTGGACATTACTAATATCAAATCGGCATCTTTGACTCTTTGTCTATGCTCTTCTTTTCTACCCTTAGTTCCCCATTGATCATATTCATTCTTTGTGCCGAATATATGCCACTTCCCTGCAGAGTTTGCACTTATGTTATCGAGGTTATGAACTCTTATTATCTCTTTCATTCTTTCTTCAGCATATTTACTCCTTTGTATGTTTGCATAACAAACAAAAACTATTTTGTACATTTTTTTGCTCCAATCAACTTATTTTATTGGTTTTGATTTTACCTATCTCCTTCAATATTTTAAGGCATAAGGATTCAGCTTTCTTGATACCCATGGAAGCAATTCGCACTTTAAGGGCATACGCCAAACCTTGAATCCCTTCAATTCTACTCCTTAATGGTTCTTCCTTTATCTGCTTTCTCAAATCGCTAATAAGAGTTAGCTCGTATTTCAATCTCTCATCCATTAATCTTTCCTCTTTCTTTCTTTCCTTGGCATCGCAACCCTGCCTGATGATTTTTTTGGAATGAGCCATGCTTTTCTTAAGCTCTTTTTCATAGCTATTCAGGTTATTCAATGTTAATTCCTCAACTTCCAGTATCCTTGAGAGGATGAAAGCTCCACATTTGCTGCAATGAGGGATATTGCTTAATTTGATTAGGCTAATTTTTGTCTTTTTTCTACAATGCATGCAGTATTGGTTTTTACTCATTAGTTTTAGCATTCTCATCACCTCAAAAATATTTCCCATTGAAAAAAGGGCTTTTCCAGTTGCAGGAGTCGCAAATGTGGTAATGCTTGTTCTGCTCAAAATTTGCTCCTCTTGCCCCCATATACCAACTTCCGCAGTCAGGGCAAAGCCTTATGCCCTCTATGTACATCCTAAATTTTCCATCTTTTAGATATTTGCTGTAAAGGTCCTCGCAGTCAAGGCTTTCCCTGGGCGAATGCTGGAATTCGCCTTTTGCAATGAGCCTTTTTAGGTAGTTTTTAAGCTTTTTGCATATGCTGCATTTATTCATTTGAACCCCTCCCTTAGTATTTTTCCTGCCTCCTCCAGCAGTTCTATTGCCTTTGAAAGGCCTAAATAAGCTTTTTTTTCCTTCTCTAATCCATATTCTTCCTTATCTTCTATTAACCAGTTTTTACCCATTTTTATCACCCGATATAGTCAAGATAAACAAGCGGTTTCCTTATGTCCGTTTTTTTTATGACTGGATAGACAAATGCCTCATCTTCATCCTCTTCTTCATCGTAATCGGTTTCAATCCCAATTATACTTGCTTTTCCAGCATTGTCAACTATTATCTTAAACACTACAACTTCGCCAATGAGCTTCGCTATATTCCTTAGCTTCGATTCTAAATCCGCTTTAGATACTTGTTTTTGCAAATTTCTAGTAATGTTTCTCATTTCTTAATAGAAAGCGTGTAGCCCTTAAATACTTAATTAAAGTGCAAAAAAATGTATTAAATATGAAAAAATATATAAATAAGTGCAATTTTAATGCGTAAATATGATAGATTCTACCCTTCCAAGAATTGTTAAAGAATGGTTTCTTAAGAAAAAATTCCATATGAAAGAGAAAGACATACCAAAAGTCTTGTTTAATCTTGATCAGGATTCATTATTTATTTTAGAATTTGTCTTAACTGAACACGAAAAAGGTTTGAGTGAAGTTGCATCCAATAAAATCTATGAATATGTTTCTAGCTATCACTTTATGAAAAAGAGGAGATATCATTATAAAAAAGAAAAATTAGTAAAAGATAAAATCTTAATCAAAATAAAAGATAAAAGTAATTATTATATGGACCCAATGGTAAGAAGGTTTTATAAGATGGTATTTGTTGAGCAAGAAAAACTTAATATTTTCGCAGCGACCCCTAATAAATATCATTTTATTTCTTCTTTTGTTGTTAAAATACCGAAAAAATCATATTTCAAAATTGAATTTCCTAAGTTTATAGAAATAATGGCTTCGCATGGTTATGTTTTGGAAGAGGTAACCTACCTAAAAAAAGGAAGAAAATCTGAACCAAAAATAATTGAGGATATTTCTTTTTATTATGAACCATTAATACTTTTATATCATTTAATAGTCGATATGACATATATAAATGAAGATAATTTATACTATTTTTATGACTTAACCTGCGACATTCATCTTTCTAGCAAACATAGAGAATATTCAAAAATAGAAAGAGTTTTGAAAAAAGTAGGCAAGAAAAAAACAAAAAATGTTAACAAAATAGTGGCTGAATCCGTATGCTTTACACACACATTGAGTATTTATTGGTTCTTACATTCTTTTATAGGTGCTACATTATTCCAAATCGAAAAATTCGGACCAAAAGAAATCAAATAACTTTTCATTCTTTCAACCTCTTCTCCAGCCAAAACTTTCTAATTTAGATTGTTTTGTTTTTCTAATTTTAGCAGCTGATATTTATAAGCGATTACTTTTGTCAGCTACTAAAATAAATAAAATTTATAAATGATGTTTGCCTTCTGCTTCTTATGCCTTTTTCAAAGTCATTCCCGAAAACAAGCAAAACAAGCCCTTATCCGCAATGGGAAGAGATTTTTCTTACAGACGCTGAAGAGAAGGCAGAGGAGCAGAAGTGCAGGAATGAAAATATAAAGCTGATGAAGATGAGAAGCCTAAAGACTAGTTTCTATATACTTTTTTCAGCCAGAATCTCTTCAAAAAAGGAAGAGTCAATGTTGAAAGAAAGAATCCTATTGATGGGATGAGGGCATTGAACCAGGGCTTAGGTATGCCAATCATTATCAAAAATATAGCAACTATGAAATAAGTCATGACAGCTATTGATACTCTTCTTGTCTTGCTCAGCTCCCAGGCCTTGTCTGCTTCAACTCTTTTATTTCTCTCTTTTATGAAATCGATTTCCTTCTTCATATTGGAGCTTACCGTCTCTTCCTATGCCCAACATGCTTCATGCTTTCATCAGGGCCGTAAGTCATGGCTATCATGGCTGCAACAAACATTACTGTGAAAAATAAGACCAGTGTGAATCCCAATGATTTGCATGTTATTCCGAAAATAGTGCAATCGCCTGACTTCGGAAAGACATAGAATACTGAAATCAGAAAGCCTACAATGCTTGTTATCATAAAGCCGCCAGAAAGATGGGCTATATTGGGCTGCGTCATTTTACACCTCTTTTTTAATTAATTTATTTTTAATTTATTTAAACTTAACGAAAATTTCTTGAATTTTCGGGAAGTTTAAACCTGAAAATCTCAGATTTTCATTGTTTAAACTTAACGAATTTTAAGTCGCTTATCTCCTTTTTGGCTTTTTCCATTCCCCTGGTAAAATTGTTCATGAAAATTTCCATTTTTTCCATTGTGAGCTGCTTTATCTCCCCGGAAGCCATTTTTCCTGACTTATAGTCATTGTATATTTTATTCAGCTCCTTGTCATCTTCAACCAGGTGCTGCTTCAGCAGCTCAAAGCACATGTCTTTCTCTATCACCGCCCCTTTTTTCCTATGCTCCTCTAAAGTGTCCCTGCCTCCTGACAGTGCATTCTGGATTTTTTTCCTTAAAACCTTCATGTCCTCCGGCAGCTCAATGCAGCTTTCAGGCTTTGACTTCGACATTTTAAAGCTGCCGTCCAGGCTCGGGGTGAATTTATGGTACAAGCTCGAGACTGAAAAGAATTTCTTTTCTTTGAATCTTTTGACAATGTCGCGGGCCAGCCTTATATGCGGATCCTGATCTATGCCAACAGGTATTATGCCAGGCATTCTTTCCTCAAGCTGCGGATACAAGACATCGCCTACCTGAGTTATTGCTGCGAAAATCCTGCCCGGGTCTGCATTGCCGTATATAGCCCCAAACTCGTTTAATGTTATTTTTTTTGCGAACTCGTAGGCCAGATGTATCACATCTCTGTTTTCGCTCTGGAAATAGAATATTGTTTTTTTTGCGTCCAATCCCAAAGAGATGTAAGCTGGGATGTGAAAATCCAAAGCCCTTTTTCTCGCTTCTTCCAAGGAAACTCCCCTTGTTGATGCCGCCTCCAAATCCGCTATAAGCATGTATGTTTTGGCCCCATGCCCCTGGAAATACTTTATGTTCTCTATAACCATCTTGTTGCCGAAATGGATTTTGTCGTTAGTCGGCATTATTCCGCTTAAAACATAGAATTTTTTTTTGTTTTTTATTGCCTCTGCTATCTGCTCCATGCCCCTGCCTGCAAAAACAACATTCCTGCGCATTATCCTGTTCGGCTTCGGGAAGGTATTTTCGCTGAAAACCTCAAGCCCGAAATCCTTTATGATTTTCTCGTAGCTCTCAATAAGCTCAGAGCCCCAGGG
>JAGVXV010000021.1 GCA_018303625.1 Candidatus Woesearchaeota archaeon
GCATAGGAAAATTTTCCAATAGCCATTGAAGTGAAGCCAATTTCCTTTCCTATGATGTAAGAAACAGCATAAGGCTTTGCATCAATTCCCGGAATCCACAACATAAAGAATTGTCCAGGTTTTATTTTTTCTTTATAAGGAATGAAAATTGTTTTCTGGGATTTGCCCTCGTTAATGACCTTGGAAACAGGAACAACTATGGGCATTTCTGTTTTTAATAATTCATGGTTTGGCATTTTGTTTAGCTTATTTTTTTATTATTTTGTTGTAGACTTTTAAATTATTTAAAATATGCCTGCGGCGCATTTTACGCTCGCTCATTGGATCGCAATATAATCGGCTTCTTCCGCTTTATTCAAAAATCTTAACGGGTGGGTGGAGGGAGTAACTTTTCCATCAAGTGAATCCTGAAATCTTCCCTCCCTTATTTTTTTAATTTTATATTTAATGATTCTATTATCTATGCGCAACCCCCCTAATTTGCTCTAAATTCTTTACTTTATTCTTCTTCATCCATTGCTGCATTTCATCGCATACTTTTTTGAAAACATTTATGCCCCTGTAATAGACAGCAGTTCCTATGCCGACAGCAGTTGCGCCAGCCATCACCATCTCTATTGCATCCTTTCCATAAGTTACGCCGCCAGTGCCGATTATGGGAATTTTTACTGTTTCGTAAATCTGGTAAACGCATCTTACTGCAATCGGCTTTAGTGCAGGTCCTGTTACGCCGCCAATCTTATTTGCTAATATTGGTTTGCGGGCATTAATGTCAATTGCCATTCCTGAAGCTGCATTTATTGCGGTTATTGCATCTGCGCCTGCCCTTTCAGCTGCATGGGCAATCTCCCTGATGTCAGAAACATTTGGGCTTAATTTTATGCTTACAGGCAGCTTTGTATTTTTCTTTACAGCCCTTGTTATTTCTGCAGTTAAGTCCTTGTCCGAGCATATAGGCTTTCCATAGTCAACATGCGGGCAGGAAATATCAATCTCAATCATTGCAGGCTTTAATTTGGACATCTGCCTTGCAACATAGGCAAAATCCTCTGTCCGATAGCCGAAAATACTGCCTATGACCGGAACAGAAACATCATCCAGCCTCTTGAAATCTTTTAATGCATTATCTATGCCCTGGCCGCTTAATCCGATTGCATTCAGCATTCCTTTTTCAAATACGACTATTGCGGGATTGTTATAGCCCAGCCTTTCCTCATGGCATAGGGATTTTAATGTTACAGCGCCAGCGCCGGACTTGCCAACCCTGTCAACGCTTTCCTTTGCAATGCCTAAAATTCCAGAAGCTAGTATTGTAGGATTTTTCAGCCTAATTCCGCATAAATTTACCCCCAACATCTTACACCAATTTTATATCCTCTTTTTCCATAAGCCTTTCGCAATAATGGCACTTGACCTTCAAAGGCTCTTTTTTCACAACATAAAATTTTGTATCAGTCTTTTCATTGTTTGTTATGCAGTTCGGGTTTGAGCATTTTATTATGTTTTCAAGCTCGTCAGGAACAGCAACATGGAGTTTTTTTCTTACATCATAATCCTTGATTATATTTACTGTTGCATTCGGGGCAACCAATGCAATTTTATCAACTTCCTCTTTTGTCAGGCTTTTTCCGCCAACCTTGACAATGCCTTTTTTGCCCATCCTTTTGCTCTCCAGATTTGTCCCTATAGATATAATATTTCTATGCCCTTCAAGATTAAGTATTTCAACTACTTTGAATGTGCTGTCGCTGGGAATGTGGTCTATAACGGTGCCTTCCTTTATCGCGCTTACGCTTTGTTCTTTCTTGGTCATCTTATTTTTCCTAAAACTAACCCTAAAAGTGCTTTCCTTACATGCACTCCATTTGCTGCCTGCTGGAAATAAAGCGCATGCTCTGTTTTATCCAAACTTTTGTCAATTTCATCAACTCTTGGCAGGGGATGCATTATTTTCAGCTCTTTTTTTATATGAGGCAGCAAGCTCGTGTCCAATTTATAGATCCCCCTGTATTTTTCATATTCTATAGGATCCGGAAACCTTTCTTTCTGGATTCTTGTTGCATACAAAATATCTAATTTTTTGCTTACCTTAAGCAGATTTGATTCAATGAAAAACTTTATCCTCTTTTCCTTTAATTCGTCAAGGTAGCTCTGCGGCATCTGCAGCGCTTCAGGAGCGATAAAGTAGAATGTTGGGTTAAAATGCGACAGCGCAGTTGTAAGGCTATGGACAGTCCTTCCGTATTTTAAATCGCCTAACATGCCTATATGCAAATTTTCAAGTTTGCCTTTTGCCTTTTGTATTGTGTACAAGTCAAGCATTGTTTGCGTTGGATGCTGGTTTGCTCCATCCCCTGCATTTATAACAGGCTTTGAGGACGCTTCTGCCGCTAGCCTTGCACTGCCTTCCAGAGGGTGCCTTATTGCAATGACATCAGCATAGTTTTCCACCATCTTCATAGTGTCCCATAATGTCTCGCCTTTTTTCACAGAAGTTATGCTTGCGTTGGCAAAGCCGATTGCCTTTCCGCCCAGCTGCTCCATTGCGGAAACAAAGCTCAGCCTGGTTCTTGTTGACGGCTCAAAGAACAAAGTCGCTAATATTTTGCCATTCAGCAAATTTGGGTTTGGCTTTTTCTCCATTGATTTTGAAGCCTTAAGAATGAAAAGCAATTCCTGTTTTGAGAAATCGTGGATTGAGATTACATCCCTGTTTTTAAAGTTCATATTAAAAAAATAACAGATACGCCTTACTTTATAAATCTTATGTTTTGCAGTATACAGATTTGGTAAGAAGAAGAGGAAAAAATTGAAAAGAGGAGCATATTACAAAATCTTACGGATTTTTACTGATTTCAAACTAAAGCATCAATTGTCCTATAATGTCCCGGCCTTGATTTAGTGTTAGGGATATATGTTATTCCTTGGCCAACATGGAGAGTAAGATCACCATGATACCTATCCTTAATTCTTTCAATGTAATCAAGCCACACTTCCTTAATGGCACTGAGTCTTATATCCCCTTCTGCCATTACGCCATATTTTGAAACAATAGCATTTAAGGTCATCTGCAGAGCCTTTTTACCAACTTCCACAGAACCTGTTGCGAATTTACCCAGATTTTTTGATATAAAGTCTATTGACTCCTTAAAACTATTTCCAGGGACTTTAGGTATACCATTGGAATTTATAAATCCACCAAGACTTGTTACATTTCTTTGTACTTGTGTTACTTCCATTGTAGCAATTATATTCCATATCTACTATATAAACCTTTCTATTTTTACTACTTTAAAGTAAATAATTACAAAAAATTTAAATATAACTGCAATAACGCCATATATTCTTACCAAATAAAAATGATTCAGAGAAAAGAAAATCCGAGAGAAAGGCAGGTATTTTGGAATTTATTGAGATCTGGGGCTAAAGAGCCATTGGAGGGAAAAATAATACCATTTCCAATAATCCGTGGTGGAGTTGATGGAAGCCCTAAGCAGGAAAGTAATGGCCATTCTGAAACATATTTTACATTAGCACGGCTCACAAGAAATCCTGCTTATAACATTCTTGGGGCAATGGCAAATGCTGCACAATATTTGAATATGCCTGATGAGAAATAAGCTAAATTTTAAGATAGCGCCTTATTTCAAAGCCTCAAAATAGTCCTTGACCCTATCAACAATTGACTTAAGGTAAAACTTCTCAATCTTTTCTTCAAAAATCATATTTAAATCCTCAAATTCTGCAATCCTGTATTTGTTTGCCGTGCTTTCAATCAAAAACAAGTCCTTCAGCCTTTTAAGCTGCCTTCTTATGTTGCTTGGAGCAATTCCGAGCAATGACAATTTGTGCTTTTTCCTTTCCTCAACAACTAACTTTATTATGTCTTCGCTGCTTAATTCCTTTTTTTCCTTTTTTCCATCTACAAGCACGTGTAGAATATCCACAATAACATCCCGGGAATCGCCGGGCTGCAATAAGCCGACAGAAAGGCATAATTTCCTCACCAATTCGCGATCTTTCAGGTTTGTAGGCCTTTCATACCTTCTTAGAGTGATTTCTGCCAGAGGAGTGTCTTTTGCTATTGTTTTGCCAGCCATTTTCATATATTTTAGTTTTTTATCAGAAATAATAATATTTGTTTAAATAATTTTGTTTTTTGTAAAATAAAATCTTCAAGAAAAAAAGCTAAATTTATCTTTAATTTCAGTCCTTATTTCATAGAGAATTCAGACATTTTGTCATCAAAGTCATGAGCGATTAGCTTTTCCACTAAATTGTTTTTTTCTTCCATATTGTTTTTGTTCATCTGCACATTCACCTTTTGCTGGTTTTTATTGTTAATTGTAAATAAGCTCGTTTGAAGTTATTTCCCTGAAAATATTGCCGTCGCAGTCTGTGCATAAAAAGTCCGCATCCAAAGCGGCTTTTCCTATCTCCAGCCCGCAGCATAGGCATTTTTGCTCATCTATCATAATCACCTAACTTTTTCATGAAAATGGAAAAATACTATAATATATAAACATAATTACAAAAAAATGAAAAATTTGAACAAAAATAGCAACATTTATATATAAAAAGCGTTTATTTGAACTGATATGAAGCAATTAATAGACGAAAAAGACGGGAAAATACTGGAAATATTGAGAGAAAATTCCAATTTATCAACGCACAAAATCTCGAAAAAGACATTAATCCCGGTTACAACTGTCAATAACAGGGTAAAGAAGCTAAAAGAGCTCGGAGTGATAAAAAAATATACTGTGGAGATTGACAAAAGCAAGTTGGGATTTAGCTTATCTGCTTACGTATTCATTAACATCTCTTTAAAGGAGCTCAAGCAGGAGGGCATGACAACTAAGGACTTAATGGGCATAATAAGGAAAAACCCGAATATAGAATCTGTAGACAATGTAACGGGCGACGTTGATGTGGTAGCCAAGATTCGCGCAAAAGACATAAACGAGCTTAACAACTATATTGTAAATACCTTGAGCGAATATAAGGGTGTTGAGAAAACAACAACTGCTTTAATACTCACAAAAGAGCCATGAGATTTAAATAAATCAATTACTTTTGTATTGTTTGACTCTTAAGTCGATTAATTCAAATTGATATTTTTGACCAAGAATTGCCTCATCCCCCCGGAATAAAAACCTTTGGCTGTTATTGTCGCCTATGGATATTAAAAAATCTGGACTAATGTGCCTATATAAGCCGCTTCCATCTTCTCTATTGAGGAATTCCCCTAAAACTACCTTTTCATAATTTTTTATTTTTCCAAAAAGGAATTTGTCTAATGGGTCAAACAATTCTACACAAATCTCCAATCTCCCATCGGATTTAACTACTACTACTGGCTTTTGTTTTATTCTATCCTTATCCAATGAGGAAATGTGCATTCAAACCTTCTCCAGAAACAATTCAAATTCTTTCTCTCTTACCTTTTCCTTGCTGTAGTTTTTCAGCTTTTTTTCAGGTTTTGAGCTTGAGATTTCCAATGATGATGCATTCACTTTTTCCTTTATCATGCCTTCCCATTTTTGCAGCATTTCTTTTAAGTCATTGCCTGCCTTTATAAACAGCTCTATCTTGTCAGCCTTCTGCAGATTTGCATTTTTCCTCAAAGCCTGGATGCGCCGCATTATTTCCCTGGCAAAGCCCTCTGCCTGCAATTCCTTATCAAGATTTTTGTTGAGGTAAACAAGCCCGCCCTTGAACATTGCTTCAACATAAGGCTCCGGAACCTTTCTCTGGACGATTAAATGCTCCTTGACTATATTGAATTTTTCATTGCCCGCTTTTAATTCATATTTCCCGTCTTTTTCTATATGGCTCAGGATTGTTTCCGGGCTTTCTATTGCAAGCTGCGCAATTATCCTGGGAGCTTTGTCCCCAAAATCAGGCCCAATCTGAGAGTAATCGGGCTTTGCGATTAATTTTATTCCGGGCAATTCTTCCTGAACATCAATCTCCTTGGCATTGGCCTGCTTTTTTATTATGAGCTTTAAATTTTCAACTGCCTTCACTATTTTCTTGTCCTTGGTTGCAATAATAATTTCCCTTAAGGGCCATCTTACGCCCAGCTGTATTTTTTCCCTTAGTGCTAGGGCCGCCTGTATGGCATTGCTTATATGCTCCATTTCCATTTCCAGCTCCTTGTTGATTAGTTTTTCATTGCAATTCGGCCAGTTATGCAGGTGAATGCTTTCTTCCTGCAGGGAAAACTCTTTTCTCAGGTTCTGGTATACCATTTCGGTTATAAATGGGGCTGTTGGCGCAAAAAGCCTCAGAATTTCCATCAATGCATGGTAGGATGTGTAAAGCACCGCTTTCCTTTCATCATCGCTTCCGATTGAAGATTTGTCCCTTGTCAGCTGAATGTAAGTTCTGCTAAGCTCAAGGTAAATCTCTTCTATAACCCATGGCATCTCATTTAGCTTATACCTTTCAAACAGCTCAGTCACTTTTCTTATGGCAGAATTCAATTTCGAGAGAATATACTGCTCCTCAATTGCGATGTTTTTTTTATTTATTTTCAGCTCTTTCGGGTTCAGGTTCATGTTCCTTGCCAGGTCAATCACATAATTGTGCAGATTCCACAATACAGTGAGGTTTTTGTGCTTCACCTTCATATCGTCAAAGTTGTAATTCAAGTCAAGCCCCGGCTCTGCGCCGCTGATGCCGTAATACCTTAAAGTGTCAGCGCCGTACTTGTCAACAACCTCGTGTGGCAGGATATAATTTCCCAGGCTTTTTGACATTTTCCTGCCCTGCGCGTCGTTGATGAAGCCGTGCATGTAAACTGCCTTGAAGGAAGGCTTTTCCATTGCCACCATCGATGCAACAAAAAGCAGGTTAAACCAGCCTCTTATCTGGTCTATGCCTTCCAGAATGAAGTCAGCGGGAAACATTTTTTGGAACAAGTCCTTTCTTCTTGGGTAGTCTAAGCAATTCCATGATGCGCTGCCAGCATCTATCCAGACATCCAGGATATCAGGAATTCTTTTCTTTTCGCCGCCGCATTTGCACTTTATTTTTATTTCATCAATCCACGGCTTGTGCAAATCTTCAGGCAATTTTCCAGCAAGCTTTTCCAATTCCCCTATTGAGCCAATAACAATGTAGTCATTGCAATCATTGCATCTCCATACAGGCAGGGGCGTTCCCCAATATCGCTGCCTAGTTATGCCATTGTCCCTTAAATTTTCAAGCCAGTTGTCAAAGCTCCTTGAGCCGGCGTAATCAGGCATCCAGTATATGCTTTTGTTAAGCTCGCGCATTTTTTCCTTTAGATCCTCTATCCTGAAAAACCATTGCGTTGTTGTCCTGTAGATTATTGCTTCCTTACAGCGCCAGCAATGCGCATAGTCATGCTCTACCTTGGCTTTTGCAACAAGCGCGTTTCTCCTGTCCAAAGCCTCAACAAACTTTTTATCGTCTTTTTTTGCTTTTAAATTTGCGAATTCACCCATATTCTCGGGAAAAATTCCAGATTCGCTTAGGTTGTTGAAAGGAGGGATTTTGTTTCTATGCCCTATTTCATAGTCTTCAGGGCCGCAGCCGGGAGCCATATGCACCAAGCCTGAGCCTTGCTCCAATGTCACATACTCGCCGCTTAAAACAACAGAATGGACTTTCGGGTTTTTTTGCTCCAATTCCTCATAATGATTTATTGCATCAGCGAAAGGGTGCCCATATTTCAAGCCTTCAAGATCTTTTCCTTTTATCTCCTTGATAACCTTGAATTCTTTTCCTGCAATCTCGTTTATTAACTGCTTTGCAAGCTCTTTTGCCACAATCCAGACTTCATTTTCCACTTTTGCCTTTACATAATCAAAATCAGGGTGCACCATAACTCCTAAATTAAAAGGGATTGTCCATGGCGTTGTTGTCCATACTATGAGGAATTCGTTTTGGGCATGCTTCAATGGAAATTTTACAAAAATGGAGTCATCTGTTATTTTTTTGTATTCAAGCTCGTGCTTTGCAAGCGAAGTTGCGCATCTAGCGCACCAGTGCATTGTTTTCTGGCCTTCATACAGCCTTTTGTTTTCATGCGCTTTTTTTATCAGCCACCACTCGCCTTCCATGTAAGTATTGTCAACGGACTTGTAGGCATTTTCAAAATCCATCCAGGCTCCAAGCCTCATAAAATCCTTGTTCATCAGCTTCAGGTTGCTTTCTGCAAATTCCCTGCATGCCTTTATAAATTTCTCAACCCCGAACTTTGGAATTTCATCCTTGTGCTTTATTCCCAGCTTCTTTTCAGTGCCCTGCTCAGTAGGCATCCCGTGCATGTCATATCCCGCGCGATCCCACACATCAAGGCCCCTCATTCTTTTGTACCTTAAGACAGAATCCTTCAGGACCTTGTTCCAAGCAGTCCCCAAATGCACTTTTCCAGAAGTGTAAGGCGGCCCGTCAAGAAAATAAAACTGCTTTTTTCCCTTGTTCTTCTCTTTGGCTTTCTCATGGATTTTGTTTTCTTTCCAAAAATCCAGTATTTCCAGTTCCTGCTTTACCGGCTCGTATTTTTCCATTTTATTTTTTATAATTTTTTTAATGTTTGGTTTTCAATTCGTTCATTTTTTATCAATTTTAATGATTTTTTAAATAATGTTTCTTTTTTAATAGTTTTTCATCAAATACTTGTTGATTTTATCTTAATTTTTTAATAATTTATTGATTATTTTTTAATTGACCTTCTTTATTTTTAAAATATTAATGCCATAAATAATTTTTAAAAATGCCTGCGGCAAATTTTACGCTCGCCGCATTGCTCGCATTATAATATGCTTTTTTAGCATTTTTCTATAAATTGTTTTTATTTTGTTTATATATATTTCTATCATTAAAATTAATCTGCCAGCCTTGAAAAAGACCAGCCTTTCAGCTGATAATGATAGAAATGATGTCGGCATTGATGTTGATATTTGCCATAGCTTTGAGTACTATTATTCTGTTTTTAAAGTTTTTGATAAATTAAAATATTAGGTGGTTGGAAGTTTATTTCAATTGGCACTTACCTAATCACATGAGGTTGGAGTTTTTGGATAACCTCTTCGAGCGGAGCAAATTTTCCATCAGTCATCCATCTTAATCTTTCCAAGACGCTGCCATCTATTTGCCCTATAATGCTAAGAATAGCTTTAATTTCCTCAACTTGTTCTTCGGTAAGCTCTTTTCCAAAATAGGTTTCACATATCAAATCAGCTACCTGCGGACCCATCCTATATTCCCCTATTGCTTTTTCTTTTAGCCATTTTCCAGCATCAGTCGGGGAACTGCCGCTCAAGGATTCTACCATAGATTGTAGCTCCGATTTTTCAGGTTCTGGCTCCTTGGTAAAGGCGCCTGTATCTTGCCCCTCTGGAGATACATTTGCTTTGGCTTCAATCTCCTTTATTATTTTTGAAATTGTTTCATTCGGATTTTCCAGGTTTTTTTGCCTGAGATAAGGCAAAGCCATTTCCCCAATTTCTATGAGTACTTGAGGAGCTTCCTGAATCCTATAATCCTGCTTTTCCATCTCTTCAGGGTCCTTTGCTGCATCCGGAGACATTCTTTCAAAATAACATTCAGGTTTTGTAATAAATCTGTGCATCACACTAACAACCTTTCGCAATCCTTGGTATTCTATTTCTACTGCGTACTTTACAAGCCATTTTTTTGTTTGCTCAGATGCATCTTCTCTTCCTAATGCCCCAAGAAGGCGATAAATTGTTGGGTATTTAACTGGCTTGTTGGCTTCAAGTATAGCGTCCAATGACTCACTGCAATCATCGTCTTGCAGGATTCCTATCATTCCGTTTAAGACCTTTCCCATTTTTTCAGGAGATTTCACCCATTCCAGCATCAATTCTCTTATAATTGGTTCCCTCCTATCATAATATCTTAAGCCAGCCAAAAGGCTCCTGAGAAATATATCTGGTCCTCCATGCCTTACAATCTCCATGGCTTTAGATCCATAGACTGGATCACAAATTCTCCATGCTATGAATCCATACATAGACGGACTTAGCACATTTCCGGGTTTCCATCCCCAAAACTCTTCCATTTTTTCCTGATAATTCATACGTCCTTGCATACCAAAAACCAAGAACAAATCCTAATTTATAAATATTGTCATTTAATAATAGTTAATATTACACATCTAAAATAATCCAAATAGAACAACATTATAACTTATCTATCTCTTTTTTAAAATATCCTTGCACAGCTTTGTGAACATAACCCCCATGGACATGAGCAGCTTCTTCTGCCTGCCGTGCGTTTCATGCAGGTTTTTTAAATGCCTGTCCAAATGCTCTTCATGCTTGACCTTGAAGTCAATGCTCGCATAGTTTTCGTTTATCAGCGACTTATAATTTTTTTCCAATTCGTTTATCTTGTCCTTGAAGTCGTTCAGCTCTTTGATTACCACAGGGATGCTTGAGTAATCGTTTGTTAAAAAGCTGTCATTTATCCTCTTGAAAACCTTCTCATCCTTAACGGCGAGCAAAGTCCTCAGCATCCCTAAATTATGGGCTAAGCCATGAAGCCTTTCGCAGATTTCATTTTTTTCCCTTAATTCAGAGTTAAGCATTTTTATCTTTAATGCAAGATGCCGGTTTTTTGCCTTTTTCAGGAAAAACCCGCTGTGGAAGAATGAGCTTTTTTCAAAATTCTCGACTGATTCATTTATTTCGCCTAATTTTTCCAGCTCGTCTTTTATCTCGGGAAAATTCTCAATCAGTTTTTCACTGCCTTTTTGCCTGTTCAGATAGTCCAAAACGTCAATTTTTACCACTTTTTTTTACCTTTTCAATCTCAATCCTTACAATATCATCTTCCCTCAGTTCAAGGAGCTTTATTATCTCCGGAGGTATATTTATGCCGAGGCTTGTCCCTGTTTTCCTTATTGTCCTTACAAAGCTCTCTTTCATCTTATTTAATAATATTTTAAATTATATTTAACTATAAAAAATTATATAAACTTATTTAATAATATATAAAGGTTTCGGAAACTTCTGTTAAATGCTGGGCGTAGCAAGACTGCAATGAACTTAACGTGGGGGAGAAGTCCAGAAATGGCAACATTTTTAAGTCGATTAATTACCTTAGTTTTAAATGAGTGTCCTCAACTTAGTGGTGCATCAGGAATTTGTAGAGCTTAAGAGGGCCTATGCGCATGAAACATTGGCAAGTATAGGTAAATTGCAAGAATGCGGATGTGACGTGAAGCATATCCCATGGTGGGATGATGCACCTCTTGAAAGCATTATTGCTTTAAAAGCAGCACCTGCTATGGCTAAGGGATACGATTTGGTCATGTTGTATGGAGCAAGAAGAACTTTCTGTTTAAAGGAAGTTTCAGAAAATTTACAATGCTGCGGGATTCCAGTAGCTTATGATATACAAGGTACAGTTGACTAGCTGCACTTTTTCGATTGCATTTAACGCAGTATTTCAAATATAAAAAATCTTATTTTTTCTCTGATTTGGGTTTTTTGGACTTAGCTAAGAAGCTTATCTAGAAATCTACTTTCTTTGGAGCGTTATAAAAGTATAATCATGCTTATTCTCTTCATCAGCCTTGTGCTCTTTTTTCTCCACAACTTTCCATTCCTTTTTGTCGTATTCTGGAAAAAAGGCATCTCCTTCGACTTCTGCATCTATTATTGTTAAATACATCCTGTTTGCTTTTGGCAAAAACATCCTGTAAATCTCCTCGCCGCCAAAAATAATCACTTCTTCAGCCCCTTCTGCCGCCTTCAACGCCTCTTCCTGCGTGTGAACAACAATGCAGCCTTTGGACTTGTAGCTTTTGTCCCTTGTAAGGATTATGTTTTTCCTGTCTGGCAGGGGCCTTCCAATGGATTCGTGCGTTTTCCTGCCCATAATCAAAGGCTTTCCTTCTATCATCTTCCTCATATGCCTGACATCTGCAGGCATGCTCCATGGTATCTTATTGTTTTTCCCAATAACTCGGTTTTTTGACATTGCAGCAACGAATGATATTATCATTTTTACCCAATATTATCATTTTTTATAAATATTGTCATGATAATCATAATCTTCAATAATTATGTGTTTTCTATTCTCGTCTACAGAGAAAACAAGCACAAAACTCTTATCAATGTGGACTCTTTTAAAGCCCTGAAGCGGGTTTCTGAGATTTTTATAGTGTTGCGGGTTTTCCCCTACCTCTTGAATTTTCTTTTCTATAATGAGCAATTGATTGGGATTCTTTTTGGCAAGCTTGAAAAATATCTTCTCAACGCTTTTCCTTAACTCATAAGAATACATTTTACTTCAGGCCGAAATGCTTTTTGAAGTCAGCAATCTTTACAGTAGGCTCTAATTGCCTCTTCTTCATTTTTTCAATGTATTCAGGCCTTAATTCAGGCTCCATAATATCCTCTTCATATTCCCTTGCCATTAAGTCAATAGCCTGGCTTTTATCCTTCAAGCCATATTTGGCTTTTACAATATTCAATATTCTATTTGTCCTGTCTTCAATATCTATTATCGCCTGTACCATAATATCACCTTAATATAGTATTAATATGGCATTAATATATAAATATTTGGTTTTTGAAATGTTGTTGAGAAGCTTAAAGAGCAGAACAGGCAGATAAGAAGATTGAATGATATTTGGAACAAATATGCTTATAAGTTATAATTCTAAGATTCAAACAATTAATCTCACAATCAAACCGCCATCTCAGCCTTTATTGGCGGATGATAATGGTAATTTAATAATTCAATATCTTCCATCTTAAAACCATAAATATTTTTTATATTCGGATTTAATTTTAATGTCGGCAATGGGAATGGCTTTCTTTTTAACTGCTCCTTAACCTGCTCGATATGATTGTGGTAAATGTGCGCATCACCAAGTGTATGTACAAATTCGCCTGCTTTCAGATTAGTGACCTGGGCAACAATATTCAGCAATAAAGAATAAGAGGCAATATTGAAAGGCACCCCTAAAAACATGTCGCAGCTTCTTTGATACATCAGCAAAGACAATTTTTTTTCCGCAACAAAAAACTGGAAAAATGCATGGCAAGGCGGCAGAGCCATCTGCTCCAGTTCGCCTGCATTCCACGCATTCACGATAATGCGCCTGCTTGTAGGGTCTTCCTTAATCATTTTTATTGCATTTGCAAGCTGGTCTATCCCCTTTCCTTCAGGGCTTTTCCATTTGCGCCATTGAACGCCGTAAATCCTTCCCAAGTCGCCTTCAAATTTCGCCTTTGGCTTCCAATAATCAGCCTCGGCATTTGCAGTCCAGATGGTTTTTTTGCTTTGGTCTCTTGTCTTATATAGTATCTCTGCCAGCCTTCTTTCGTCATTCGAGCCTTCAATGAACCATAATAGCTCTGAAACAACAGAGTTCCATGCGAGCTTTTTTGTTGTCATGGCCGGAAATCCATCTTCCATGTTAAAGCGCATCTGCATTCCAAACACTGCTTTAGTCTTTATTCCGGTCCTGTTTTCCTTTTCTATGCCATTTTCAAGAACGTATTTTAAAGCGTCAAGGTATTGTTTCATTTATCCCCCCATTGCATAAAATTTATCTAATTTTATATAAGTTTTGGTTTTTTTTAATGTTCCTATTATTTTTGCAATAAGCAACCATTATAGAGTGATAAAAATAGAAAAGCTTATAAATAAAATGTCATTTTTAAATAGAAAATGTTCGGCAATTTAGTTAAAAAATTATACGATTCTGTTAGTAATGCACCTAAGTCTATCAGGAAAGCTGCGATGACATTTGGATTTGCTGTAGCGCTCACAGCAGCTACTATTGGGTTTAAGCCCAAGGATGCAGGCGTAACTCTGGAGGATTATGTTTCACCGTCTTCCACTGTAGTTGTTTCTGAAGAAGAGCGTAACCCAGAAGTTTCTGAGGAATCCAAGCCAGCTACCTATAAAGTAAAGGCGGGAGATACTTTTTTTGGCATTGCAATGATATCTAATATTTCTATAGAGAGATTAATGAGGAACAATCCTCATATAGTTGATAAGAATCGTATAAATGCTGACGAGACAACAGTTTTCCTAAACCAGCCTCCAGAAAAAAAGACTTATACAGTGCAGCGGGGAGATACCCTCATAGAAATTTGCAATAAGCAGGGTTTTGGACCATACAACAGAGTCGCGGAGATGAATGATATAAAAGACCCAAATAAGATTAAGCCGGGCCAGGAAATAACTGCTTATGTAGTCAATCCGGCTAAAACTTCTGGTCAGAATCAAGTTAATGTTGTCAAGCCTGCTTCTGGGCAAAAAAGCATTGCTTCAGTCCAAAAGCCTGCCCATAGGGAGCATGCAAAAGCAATTGCCCCTGCACAAAATCCAATTTACGAACAGGAGGCAAAAACAGCACCTCAAGTTGATTCTCAAAAGGAAACTTCTACTTTAACATTTTATGACGCAAGAAGCTATGTAAGGGGCATTGTTCAGGAAGCAGGAATGAAAGAGTGGAAACAGGATTTAAGAAAAACAAGGATAGTAGTGCATCATACTGGCGAGGGCATTTTTACGCGCTTAAAGATAACAAAAACTCCAAAAAAGACATTGGAAGATGCGGTCAGGCAGACTATAAAAATGAGTGAAAAATACGGAATTAAGAATTCTGGCTCTCCTTACCATTTTATAGTAAACAGGAATGGCTCAGTTACATATGCTGCTGACATAACAACAAGGCCTAATGGCGCATACGAAAAAAACACTGGTTCATTCCAAGCATCTTTTGCAGGAAATATGGACGTAACAGCCCCTACTCAAAAGCAATACGAGGCCTTTGCCAAGTTGGTTGTTCATTTGAAGCAAAGAGGCTATGGAACTGAAATTATAACACATCAGCAGTCAAATGGCCCCTCGCGTTTTACAGCATGCCCCGGGAAATTTTACGACCAAAAAAAGGTTGACGAGCTTGTAGAATCTTACAGCAAAAAAAATGTAACCCTTGAAGAGCGCTCTTTTGATGAGAATATGGCAAAGGCAAAATACAGGGAAATTGCCTCAAGCGTAAAGGAAAGGATGATGCTCGTCTATAAGCAAATTAAAAACTCAAAAGTTGCGCAGGAAAAGCTTGCATATGCAAGAAACCCTATTTTATTGCTAAGGCAGTATGTTGAAAAACTCTATACTGCGCAGGGATTTAATATAAATCTGGCTGAAACAAAAAGACTTGTTCAGACTTTGGTGCAGCACTATCTGCCTCATTTGATGCCTGAAGAGCAATATGCTAAAGTGGATAATGTTGTGCCATTTGCAAGGCCTGAGAGAATGTATGAAAGGCCTGTTATGGCAAAACCGCTGCAAAAGGCTGCTTGAGAATAACCTTTTATTTTATAATAAATTTTTTATCTTGCCTATGACTTTTTCAGCAAGCTTAATTGCGGCTATAGAATCTCCTTTCTCATAGTCCTTGCCATAATACTTAATGCTATTCCGTATTTTTCTGAACCTATCAAGCTCAAAAATATCTTTCTCATTAAAACCTTTCTTTAGAAGATAAGCAATTGATGCCTCATGCGAAAATGACTTAAAACCTTCATGGTACAATAAAGAGCCTGCTGCTTCCCTCATAGCTTCATAAGCATTTTCAAGCACATATTTTGATTTAGCTCTTTCCAGAAGATTTTTTGAGAATTCAAGCCTTTCCAAACTTTCTTTAAAAGTATCTTTGGACAAATTCTTGTCTGGGCTTTGCCTTTTTACATCGCCTTTATTCAGGAAAAACTCAAAATCTTTCACCATGAGCCCTCCAAAACAATGCCATTGGCGAGATTTGCCTTAAACTCATTGCTTACCTTGCCCAAATCTGTTTCATGAATATTTATTTTTCTTTTTAGGATTTTTTCATACTTTTCAAGATTTAATGCCAACCTCTTGTTTGTTGTTATTGCTATATCTATGTCAGAGCTTTCAATATCCTCGCCTCTGGAATAGCTGCCAAACAATATGATGTTTTTTGGATAATTGTACGCATTCGAAATATGCTCTATGATGCCTGAATTGTAAATTTTTTCAAGGTTGTAGAGAAGCTTATGCCTCATAAAAATCACATTTTCCCTGTTTGCCACAACTTCTGTTACGACTTTGCCTTTTGTTTTAATTATCAATTTTTCCCTTGCCAAAGAATCCGTGGCAGA
This sequence comes from Candidatus Woesearchaeota archaeon, assembly GCA_018303625.1. Lineage (GTDB taxonomy): Archaea > Nanobdellota > Nanobdellia > Woesearchaeales > GW2011-AR4 > JAGVXV01. The sequence continues at coordinate 16,155 of JAGVXV010000021.1, forward strand.
TACTATTGTAGGCATTGACAGCTTTGAAATCCTGGAAAGCTCCCTAAGGTGCAATTTCTTCGAGGGATTTTCAAAAAATACTTCCAGCACCCTTTGTATGGTAGATTTTTCTATCATTTGATAGATAAAAATACCAATTGGTATTTAAATATTTC
>JAGVXV010000022.1 GCA_018303625.1 Candidatus Woesearchaeota archaeon
AAAGTCAATGAAATAAAGCCTCCTGCGTGGGCGCCTTTTGTCAAGACCGGAGTGCACAAGGAAAGGCCTCCTGTAAATGCAGACTGGTGGTATATAAGGGCTGCTGCTGTTTTAAGGACAATTTACAGGCTGGGGCCCATAGGAGTTTCAAAGCTGAGGACAAAATACGGCGGAAAAGAAAACAAGGGCTACAAGCCTGAGCACCATCACAAGGGCTCCGGAAACATAATAAGGAAAATCCTGCAGCAGCTAGAAAAAGCCGGCTTTGTGAAGCAGGCGCAAAAAGGTGTGCATAAGGGCAGAATTATGACGGGAAAAGGAAAATCATTTTTGGATAAAATCGCGACTAAAATTGCCAAAGGCTCAAAGCCTGAGAAAAAAGAGGAGCTGAAGGAAGAGAAGACAGCTGTGAAAAAAGAGGAAAAGAGAGAAACAAAAAAGGAAGAAAAAAAGAAAGAAGAGGCAAAGGCAGAGAAAAAAGAGGAAAAATCAGAAGCAAAGAAGGAAGAGAGAAAAGAGGCAAGTAAGGAAGAGAAAAAGCCAGAGGCAAAGAAAGAAGAAAAGTAAAAATATTTTGAAAATTGAAATATAACAATCAATCCAAAAAACAATGCCAGAGCTTGACGATATAAGAAAAAAAAGGCTGGAAGAGTTAAGGAAGCTGCAAGGCGAAAAACTGCAGGAGCAGGCCCAGGAGCAGGCGCAGATGCAGCAGCAGATTGCGCAGCTGGAAGCGATAGTGAAGCAGGCTTTGACAAAAGGGGCTCTGGAAAGGTATGGCAATTTAAGGGCAGCATTCCCTGAAAAAGCTGTCCAGCTGCTGGTTATCATTGCAAATGCAATGCAGCAGGGCCATGCGCAAAAGATTGACGACAATACTTTAAAGGAAATCTTGAAAAAATTAGAGCAGAAGAAAAAAGACATCAAAATTAAGAGAGTTTGAAATGACAGATAGCCTTAAAATTTTTACTGATATAAATGAAATAAGAAAGGACCAACCTAATTCGGTATTTAGATTTAGAGGCTTTCGTGCCAGTCCATTCCACTCGCCAAACTTGGAGAATTTAACATTAACTGATGTGCATGGAAACTGTATCCTCTCTGTCACGGGGCAGGAGGTTAAAGAAGGTTGGGTTGTGGGAACAGCAACTTACCATAGAGAAAATAGCTACTTATCGGTTTTGGAGATAATGAATGCTCCTTGTTATCATGATCCTAGATCGGATATTGCAGACAAAAATGGCACGCTATAAACACCCAAGCAGGAAGCAAAGATTGGCAAAGAAGCACAAGCAGACCAGATGGGCCCCTTTCTGGACAGTATTAAAAATTTACGGCAAGACAAGAAGAATTCATCCTGGAAGGCACACTAGGGTAAAAAGAAGCTGGCGCAGGACAAAGACAAAGGCATGATCAAAAATGAATCCTAAATATTCTCGATGTTCGGAGTGCGGTTTTTATGAGCCAAATATGAAGGCTGATTATACGAGGCATAGGGCTATGACCACACCGGGATTACGGGCTGAATTGCTCGGAACTGGGATTCAAGTCGATAGTGACAAACCAGGCTGCACAAACCCATTCGGAAATCTGGGAGAATGCCCTGCAGAAAGAGGTTCTGGAGCCAGTCGTAATCTAGCAGAATTCATGAGATAAAATGGCAAAAAAAGAAGCAGAAGCAAAAGTTGTACTGGAGCGAGTTTACAATGTTCCTTTAAGAAAGGAGTTTATGAAAGCGCCTAGGTACAAGAGGAGCAAAAAGGCTGTTATTGCCTTAAGGCAGTTTATTGCCAAGCACATGAAATCAGAAAACGTGCTAATAGGAAAATATGCCAACCAGTTCATATGGAAAGACGGAATACAAAATCCGCCGCATCATGTTAAAGTAAACGCAATAAAGGACGACAAGGGCTTTGTAAAAGTGGAATTGGCCGAGCTGCCTCCGAAGGCGAAAAGGGAGATTGAAAAAGCCAAAGAGGCAGAGAAGGAGACAAAGAAGAAAAAAGCCAAGGTAGAGAAAGAGAAGGAAGAGACAAAAGAAGAAGTCCTGGAGGAAAAAATAGAGGAAGCTAAAGAGGAGAAGTTGGATAAAGCTAAGGAGATTGAGAAAGAGGAAATCAAGGAATTGCAAAAAGAGCATCCTCCAAAGCGTGCCCAAAAAATGCCTCCAAAGCAGAGGCTGCAGGAATCAAGGCCGACAGCGCCAAGGAGCGTTTGAGCCTTTTATAATTCTTTTTTTTAACCTTAATCCATTAATCTAAAACCAATAATTTTATTAAAAAAATAAGAATTCTATGGATATGGAAAACAAACTGCCCTTTGAAAGAATAAAAAGGAAAATTCTGGTAAAAAAAGAAGCAAAAACTGATGAAAAATATGGCTGCAGGCCAGAAGAAAGGAAAACTGAGGAAATCATCAATTACGGCGTTGTCAATGTGGACAAGCCAAAAGGCCCCACTTCCCACCAGGTGAGCGATTACGTGCAGAGAATTTTAGGGCTGAAAAAAGCCGGGCATTCAGGCACTTTGGATCCTGCTGTAACAGGAGTTTTGCCAATAGCTTTAGGAAGGGCAACAAAAGTTGTCCAGGCTTTGCTGACAGCAGGCAAGGAATATATAGGCGTAATGCACCTGCACAAGGAAGCTGAGGAAAAAATATTAAGGGAAACAATAAAAAAATATTTTACCGGAAAAATAGAGCAGCTGCCGCCGATAAAAAGCTCTGTCAAGAGGCAATTAAGGACAAGGGAAATCTATTATTTTGAAATTCTGGAGATTGAGGAAAAAGACGCTTTATTTAGGGTGGGAACAGAAGCGGGCACTTACATAAGGAAGCTGATCCATGACCTCGGGAAAAAATTAGGCATTGGCGCCCATATGGCAGAATTAAGAAGGACAAAAGCAGGGCCTTTTACAGAAGAAACTTTGTTTACCCTGCACGATTTAATTGACGCCTTCCATTACCATAAGAATGAAAACAATGACGAATTTTTGAGGAAGGTGATACAGCCGGTTGAGAATGCAGTCGCGCATCTGCCCAAAATCTGGGTTTTTGACACGACAGCTGAAAGCTTGTGCCACGGCGTTGACCTGAAAATTCCCGGGATAAGCAGATTAAATGACCAAATCAATGAAAGCGATAAAGTTGCGGTGATGACATTGAAGAATGAGCTCATTGCCATGGGGACTGCAAAAATGAATTCAGAGGAAATGATGAAAAAAGACAAGGGCCTGGCTGTCGGCATAGAAAAGGTTTTTATGGAGCCGGATGTTTATAAAATTAAATAATCAAAATTTTCATCAATTAAAAATTTTTTAAGTAACTCCATTCAAAATAAAATAAAAATGTTTGTCAATAATAATCTGTACAAAATAAAAATATTTAAAAAGGCATTAATTCTAAAATAAAATTATGCCGCTTGAAGAACTGGTAAAAGCATTTTTTGCCATTTTTGTTGTAATGGACGCTTTCGGAAACCTGCCCATTTTTTACTCTTTAACAGGCAGGCTTTTTGTGAAGGAAAGGGCAAGGAATGTAAATAAAGCTGTGTTTATAGCAGGCATTGTGCTTTTGGCTTTTCTTTTTTTCGGAACATCGACGTTGGGATTTTTTGGGATAAGCGTCGATGGGTTTAAAGTTGCGGGAGGCATTATAGTGATGATTCTGGGCATAAAGATTGCCTTGGGCCTGAGATTGACGGAGGAGAGGGCAAAAAAATATCAATTGGCTGCTGTGCCTTTGGCAACGCCTTTGATTACGGGGCCTGGTGTCATAACCACTGTCATTATTTTAGTTAATCAGTTTGGATATCTGACAACTTTGATCGCGTCTTTGCTTAACCTCATGGTTGCATGGATTGTCCTGAGGCAGACAGAATTGCTGTTCAGGATTTTTGGAAGGCAGGGATGTGACGTAATTGCGCGAATTTTCGGGCTTATACTTGTTGCTTTGGCTGTAGAGTTTATAAAGCAGGGCTGGGCTGCTTTGTGAATAGAATTAGTTTTCAATAATAATTTCATTCTTCTTATTGGCTTTGCCCAATGCTTCAGCAATAAGAGTTTTTTCCAAATCAATTATTTTTTGCGCTACCTGATTTTTTGAATTTAAAGTGTATAATTTTGTTTTCCCAAAACTCCTTGTTACTTTTACAATGCCGTATCGCTCTAGTTCGTTCCAGTAGTTAAATAGTGATGCTCTGGAAATTTCCGCTCCTTTGGCTATATCTTTCTTGCTGAAGTCCATCCCCTTGTTTTCCAACAGGAAGTCAATTATTTTAAAAAGGGGCATGTCGCCTGTCAGGTTTAATAGTAAAGATTTTTCTTCCATAAACTTCGTTAATTATGGGAAAATATATAAATCTTGCTGTTCAAAGTCTATTTTGGTGGACTTATTTATGTGGACAGATTCCCAAATCAAAGGCAAAATACTGCATAAGATGACCCGTAAAGGAAAATTTGAGCATAGCCATACCGCTTTGGATAACTTACAAAAGGGCTTTCCTCTGGATTTGAGAGGCAAGGCAAAAAATATGTCCCAAGAGATGATTAAGGAGGGCATTTTGCATTTGAAAAAAACAAGCTATGGGAAGCAGATTTCAATCAATGCCGAGAAAAAGGAAAAAATAATGGAATATATTAATGAGTTTTTGAAAATGGAATGAATGTTTGTGTAACATATACAAATCGCTGCTATATTCTCCGAAGGGCAAAAATTTAGTGCAATGTTCCGGAAAAATTTTTGAGTTCAGGCGGTTCGCGTTATTTTTTCTTTTTGAACCAACCCACAAGAAACATAATCCCTATAAAGAAAGCTATTCCAGAAATCTGCAGAGCCCATAATAAGTAATACCATTCAAAACCAGTTGTAATAATATTCATCAAAATCATTGCAATATATAAAATTCCTGCTAGGACAAAACCAATCCCCCCGACAATCTCGCGTTTCCAAGAGATAATTAAAACTATCAATAAAATCATTGCCGGAATATTGTGCATAAACAACCCTGCAATTGTTTCCCAGAATCCATAATTTCCTTCAAAAACATCCAAAGAAAACAATGCTAAAAATAATATAAAAATTATTGATAAAATTCTTGGTGCCCAATAAATAAATTTGCCAACCCTTTTTTCCATGCGTTACCAATATAAGACCTAACTATTTAAATTTGCTGTCTTAGAGGCAAAAAGAGAGCAGACGGAATTGAATATAACATACCAATTTCTTCCCAAAAGGCACCATAGCCATAAAATCTGCCATTCAGGGCCTAAAAATATAACTATCTTCTCCAACATATATATGGCACTACAACTGTATATTAGTATACAAAAACGTAACATTTATATACTAGCTCTTTTAAAGGTATTATTCCACGATTTATTTTGGAAAATATGAGGTGATTTAGAATGGATTTTTTAATAAAAGAGGCGTTGAAAAACGGCCCAAGTCAGGATTTTGACAGGACAATAGGAAATGCGAACATAAAGGTTATTGGCGTAGGCGGAGGAGGCTGCAACATGATAAACTGGCTCTACAAAAAAGGCATTAAAGGAGCCGAGATTATCGCATGCAACACAGACAAGCAGCATTTGGATATAACAGATTCGGACAGGAAATTCTTGCTTGGCAGGGATGTCACAAGAGGATTAGGATGCGGAGGATTTCCGAACAAAGGCGCTGAAGCTGCCCAGGAAAGCCTGCAGGAAATAAAGGAGTGCTTAAAGGGCTCTGACATGGCTTTTGTATGCGCAGGCATGGGAGGAGGCACCGGAACTGGCGCAGCCCCGGTTGTTGCAAGCGTTGCAAAAGACGGTGGCGCGATTGTCATAGGCACAGTAACAATGCCGTTTAATATTGAAAGGGCAAGAATTGATAAGGCAGAATTTGGCCTGCAGCAATTAAGGCAGGTTTCTGATACAGTCATAGTTATTGATAACAACAGGCTTGTCAACATCGCCGGGAATTTGCCTGTGCAGCAGGCATTTGCCGTTGCGAATGAATTGATTGCAACAATGATAAGGGGAATTGTTGAGACTATTGCAGTCCCCTCACTGGTTAACCTGGACTTTGCTGATGTTAAGGCTATAATGACAAATGGAGGCGTAGCAGCTATTGGCGTAGGAGCTTCTGATACAACAAACAGAGTTGAAGAGGCTGTTAAAGGCGCTTTGAGCAACCCATTGCTTGATATAAGCTACAAAGGTGCAACTGGAGCTATGATACATGTGGAAGGCGGCCCCGACATGACTCTTGACGAAGTCAACAGGATTGGGGAAATTGTAACTGAAAACCTTGACCCGGATGCAAACGTTATCTGGGGAGCAAGGGTTTCAGACAGCATGAAAGGCAGGCTCACAGTGATGACAATAATTACTGGAGTCAACAGCCCGTGGATTCTGGGCAAGGTTGATGAAAGGGCAAGAAGGCAGGAAGTAAACAGGATGAGCACAGAATTGGGAATTGACTTTTACTGAATCAATTCTTTATTCTTTTTTATTTTTTCAAATTAAATTTTTTTATTTTTGAAGCGAGCAGTCATTTCTCTGTAAAAAACCCAACCTTTTTTCCGGCATCAATCCAGCCAAATGCATAGTTCAATGCGCCGAATGCAGATGCCCTGTCATTCTTTTCCCTGAAATACAATGCATCATTATAATATCTTTGCGCTGTGTCGAGAAATTCCAAGGCAGCTTCATAATTCTTATCATCATTATTTATTATTATTTTTATGCCGTCCAATGCCTTTTTCGTCGCTTTAAATTCCCTTTCCAGCCTTTCATCACTTAAAGTGTCCATTTTTTATTTAAATTAAATTTTTTATTTATTTTATTTCAATTAACTTTATTCTTAATTATTAAAAATATGCTCCGCAAATTCTAGGCTCGCTCATTAGCTCGCATTTATTATAGTAAAATGTTGCACTTTATTGCTTAATCTTAACGGGTGGGTGGAGGGCATTGCAAATCGGTAAAGTGGAACCTATATCTTTCCTCCCTTAATTTCATATTTTAATGAATTAAAGTTGAATAATAAAAATTTCAAAAGAATTAATCCGCTTTATTCAATCTGCCTTTTGGCATAGGCCTTTTAACTGTTATAGGAATCAAATTAGCCTTAAATTCAATTTTCGCTATCTCAACAGGGTTGTTGGACATTTCTTCCAGATCTTTAACATTTAGCTTCATCAAAAATGGCGCTCCCATTGAAACCTGCAAAGCCCTTGCCCCTATTATCCTTGCCTGCTCGTATTTAGTGTATTCTTCGTTTTCCATCATAGCGCCTTCCTAAGCTCTTTTCCCTTTTCAATCCCGATGTCAACCATTTTTATGATATCCTCGGCTGTCAGCGGGTAATTGCCCCCTTTCTGCATGGCGCACAAGGTGCCGTCTTCTATTGACGAGACCATAAGCCTTGCGTCAATCGCCTTTTCCTCATCAGTGTCAGGATCCACAATAAACTTTTCACCTATCTTTATGACAGTGACTGCAATCGGGCTGTTTTTTATATCCAGCCTTTTATCTGTTTTCTCCTTGTAGTTCAGTTTCTCGCCTTCTAATTTCGGAAACCTTGCGTCTTTTAGCGCAGCCAAGGCAGCCAGTGATGATGCATCGCTCAAATTTCCTGCATCATTGATTGTGACAATATCAATAATCAAAAACCATGCCTTTTCGCCCTCTTCAATGCACAGTTTCTTGAAATCAACGCATTTGCTTTCCCTTATGCCCCTGTCAACGGTTCTTGCCAGCTCTATTGCCTCTATGCCCGGCGGCCCCAATTCAAAATCGGGGTTTGACAGCGGCAGAAGCTCAGCGCCGACAACAAGGCCTCCTTCAGCAGGCGTGTCAGGAAATGGCTTGTTAATCTCAATCTTTACTCCTGCAATAACCTCTGTGTTACCTATTTTAACCCTGGCAGAGCCTTCAGCAGTGTTAGTTACTCCATACTCCACCGTAACAGGCTTCCTGTATTCTGTAAGCTTTCTTCCGTCAAGCCTTACATTCGATTCAAACAGCTTTATTATGTGGTTTCTTAATTCGCTATACATCCTGCTCCACCTTGTATTTATCCTTTAATGCGCTTTTTTGCACTTCATAAATTTTTTTGCATGCCTTTTTTGCCATTTCAAGCACTTTTTTAACATCTTCTTTTGGGATCATGCCGTCCATCTGGAGCAAGGTTATCTTATTGCTGTTGGGAATCATTGCAATAGGTATGTCTGCTACAATGCCCTCATAAGATTCCTCAGAGTAATCCAGATCAACAACCAGCTTGTCATCAACCCTGCCGACTGAAACAGCCGCAACAAGGTCCTTCATGATAAGGCCTGCATCTGCCAAAGCCATTGATGCAGCGCAAATTCCCGCGCATCTTGAGCCGGCTTCTGTCTGCGGCAGCTCAATGAAAACATCAACAACAGTATTAGGATACTCTTCCAGATTAAGGACGGGCAGCAAAGCCTTTCCTGTAACCAAAGAAATTTCCTTCGAGCGCCTTGAGCCTCCGGGCCTGACCCTCTCGCCAGAGCCTGAAAACGGCATCATGTTGTAATTGCACCTTAAAATTCCCCTTTGGGGATCCTGCAAAAATCTTGGAAACAGGTTTCTTGGGCCGTAAACGGCTGCATAAGCTATTGTGTTCCCTATCCTGAAATAAGCAGAGCCGTCTGCTCTCTTGATTATGCCGACTTTTGCCTCAATAGGCCTTGTCTCTTCAAAGCCCCTCTTGTTTAATCTTTCCTTGTATGCCATTTTTATATTATTTTTTTTAATTTTTAAAATGTTTTTAATTATTGTTTATTTTTCATTGAATATTATTGATTTTTTAATACGCCTTCGGCAAATTTTAGGCTCGCCGCATTGCTCGCATTATTTTTTCTTTGCTTTTTCCAGATAGGCCTTTATCTTATCTGTCAGGCCGCTTAAGTGGCTTTCATTCTCAATTTTCCTTATTGTCTGTATTGCCAAAAACTCATTTTCCGGCGTGCCTTCTATCCACACCAGCCCATTTTGGCCGACAGTTATGTTGCAGCCTGTTGCGTCTTTTATCATTGAGACCATAGAGCCTGCTTTACCGATGATTCTCGGCACTTTATTGCTTGCAACCTCAACAACCCTGCCTCCTTTGAGCTTTCTTAATCCAGGGCCTTTCATTGTAACATCAACCAGCTTCTGGCTTGTCACATTTATTATCTTCCCAACAGCATAGTCCCCTAAGTCATAATATTGCGTTAAGTCAGCGCCCCTTGCAATGAAATCGAATGTAGCGTCTTTTAATGACATCATTGCTGAATATGGGCTGTTTGTGTCCAGGCGCCAGCCGTTAATGCTTACGTCAATGACTTTGCAGATAATGGTATCACCTGTTTTCGGGATATACCTTCCTGCCAATGGTATCAGCTTTATCGCCCTTCCCTCTAATTGAACCAGGCCCAAGCGGGATGCTATTATATTCTCCCCGTCCCTGTATGTGCCATTCCCCGGAAGGTTGTCCATTCCCGTAGCCAACGTTTCTCCTGGAACTACAATTTCCTTTTCATTTACAAGCAACTTACTCATTTTATTTTCAAAACCTTTGTTTCAACATTTCCATGCGTCAATGAGTTTATCTTATCATAAAAGTCACTTTCAAGGCCGCCCGGCATTTCAAGCACAGTAAGCAGCGATCCATCATTCTGCCATTCTTCCCTTAATTTTGTCCCGAACATGCTTAAAACCTGGTATGATTTTGCCGCGAACTGCGCCGGTATTTTGACTGAAATCTCCTTGACCTCGAATTTTATCGGAAGTATCGGCCTTAGCTTTTTAAGCGCTTCCTGCACCTGCTCGTGTACTTGCCCGAATTCTTCCACGTGGAACTTCGCCTCTTCAAGCGCATTTTCTATCCTTTGCGGCGGGTGCGGTAGGTGCGTTCTTGGGTCAACTCCATTTACGTGCAGCATGTTTATGATTTGCTTTCTTTTTCGCTCCCTTAAATTTGCCCTGTGCTCCCGGGTTAGCTGGATCTCGCCCTTTTTTATGATTATTTTTGCGACTTCCTCAGGCTCTGATGTCCCGAAGATCTGCTTCATTGCGTTTTCGCTTGCCTCAAGGCCTTTCTTTGCGTCGCTGAAAATCTTGTCTGCAGCCAAGACATCCTTTAAGCTTATATTCTTCCCTTCCTTTAGCGCAAGCGCCATGTCGCAGTCAACAAGAATTTCAAAAAGCTGGTTATTGCTCTTTAATCTTGCTATAATCGCCTCGTCAACATTTACCATCTTACTTCTTTTTCTTTTCCTTGAACTCTGACGCTATCCTCTCCAGGCTTTCCTTTGAGAACTTGGTGAATTTTTTCCTCTCGGTCCTGATGCAGGCAGCGTCTATCCTCTCGATGTTGAAATTGTCGCCTAAAACTTTTTTAAGCGCCTTTAGCGCGAGCTTTAAGCCCTCTTCCACGGTTATTTCCTGCTTGTACTCATTGTGCAGGATTTCCTCAACTTCAACCTCGCCTTCGCCAATGGCTGTTGCCTTGTATTCAAAATAAATCCCTGTTGGGTCGGTTTCAAATAATTTCGGAGCGTGATTGTCAATGCCTCCGACAAGTATCGAGACGCCAAACGGCCTCAAGCCGCCGCTTTGGGTGCATATCTGCTTCAAATCGCAGATGTCCTTGACTATGGATAAAACGTCAATCTCGCTGTCATAAGTAACCCTGTTCTGCTGGGCCCTCAGCTGCGCCCTTTCTATTAGGACACGCGCATCAGACAATATGCCTGCTGCTGTGGCGCCTATATGCTCATCAATCTGCCATACCTTCTCAACTGATTCAGGCACAACCAAACTGTCAACAATCCTCTTGTCAGCTACAAATAAAATCCCGTCTGCGCAGACCATGCCTATTGCTGTAGAGCCCTGCCTGACTGTCTTTTTTGCATATTCAACCTGCAACAATCGCCCATCAGGGCTGAACATTGTTATTGCCCTGTCATAGCCCATCAATTGATGCGGCATCGGCTGCATGCTTTCATTTCTTGCCATTTTTTTCTCAACTCGCGATTTTCAAATATTTTTTTTCAGCTTTTTTCAGTGTTCCTGAAACACCCACACTCTTAACAATAACCTCTTCCTCTTTTATTTTATCAATCATTGTCAGGGCTGCCCTCAGGTTGCCAACATTCTTGTGGTTTACCCTCAGCAATCCCCTTTGCATCTCCTCATTCCATTTGTCTTTCATCATCAAAACGCCGGCTTTGGACATTCCGAGCTCGCCCAAAAACCTTTCCGAATTGGCTAAAATCGACTCTGCAACCGCGTCAAAATCAGTTATTTTTTCCTCTGACAATACTTCAAAAGCCAGATATCTCTTCTTTTCCCTCAAGCTCGGCAAAACGGGCTTTAATTTTCTTGTAGCCATTCTTAACCTAATGAGAAGACAGTCTTTTTTGGTTTTTTCTTCTCTCTCACAAATTAGGGGATATATTAATAGTATTTAAATGTTGCTAAAAGGTGGGTGTCATTTTTTTGTCAACTGAATAATAAAAAATTATTTTTTCTTTTTTAGTTTTATAGGATTATATTTTACATAGACTATGAATAGGTATATTAATGCAAACAAGATTGAATGAAAACTCAAGAATTTAAATCCAAAAATAAGACTAACTATATAAACTAATAGCCAATAAAGCAAAAATCCTAAACTAATTTCAAGCCAATCTTTTATAGAAATCTTAGTCATCTTTCTCAATTACTAACTTATCCCCTTTAACTTCTGCCTCTAAATCCCTGCCTTTTTTAAATATTGTCCTTTTTTATTGCTGCCCTGCAGCTAAAGCGCTTCAATAATCCCTCCAAAAACAGAAAAGTTTATAAATAACAAAATTATAACAAAAAATAGTGAAAAAGTTATGAATACTAGTGACTACAGAATCAGGCCAAGCAAGCATTTCATCTTGACATGGATGAGAAAATGGGATTATGATATTTTTGCATTAAGGGACGCTTTGGAAAACGCGTACAAAGTAAATAAGGTCGGCAAAAACAAATACGAAGCCTATACAAGAGTAAAGGGAAAAAGCAGAAAATTGATATTTATCAAAGATGAGGGATTCAAGGAAATTTTTGTAATAACAGGAGCTGAAGGAAAATGAGAAAATGCCTAATATGTGAAAAAGGAATTTTAGAAAAAGTAGAGGATATAACTCTGGAAGTAGAAGGCTATATCTTTATAGTTAAAGGAGAAAGATGCAGCAATTGCAATGAGGAATTCCCATTTGAAGAAGAAACACAAAGGACTATTTCAATAGCAAGAAAATTAGGCGTTTGGCCTGAGCCATTAAAGCTTTACAGGCATCTGTCAAAAAGCGGCAAAGGCCTGGTGTTTAGGATACCCAATGACTTGGAAAAGCAGCTTAAACTAAATGAGAATGTTGAGATAGCGATAACAAAAGTCGGCAATAAAATTGTAATCGAGGCAGAAAGATAATAATTTTATTTTGTTTCAATTAATTTTATTAATTCTCCCTTCTTTTCTTCCAGAATCTCCTTGCTTTTAGCTTCCATATTAACCCTAAGCAGAGGCTCTGTGTTGCTTGGCCTTACATTGAGCCAGAAATCATCAAATTCAATGCTTATTCCATCTATTTTTATTATTTTTTTTGGTTTTTTCTTTTTATAGTAATCTTCAATTTCCTTCAGTTTTTTGTTTTTATCCTCAACTTTGAAATTTGTCTCTTCCAGTGTTGAATATTTTCTAAATTCATTTAATAATTTTGATAAAGGCTTATTCTCTTTTGAAACAATTTCTGCTACAATTAAGCTGGCAATCAACCCGGAATCCGCATTAAAATTATCCCTGAAATAATAATGCGCGGAATGCTCGCAGGCAAAGACAGCATTTGTTTTTCTCATTGTATTCTTAATAAAGGAATGCCCGACCCTTTCCATTATAGGCTTTCCATTAAATTTCTTTATTGTGTCCGGGACTATTTTGCCGCATACAAGGTTATATATTATTTTTTTGTTCGGGTGTTTTTTCAAGATGCTTTTTATTATCAGAGAGCTGATTAAAGAGCTGTTGACAATGCTGCCTTTTTCATCAACGAAAAAAACCCTGTCAGCATCGCCGTCAAATCCCATCCCAAAATCAGCTTTTTCCCCAACCACTTTTTCCTGCAAGTCTTTCATGTTTTCAGGCCTTGAGGGGTCTGCAGGATGGTTTGGAAAACTTCCATTCAATTCAAAATACAATGGAATGATTCTTACTGGAAGGCTCTTATATGCCATCGGCACTATTTTTCCAGCCATTCCATTTCCAGCGTCAACAGCAATTTTTAATTTTTTTAAGGCTTTAATATCAATAAAAGAATGAATATGTCTTACATAATTATCCAGAATATCTTTTTTTATAATCTTTCCTTTTTTTATTGTTTTATTTTTTTTTACGAATTTGTTTTTTTCAATAATATTTTTAATTTTTTTTAAGCCTGTGTCTTCATTTATTGGAACTGCTTCTTTTTTGCAGAATTTAATCCCATTATAGTCTGATGGATTATGCGAGGCAGTAAACATAACTCCTGCTTTTTTCAAAGAGCCAGAGGCAAAATACAGCGCATCAGTGCTTACAAGGCCAATATTGATTGCATTTGCCCCTGAATCAGCAACTCCATTCATAAAAGCCCTGCTTAAAGACGGAGAAGAAAGGCGCATGTCATAGCCGACAATGACATCTTTGCATTTTAAAAAAGAAACAAAGGCCATGCCTATTTTATAGGCTATTTCCTCAGTTAAACCTTTATTATAAATGCCCCTTACATCATAGGCTTTGAAGATTGTTGAGAGCATTTTGGGTTATTTTTTTATTTCAATTATTTTGTTAATTTCCTCAATAACTGCTTTTGATTTTGCTAAATTAAGTATTCCTAAAAGCCTGTAAATTAATTTTTTGCTGACTGTAAACATCCTGTATGCCTTTACTTTGCTTTCAAACTCCAAAAAGCCGCTTTCCATATCCTTATTTGTTATCTTTATGGAATGCTCTATGTCTTCAGGATTTGAGGTAATTAAACAACAAATAACATCATCATTTTTTATGTTAAAGTCTGATGATGAAACCACAAGTGCAGGCCGTTTTTTGGCGCCTGTCAAGTCAGAAAAAGGAAACGGCACCAGTATTATGCTTCTCTGTTCAATACCTGTTCCAGCGCTCATCATATTTGTTGTCCCAGTCTTTTTTCAATGCCGCTTCAGAAGCCATCATGCTTTGCATTGATTCTTCGCCTATGCCCAGCTTCTTTAATACTAAATCCGCTTTCTGCAGTATTAACTGCTTTCCCCGGGTCATAAGCACAAGCTTGTCGCCTTTCTTCAAGCGCATATCCCTCCTTATGTCCTTTGGTATGCTTATCTGGCCTTTCTCGCTTAGCTTTATGGTTTTGAGTTCCATTTTCCTCCTCCAAAATATTTTACAAGTAAAATAATTCTTACTTATATTTAAATGTTTTGGCAAAAACCAATAAAATAACCCTTCGAGGATTGTGCTACTGTTCTATGGTTGGACTATAACCTATTTAAATAAATATAAAATCTATCTAGTAATGGAATCAAAAAATCTCGCGATTATGTTTTTAATTATACTGGTAGCAGTAATGGCATTGGGCACATTCCTAATAATTGAGGCTTCTAGAAAGGGAGCAAATATCCAAACTTCACAAACAACAGCCACAGGAGAGGCTTACAATCCCCAGATAAACCCTGCTGATTTCAGCACAAAGATTAACAATAAATATCTCACATTTGCTCCAGGAACAAAATATATTTACGAAGGCAGTACTGAGGAAGGGGTTGAGAGAACAGAGGTGTACGTTACCAATAATATAAAAAAAATCATGGGTGTTAATGTTATTGAAGTAAGGGACATGGTTTTTCTTGATGATGAATTAATAGAGGACACGAAGGACTGGTATTCCCAGGACAAATTTGGAAATGTATGGTATTTTGGCGAGGATTCAAAAGAGCTTATTGATGGGAAAGTTGCAAGCACAGAAGGCTCTTGGGTAGCTGGATACTATGGAGCCAAGCCGGGAATAGTGATGCCAGCAAATCCTGAAGTCGGGGATGTTTACAGGCAGGAATATTTTCCAGGAGAGGCTGAGGATATGGGAGAAGTAGTATCTTTAGGAGTAAGCATAAAGGTAAAATACGGCTCATTTTCAAACTGCCTTCAGACAAAGGACTGGAATCCTTTAGAGCCTGGCGATGAGGAATACAAGTATTACTGCCCTGAAGTTGGCAATGTAGTTTATGAGGTTGGAATTGAAGATGGGGAATTCTCACAATTGATTGACGTTAAAAAAGGCTCTGATTCAAATAAACAAACTGAGATAAAAGACGAGCCTGTTGAAGAGCTGAAAACCCAAATAACAGAGGAAGAGGCAAAAGCAATTGCCTTGAAAAGGGTTCCAGGCAGAGTTACTGATTTCGGGATTGAGAAAAAATTCGGAAAAGCAACTTATGTAGTTGAGATTGACCCGGATTCAGGCCCTGAGACAGATGTGATTATTGATATTGAGACGGGGGAAGTGTTGGGAATTGAGACATAATTCCAATAACTCTTTATTTTTTCCAATTTATTTATAAATAACCTGAATTTTAATCCAATAAAATAAAAAATTTTCATTTGTAATCAGGAGGGATATCTATGAAAAACAAAATACTGTTCTATGCGATGCTTTTTGTTTTATTGATGCATCTTTCTTCCATTGTATTTGCACAGGAAGATGACGATTTGGAAATTTTCGGGCTGGAGGCTGAAAAGCTGCTGAATTTAGGCAGCGGGATGCTTGCAACAGCTTTGCTCATATTCACCCTGGCGGCTTATAAAAGGACTAAAAAGGAAAGGCTGGTTTATGTAAGCGCTGCTTTTGCGCTTTTTGCCGTGAAAGGTTTTTTGACATCAATAGAGCTGCTCTCAATAGACTGGAGCTGGGTCGATCCTGTGGCAAGCCTGCTCAATTTCGGGATACTGCTGGCATTCTTTGCAGGCATTATCAAGAAATGAGGCTTTCAGATGTCTCACGAGTTCCTTGACGAAAAAGAGAAAAAAGTCCTGGAGCTAGATGCAAGAAGGGAAATCTACAATATTGTGAAGAAATTTGCAGGCATACACTTCAGGGAGATTGAAAGGAAGAGCAATCTTGCTTCCGGCACTGTGAAATACAACCTTTCATGCCTTGCAAGGCACGGGCTTGTCAAGGAGCGAAAAGAAGGCAATACCCTGAGATACTTCCCAAAAGAATTCAAGCCGGACAATAACCGGGTAATGGCTTT
>JAGVXV010000023.1 GCA_018303625.1 Candidatus Woesearchaeota archaeon
GAGATGGTTGAAGGCCTGTATAAGCATCTGATGAAAAAAGTGCTCAATGCTAATATTGATTATAAATTCCCAAGAATCAGCCATAAAGAGTCAATGGAAAAATACGGGAATGACAAGCCTGACTTAAGATTTGGGTTGGAATTGGCTGATGTTACTGAAATAGCAAAAAAATCAGATTTCAAAGTATTTCACAATGCTGAATTAATTAAATGTATAAATCCGCCTGATAAATTTTCCAGAAACGAAATTGATTTGTTGATTGAATTTGCAATGGGCATAGGCGCAAAAGGCTTGGCATGGATGAAAGTTACAGACAAAGGCCTTGAAAGCAATATTGCAAAGTTTTTCAGCAATGAGATACAGAAAAAAATTCTTGAAAAGACAAAGGCAAAAAAAGGCTCCATATTATTTTTTGTCGCTGACAGGGAAAAAATTGTGAATGATGTTATGGGCAAATTAAGGCTTGAGTTGGGAAAAAGATTGAGCTTAATTGGCGAAAAGGACTTTAAGTTTTGCTGGGTTGTTGATTTCCCGCTGTTTGAGTGGAATGAAGATGAGAACAGATGGGATCCTTCGCACCATATTTTTACTGCCCCAAAAAAAGAGCATATTGCTTTTTTGGAAAAATCCCCTGAAAAAGTCTATGCTGACCTGTATGACTTGGTTTTGAATGGCGTTGAATTAGGCTCCGGCTCGATAAGGGAAACAAACCCTGAAACGCAGGAAAGGGTGATGAAAGTAATTGGGTTAAGCCACGAGGAAGCGCAAAAAAAGTTTGGGTTTTTGATGGAAGCTTTCAAGTACGGAACGCCGCCTCATGGCGGAATTGGACTGGGATTTGACCGCATAGTAGCGTTAATGTGCGGCTATAATGATATAAGGGAAGTAATTGCATTCCCTAAAAACAAGAATGCAGAATGCCCAATGGACGGCTCTCCAAGCGAAGTTGATGATGCGCAATTAAAAGAATTGCATGTTAAGATGGATTTGGTGAAGAAGAAATAATTTAACCTTATGGCAGAAGCGAATCATGCGTCACTTATGGAAATAGAAAATACTTCTAGAATTGTGCTTGAGTGCTTAATGCGTGACCACCCTTTCAAGCCATCTCCTCATGGTCTTATCGCTTTGGTTAGCGACAGGGCTTATATAAAGCGCTTTACAAATGTTGGCAATTATGCTCTTATGCATCACGATGCGGATATTGTGGTAGCTGATAAAAAAATACCGGCTATAATAGACGAGCTAATGCCCAAAGATTTTGAGTTTCCTTTAGTAATATGCGAGAGGCACAGGCTGGCAGAAGTGCAAGAACTAGGAATACTAACCGAGATAGTTTCTCCAGGTTATTTTTCTTTGGATTACCGAGGAAAAGAACTTCATGTAATGCATACTTTTTAATAATCTCATGCAACTGAAAAAAAATATCTTTTATTGAATTTTTCCTATTTCATTTAAAAACTTATTAGCGTCCTTAACCAGTTCTTTTGTCATAGCCTCAAAAACAATTTCATCGTCAATTTTTCCGTATTCATGCACTATCAGGTTTCTCATTCCTTTTGCATTCTTCATTTTTTTGCACGTCTCTTCCATGATTATTTTATGCTTTGCGAGAATTTCAAATGCATTCTTGTCATCCTCGGGAATCTCGAATTTTTTGTATTTTATGGTTAGGAATGCAATATCCGCAATGCCCTCGGCAATTTTTTCTATATACCTTTCGCAGGCAGCCTTTTTTTCCAGGCTTGACTTGTATTCTTCCAGGCTTTTTGGCAGGATGCCTTCAAATTCCTCCAAATATTTTTCAACTTCCCGGATTTTGTCGCTAATTCTTTTTTTCATTTAGGTAATTCCAAATATTTTGCTTTTTCTTATAAAAAAGTCATTATCCTTGATAAAACTGATTGTAAAGCTGACATTGTCATAGTCTTCAGCCTTAAACAGGACTTTATGGTTTTTTGCAATTTCCCTTTTTATCTTTTGCGGAAGAATGCTGAATACCTGCACATCTATCTTTTCCGGAAGCTGGCTGGAAACCCTGATCCTGAATTTTGTTGCTTCCTTCAAAGAAATATTTTTTCTGAACACAGCGCAGATGTCTATGTCTGATCTTGAAGTAAAAGTATTGCCAGCGAACGAGCCAAACAGCAGGACTGCTTTTATATTGCCCTTTAGCTCATCTGAGAGAATTGCCCTGACAGCCTTATCGATAATTTTTTTGTTTTCCTGGTTTTTTCTCAGCCCAAATTCAGGCTCAAATTTGCTTATTTCCTTAATGAAATTCAATTTTGGCCTTATATCCCTTGAAAGCCTGTTTTTCTCTGACTGCGTAAGCTTTTTTCCTTCCAGCTGCCTTATAATTATCCCTATCTCTTTCTTTCCGAATATTTTCCTTGCATTCTCATTTGTTTCCAATAATAGTTTTAATGACATTTTAATAACCTTTATTAAGATTAAAATAACTATTATTTAGGTTATATTTAAATGTTTATATTTTAAAGGTTGTTCGCATAACACCAGTTAGGCAAAGTTTTTGAGCTGCCGAGAGGGTTTATAACTGAAAATTTATTGTTATCGTACTTTTTTCTTAGGTTCTTTGAGAATAACAGACATTAATATTTGAATTTTCTTTCATACTCTTTATGATCCATCCATCCTACAACAATACTAATAACCATCACACCACTCGACTCTATAGAATAAAGCAGTCTCCAAGCATTTGGTAAATTGTATTTCCAAAGATTACGGAGGTTATACTTTTTAAAATAAACAGCAGGAATAAGCCTTTTTGGAATTTGAATACCGCAGAAAGCATTTTCTTCTATTTCTCTGAATGCATCTGATAAATATCTGTATAATCCCTTTTCATCCTTATCATACTTTTTAAGTTCTTCAACAGCCTCTTTTACTTTTTCATCTGCAAATTGGATTTTAGAAGGTAGATTCATTTGGATAATTTTGGAGCTTTAAGTTTTTCTATTCCCGCTTTTAAGTAATTTTCACCATTAACCATAATTTTGTAAATCCTTTTTGTTGAATGATTTCCAGAAGATTTTGAATCTACGTAAGCTTTTTGGTCTAATCTCTTCAAGGCATTTGATATAGTGGACCATGCCGTTTTTATTCTAAATTTTTCAGATAATACACTTATGATTTCCGGTGATGTTAACCCATCTTTATTGCAATCTTCTTTTGTCATAAAAAGAACAGCTAATGTTTTAACATCAAAAGTGGGTAGGTCGTAAATATAAGAATATTTTGATTTGTCAATTTTATCAATAACCTCTTTCTGAAAGGTTCTATCTACCACAATATCTTGGGTTTTGCTATACTGCTTTTTTTGTATCTTTTCTTTTGTACTTTTTTCTGTGTCAGTATTCTGGTCTGGTTCTACTTGTATGATTTGGTATTTTGCATCTAACTCATCAAGAAGTGATTCAATATAATAAGGAACTATTTGATAAGTACCTTTTTCTAGTCTTTGAACCATTTTTATATCCGATAAGTCTTTTAATCTTGCATATACAACGGGTTTATCCACATCTAAGAATGTGGACAGGTCTTCTCCACTCATCTCGGCTTTTATAGAATGCTCTAGTTGATTCGCTAGAAATCTGGCTGTTAGAGATATTGCTATTTTATCCCTAATAGTTAAAGCGAAATTTTCAATATGAATACCACTTTCAGAATTTACCTTGCAATATTTTAGAGTACGCCCTATAAAATTGGGGAGCTTTTGTTTACTATACTCTTCCTTGTTGATTATAAACTCCTTTTTTAATTCTTCCAAACTTTTGTTTGAATCTTCCATTTTATGTATAGAAAAATGACTTAATATTTAAAGTTTTCTATTCTAAGATTTCTATTTTCTCATTTTTAGTATTGTTAAAAATACTATATTTATAACTAAATAGTAACAAATAAATCGTAAAATTTATATAGTTGAAGTTATATCAACTGATATAATGCCAGAATTAATCAAAAAACAGGAAGAGGAAATATTAAGATACCCTAGATTAGATACTGTCTTAATGGTCGAAAAGGTTATTCAAGACCATGATGGAGAATATAGGAAAAAAAGTTTGTGGGAGAATCTACCCAAGAAAATGATGTATCAGACTTTTTGTGTAATAATTGACTATCTGTTGTATTCAAGGAAGATTTCAATAGACAATGAAGGAAAAATTGGTTGGATTTACTATCCAGAAAGCGTAGATGAAAGAATAAAAAATAAACACCTGTTTTGGTCACCCAATTAATTAAGCAAATTATTTAAATTAAATGTTAATGTCTGAGTAAAGATGAAATCAAGAATTATTCTATTGGCTTTATTAATATTGAGTGTAGTTATTTATGGCTGTACAACTGATGTACCCTATGAGCCACCACAAAAAGTTATAACATCAGCAGATAATGCAAATGGAAAAAATATTGTCCAAATTGTACCTAAAGAAGAACCTCAAAGACAAGCTGAACCTGAGCCACCAAAAGTTACTGAATTTAAAATAGGTGAAACCGCAACAGATAATCAATTAAGGATTACTGTTAATAGTGTAGATTTTAAAAAAGTGATAGATTTTGAAAGTACTTTTTCTACAATTCCTTTCGAAGCTAAAGAAAGTAATGAATTTGTAGTTATTGATCTAACTATAGAAAATATTCTTGATGATAAAACTCAAACTCCCGTACTAACTGTACAGTCTTCTGTTATGGACCAAGATGGTTATAATTATCTCTACGATACTGCAAGTATTGCTGTAGATAAAATATATGATAACAAAGATATTTTACCTGGAATGAAAAAAAGAGGGAAAGTTGTTTATTCAGTTCCAGAAGACGCCACAGATTTGAAATTTTTGTTCAAATTTGATCTGTTTAGAGATAAAACAGCTGTTTTTGATATTAAGTAGATGTATATCTCAAAGAACCGTTAAAAGAAAAAAGTTTGTATAAAGTACCACTTTTATGCGAAGATAGCAACAATAAATTTTCGGCAGCTCAAAAACTCGATGTTCGCTGATGCTCACTCGCCTATCGGTCGCCTAACACATCTTAAACGGGTCGCTTCGCTCCCTTAACTTTTTCTCAGCTCTGTTCGCAAATTTGCGGGTTGCCTCAAATTTGCTTCACGAGGAGAAAAAGATTCGTTTAAGATAGTACGTTATGCGAACAAACACTATTTTAAGTCACATTTAAATATGATGCTGTTTTACACGCCTTCCATGCGCCTAATTTTAATAACATCAAATCCCGGCAAGGCAAAAGAGCTGAAAAAATACCTTGAGCCAGAAATAGAAATAGAGCATGTTAATATGAAGTATGAAGAGCTAAGAAATGACGCTCCTGAAGAAATTGCAAAGGAATCTGCAAAAAGGCTTGCGGAAGAGCTGAAAAAGCCGCTTATAGTCGAGGATTCCGGCTTGTTTATTAAAGCACTGAATGACTTCCCGGGAACATGCTCCGCTTACATTCATAAAAGAATTGGGCTGAAAGGGATTTTAAAACTGATGGAAAATGTAAAGGACAGGACTTGCCTCTATAAATCCGCAATTGCCTACTGCGAGCCTGGAAATGAGCCAATTTCTTTTTTAGGCGAGGAAAAAGGAAAAATTGCTGAAAAGGAAAAAGGCAGCTACGGGTTTGGCCACGATCCAATCTTCATACCTGAAGGCAGCAATAAAACTTACGGGGAAATGGAAAATTGCGAAAACGTTAAAAAGTTCAGGAGAATTGCTGCCAATAAATTAAAGGAATATCTATTAAAAAAATAAAATGCTTCAAAAAATAAAAAACCTGATGCAGATAAGGGAAGAGATTGACAAGATAAATGAAAAGCTGAGTAATACAACTGAAGCTGCAAACAGCCTTAAAAATGATATTAACGCATTAAAAGAGCAGTTAAATTCGTATATAAGCAAAATAAACGAAAAAAACAGCGAATTCTTCAGGAATTTTGACGAAAACATAAACATAATAAAAAATGCAAGGGACAGCTTTCAGAAGGAATTATTTGACTTCAAATTATTGAAATCCCAAACACAGAGAAAAATACTGGAAAAATTTGAGGAAGAGCTGCAGAAAGAGCTGCAATTAAAATTAGGAAATTTGAATAAGGATGCTGAAGAATATAATGAATTAAAGGGCCAGATAGCAAATATTTCCTTAAAAGTCAATAATCTATCAGAGGAAATAAGCAAATTCCTCAGTATAAGCAAAAACATAAAGGAAAGGGACTTTGAAATGACGCACTTCGCAAGGCAGTTGATTGACATGGACAGGGAAAAATTAGAGCTAATGAGGAAGATAGATACTTTGGAAAGGCTTGTCGGAAGAATGAGAAGAACGGTTTAGGCAGCATTATTTGCTCTTTAACCAATAGAATTACAAGGGGGTGGGGAAAATAACTAAAACATTAAGAGCAGGAAGCCATCTATTCCCCCTTATTTTTAATTTTTATTGTATTTTTAATTGAAAAATAAGCTTTAACAATAAACTATTTAAACACTATATCTTAAACTTCTTTTATAATGAAAGTTGACAAAGAATTAATAAGGCATGTTGCAGGGCTTGCAAGATTAAAGCTAACAGAAAAAGAGATAGAAAAATTCCTTCCGCAATTAAAAGAAGCCCTGGAATACTTCTCAAAGCTTAATGAAGTCAAAACAGGCAATGCAAAGCCTTCTTTCCAGCCAGTTGAAATAAAGAATGTTTTAAGGGAAGACAAGGAAGAAAAATGCTTAACGCAAAACGAAGCTTTAAGCTTAACTGAGCACAAGAAAGACGGCTACTTCAAAGGCCCAAAAGTTGTTTAAAATGCACAAGCAGTTAAAATTGTTTTTGTTTGCGGAAGGCTTTTATGCGCTAGCCGCTGGCATGCTGGCGCCGATTTACGCTATCTTTGTCCAGAGGATTGGCGGCGACATTCTGGAGGCGGGGGCAGCCTGGGCAATTTTCATGATTGTTTCAGGCATTGGCGTTCTTCTAATGGGAAAAGTGCACGATAAGATAAGCAAAGACAAGCTTTTTCTTGTTGCAGGGTATGCAATGAGAAGCCTTGGCTTCCTGGGCTATTATTTTGTCTCGAATGTAGCCCAGATGTTCATGCTGCAGATACTGCTGGGACTTAGCGTTGTGATAATATCACCAGCAACATACTCCTTTTACTCAAAGCATGTCAACAGCAAAAAAAGGGCTTTTGAATGGAGCTTATGGGAAGGCATGTGGTATATAGCGCAGGGCAGCGGCGCTTTGGCAGGAGGCTTCCTCGCATCCTTGTACGGATTCAAGACTTTGTTTTTGGCCATGTTTGGCTATTCCATAGTCAGCCTGATAATTGCAACGCAGTTGAGAGAAAGCGAGTTAAAGAATGGAATGTAAGCAAAAATGCTGGAATTCATCAAAAAAATAAAAAGCAGTGAAATTGACATAGTTGAGCATACTCATAAGGTTATTGATGAATGCAAGAAAATAAACAGGGAATATAATTATTTTAATTTTATTTCTGAAGAGCTTGCTTTGGAGCAGGCAAACAATATAAAAAAACAGTTAAAAAACAATGATAAAAATATAAAAAATAAAAAACTGCTTGGTGTTGCTGTTTCTGTCAAGGATTCAATCTGCGTCAAGGATGTTGAAAGCACTGCAGGCTCAAGAATTTTAAAAGGTTATAAGCCGTTGTTTGATGCGACTGTTATTAAAAAAATAAAAGAGGAAGGCGCGATAATAATAGGAAAAACTTCCCAGGATGAGTTTGGCTTTGGAAGCTTTTCTGTCAATATAGGAATCGGGTTTAAAGTGCCAAAAAACCCGATTGACAATGAAAGGACTTGCGGAGGCAGCAGTGGAGGAGCAGCAGGCATAACAAAAAAAGCTTCATTTCCGCATATTGCCTTAGGAGAAAGCACTGGGGGAAGCATAGCAGAGCCTGCTTCTTTTTGCGATGTTTTTGGCTTATGCCCGACCTATGGATTAGTTTCAAGATATGGCTTAATCGACTTTGGAAACAGCCTTGATAAAATAGGGCCTTTGGGAAAAACCTGCTATGAAACTGCCTTGCTGCAGGAAGCCATTTCAGGCTATGATGAAAAAGACAGCACTTCATTAAATGTTCCATCGCAAGACTATACAAATTTAGGGAATAAAAATATTAAAAATGCAAAAATCGGTGTTATTAAAGAAGCATTTAGTGAGGGAGTTGCAAAAGAAGTTAAAAAAAAAATATGGGAAGGGATAAAAAAACTTGAAAGCAATGGAATAAAATACGAGGAAATAAGCCTTGAATTGCCGATAAAATACGGCCTTGCAGCTTACTACATGATTGGAACATCAGAAGCATCAACAAACCTCGCAAAGTTTTGTGGAATGCGTTATGGAATAAGCGAAAAGCTTGAAGGGAATTTTAATGAATACTTTACAAAAATAAGAAGCGGCAATTTCAGCGAAGAGGCAAAAAGAAGAATCATTTTAGGCACTTTTGCAAGAATGTCCGGCTATAGGGATGCATATTACATAAAGGCAATGAAATTAAGGGCTTTAATGACTCAAGAATACAAAAAAGCCTTCAAAAAATATGATGCATTAATAAGCCCGACAGTTGCCATATTGCCTCCAAAATTCAGGGACATTGAAAAATTAACTCCGTTGCAGAACTACATGATGGACGTAATGCTTGTAGGACCGAATGTATGCGGACTGCCGCATCTTAACGTGCCTGTAGGCTATGAAAACAAATTGCCAGTTGGCATGCTATTGATAGGAGATCATTTGCAGGAGAAGAAATTATTGGAGTTAGGGAGTTTGCTTGAAAAATGAAAATTAAAGTAATAAAGGATTTTAGGCTCATTCTAATCCTTCAAAACTTAAATATGTTTTGCAGAAACAGCTATCTGGGCAATTGAAGATGCATGATGCGGGCTTTCCTCACCCTTAATCTTATTATCTCTTCTCACAACAGCATCCACTACGGCCCAATAATAATCTATAAACTTGTTCACTACAGGATTTTTTAGATTAAGTTTGTACATCTTTGCTTTTCCAACAGCTCTTGTTTGCACTACTATCTTCTTTTCTTTAAACTCTTTCCATATTTCTTTTAATGTAGTGTACCCGACACTAGAGTAGCGGGCAATATCCCTCATCGAATAATCATATTCTGAATGGACTATCAAAAAATTCCATATCCTGTTTTTTGGCGTGTTCCCTTCTTCCTGCAAGAATACTGATTTTGGCATTGTAAACGGGGTAAATACAAATTCCTATTTAAAGGTTTCTATTTAGACCCATAAGGGACTAAATTTAGGCTATATGTTTATATATTTCTTGGCTCCGTTTTTTCTATGGTTAAAGTAAAGAGGAGTGAATATATAAGAATAAGCAGAACAGCAGTAAAGAAGCTTTTTGACCAGAACTGCTTTGGAAAAGGCTCTGTTTATATTCATGTTTTAAAATCAGGAATACCAAAAGAAGACTTGGATAAAGTTGAGACTGTAATGGAAGCATTAGTAAAACAAAAAATCTGCGGCAAGAAGAAAAAAGGGCTTGGCTGGAAATATTATCTTAATATGGAACGTCTTGATAAAATAAGGGAAATAATTAAAGAAACAGGAAAAGACTCCATAATTCCAATATTGTTAATGTTATAAAACAGACAACGAAATAGACGAACTAGTCTATCAACTTTACGAAATAACAGAAGAAGAAAGGAAAGTAATTGAAGAGAGTTTGAAGTGAAAATTGAAATTGACAAAAGAGGAAGAAAGCTGTATAAATTCAGCCATTCTGTTCATCAAGGTGGATATTTCTACTGCCATAAGACGGACAACAATGAAGAAATAAAAAACAAAGAAGGATTAAGAAATGCCTTGAAAGCTATTTCCATCAAGTATAAACTAATTGATGTTACAATAAAAATATATGATAAAACTTTCTTCTTTTTCTTTATGATGAAGCCTTCGGTCAAACCAATGGAACTGATTGAAACCCTTCACAAAAACATTGATTCATTTGCAAAATGGGACAAAGACTATTTGTACAATACAGTATATGACCTTCAAGAAATATATTTGAGGAAAGACTTGGAAAAATTGGGGCTTGAATATGAAAAGGGGTGATAAGCAGGCGGAAGTTGAGGTTATTGAAAAGGTTTTTGATTTTATTACTCACATTTTTCAATTGAGTTTATGTATTTAAATTTATGCTAACAAATATTTATAAATAAAAACATTTAAATAAATTTATTGATTTTTATAGGATAATGAAAGATTTTAGTAATAGCATAGTAATTGGCCTTGAATGCCATGTTGAGCTGAACACAAACACAAAGCTATTTTGCTCCTGCCCTGCTAAAGGCTCTGAAGAGCCTAATACAAGAACATGCCCTACATGCCTGGGAATGCCCGGCTCAAAGCCTGTCCTGAATAAAAAAGCAGTTGAATTTGCATTAAAGCTTTGCCTTGCCTTGAACTGCAAGATTTCGCCTGAACTGATTTTCTCAAGAAAATCCTATTTTTATCCTGACATGGCAAAAAACTTCCAGATTTCGCAGTATGAAATTCCTTTGGGCAAAGAAGGAAAACTGAATTTAAGCAATGGAAAGGAAATTGGAATAACGAGAGTGCATATGGAAGAAGACCCTGCATCTTTAGTGCATCCTTCGGGAATGCAAAAGTCCGCTTATGTTCTGGTTGATTACAACAGAAGCGGGAATCCATTATTAGAGATCGTAACAAAACCAGAACTTTCAAGTGCAGCAGAAGCAAGGGACTTCATGAAGCAGCTGATCAATGTTTTAAATTACCTGGAAATTTTTGATGAGAATTACAATATAATAAAAGCTGATGCAAACATCTCAATAAGGGAAAGCGGCTTTGTAAAGGCAGAGGTAAAGAATATAACAGGGTTCAAGGAGATTGAAAAGGCTTTAAACTATGAGATTCAAAGGCAGAAAAATGAATTCAGTGAAGGCAAAAAGCTTGTGCAGGAAACAAGGGCATGGGACTCCGAAAAAGGCATTACATTTGCATTAAGGAAAAAAGAGACTGAAGAAGATTATGGGTATATCATAGACACTGATTTGGTTGCAACAGAGATAACAAAAGCAATGATTGAAAAAACAAAAAAAGAGATGCCTGAATTGGCGCAGGACAAGGTAAAAAAATTCACTGAAAAGCATAAAATAAGCAAAGAAGATGCAATTGTTTTAGCCCAGGAAAAATTACTGGCGGATTTATTTGAAAAGGTCGCAGAAGAAATTGATGCCGCTTTAGCTGCAAAATGGCTCAGGAGGGAATTAGTGAGAGTTCTTAATTATAACAAGAAAGAGCTGCACCAGCTTGAAATTGACGAAAGCCATTTAATTGATTTATTAAGGCTGGTTGAAAATAAAAAAATTACCGACAATGTCGCATCAAAGATACTTGAAAAATTAATAGAGAAGCCTTTTGATGTAAAAGAATTTGTAAAAAAAGAAAAATTGGAGGCAGTTTCCGACACAAAAGAAATTGAAAAATACTGCATCGAGGCGATAAAGGAAAACCCGCAGGCAGTTAAGGATTACAAGAAAGGAGAGAAAAAAGCGCTTAACTTCATTGTTGGAAAAGTCATGCAAAAGACAAGGGGAAAAGCGACTCCTAGAGAGGTTAATGAGATTATTTTAAGGTTGATTAGATAAAGATTACGCATCTTTAAAGAATTTTACAGCAAAATCACAAAAATCTATTATTGTTTGTTTATCAAGTTCGAATTCTTTTCTGTTTCCGAGATAATTTTTTGAGGTTGGAGATATCTCTTTCCCTTCTTCTAATTCTTGAACAGTTATGCATTTAATATGTTTCTTTGAAACAATTACGATGAATGCGTTTCTATAAGGGTAATCTCTTGGTAGATCTTTATATCTAAATTGTTCATTGGCTCTAAATTTAACTTCTATGAAATAAACTTCTTTTTCTTTTTGGACTACAAAATCAGGCATTCTTCTTATATTATTTGCAACATCACTTCTTACGCCTTTTAACAAATCCATTACTCCCGGCACTGTGTTTTCCATGCCATACCTAAACACCGAATATTTCATAGATAAAAATAATTCTTCAATTAGAGTTTCAGCTATTCTTGCTTTAATCATGTTTTCTCTACTTTCGTATTCCCAATCGGAAAGTCCTGTATTTTCTACCATTTTTACAACTCCAATTCCAAAACCCTTTTTGCTTCATCCCTTATTTTTTTCTCATAATCCGGCTTTGTCATTCCTTCTGCCTTTTCCTCGCTTAAAACCCTCATCAATTCTTTTGTGATTTCAGCTTCTTTTTCAGCATTCAAGCCTTTAACCTTTATCTGCCCCAAATGCTCCTTTATCAGCTTATCCTCAGCATCCTCGACTGATTTAATGTCAATCTTTATTTCCTCAAACTCTTTTGTAGTCAGGGCATTGGTGTTTTTCATGACAAAATGAGCTGCTTTCGCATACAGCCTTTCAAAAATATCCTTGAAGTTAATGTCTGTGGGCTTTCCTGAAGCCAGGGAGCCGAAAAGCCTTATAAGGACAATTGTATTAAAAAACTCCCTGCCTTTTATTTGCTCATTTATTTCCTGCTCAACATGCTCCGGCGCCTTATGGCTGCAATCAATGATTATTTTATGGGTATTGTACATCTGTATCGGCTCCCATCTTAGCTTATTATCTTCCACAATGTAAAAGCCGCCTCTCTCAAGCTTTTCCAGCTCGGAAAAGCTGTTCGGGAACAAAGGCCCGGGATAAGCAATTATGCCATAGCCATTGATTTTTGCATCTTTGACAATATGCATATGGCCTCCAGCATAATAGTCAAAGTTTTTTGGCAGCAAAGAAAGCGGTTGTGAAATGATATTTTCCATCTCCTTTGGCTTCAATTCATCAATTCCTGAATGAAAAATAAATATTTTATAGCCATCTTCATTTTCCAGATTCTCTGTATGCAGGCTTTCGTAATAGCTTTTTTCCAAAGAGCCCCTTTTTCCCAAAAGCCCTGTTATTTTTGCGCCTGTTTTTTCATCAACAGTAAAATTCAGCTTTAATTTATTTTCAATCACTTCGCCTTTAACTACATTGACAAAAAGCCCTGCTTCTTCCAGAACATCAAGCATTGTTTTTCCTGATGGGCTGTAGTCATGGCTGCCTGGGACAATATAAACTGGAATATTTTTATTTTTTAAGATTCTGAATTGGGTGACAACTGTTTTTAAATTGTCAAGCCTCGGTAAAGATGTGTTGAATAAATCTCCAGCTATAAGAATAAATTCCACTTTTTCCAGAATGCACTTGTCAACAGCCTTTATAAAAGCCTCTGTGCTTATGTCTTTCAGCTTTGGGTCTCTCCAGCTTCCGATGTGGCAGTCAGCCATATGGGCGAATTTCATTTTTAAAATCATTAATAAACAACTTTGACAAGTTTTCTTCTTATTCTCTCTAGTTCTACCATTTCCTTATCAAAATCCTTAAACAAAGTTTCCTTTAGGTATTTTATCATGCTTGTCATAAAACCTAGGAGTATTGTATCAGTTTTCCCGTACAATTCTTTATAAATTCTAGGATACTCGCTTATAAAGTTGTTAATTTTTATTACTAATTCTTGTATATCCCTCTTTATCCTGACATTTAACAATGCATTGCCAAATTCAGCTAATTCTTTAACAAACATTTGCAAATCAGAAACTATCTGAACTAAAGGAGGCCGGCTTTGTGCTCTCAAATATATAGCTTCTATTTCTTTTTGAAGCTTTTCATGCATCAAAGACAAAATTTTTTCATCTTCCCTTAATTCATTTGCAGCTCCGACTAAATTCCTCGTGAAATGCTGCCCTAATCTAATCCCAATATCAACCATTTTAAAGTAATTTAACACCGCCAAACTCTTTTTTAACATTATTTTCTTTATCTAAATTCAAATCTTTCTTCGCAAACTCTTCAAAAAAAGGGATGCTAACGGGCAATGCAAACTTGGCAAAATTTGAAGAGACTAAAGCCTCTCCTATGTCAAGAGAAGCTATTGTCCTGTCGTCATCGCTCAAATCTTGGGAAGCAGATTCAATTATTGCCTGCCTTTCAGGCTTCATTTCTATGCCCAAAATTATTTTTGTGTTCATATTCGCAAGAATTTCCCTTGGAATCAGGGAAGGAAGCTGGGTTATGGCTGCAATTCCGATTTTGAATTTCCTTCCCTCTCTTGCAATAGTTGAAAAAATATTGGAGCCTTTCTCCAGAACTTCTTTTCCCAAAACCCTTGGCGCCTCTTCAAGAATAATGGAGATAACAGGCTTTTGATCCAAAATACCATTCATTTTATAATATCTGTATTTATTGAAAATCTCTGTCGTGATTAAGCTGCCAATTAAAATTTCTACAGCCCCGGAAAAATTTGATGTGTCAATTATAACAATATTCCCGTTCTCCAATTCCCTGCAAATGTCTGCTATAGCGCTTTCTCCTGCCTTTAAGTCAAAAATTCCCCTGCAAAACAACTGGCTGCTTGTAAATTCCAAATCCAGCAGGTATAATAATCTCCTCTTGACAACAGCCAGGGTATCATCCCTGAAAACAATGCCTTCAGGCTTTTTCTCCAGGATTATTGCCTCAATCCACGTCTTTCCGAAATATTTGTAGTATAAGTTTAATGCCTGCCTTTGGGCATCGGAGAAATCAACAACTCCGTCAAAGTGCTGGGGCTTTATCAATTCCAGGTTAATCTTTAATGTCCTCGCCCCTGCAGGCGCTTTGCCGGGAGTGTAATAAACTACCTTGTCATTTTTTGGATGGTCTTTCAGCCCGAATTTATTCCTTCCGTAGTATTCGTCATGAGGATCCAGAACCAGAATGCCGCAATAATCCTCATCAACAGCGCTCCATAATATGTTTGAGACTAAAACGCTTTTTCCCCTGCCTGTTGTTCCCGCTATAAGTATATGGTGGCTTAAAACCTTGTCTCCCTGCAGGTAAATCGGCACTTCCAGGATCTTGCTTCCGGACCTTAAATTGCCGATAAACAGCGGATTTTTGGGCTTTGCCAGGAAATTCAAATCCTCTTTTCTGATTTCCCTCACTTCAGAAAAAAATTCAGGCATCTGCTTGCTTACATAGGCATTATTGTCCCTTATTGTAGCCAGGCTTTTCAGCCTTGCAAGCATGTAATTCCTCATCTTAGGGTCCATAAAGTCAAAATTTTTATTGTCCTCCAGGCTGAATCCTGAAATCAATTCAAGGTTCTGCTGCGAAACCTGGCTCCCATAGATTAAGTCAAAAACCTGCATCAGTATTTTTGCGCCATTTGTGTCTGCTATAAGCAGTTCGCCAAGCTCTACTTTTTCCGTGGATTTCTGCCTCACAAGAATTTTCCCGAACTCTCCCGAAATAACCTGGCCCTTTGTGATTTTACTGCACCAGAGCAAAGAATACTATATTATTTTATAAAGGTTTTTGTAATGTAAATCAATAAGCGCATAAACGGCTTTTTATTAAAAATAAGGGAGAGTACAATCAGAATGCACTTTCTTTCAAGAGTAATGCCCTCCACCCACCCGTTAACAATAAGGAATAAATTGCAAGAATAGAATTATACTGCGAGCAATGCGGCGAGCCAAAAATTTGCCGAAGGCGTATTAAAAATTTCAAAAGAAATTTTCTATAAAATTTATTTAACTTCCATCCTGACCAATTGCTCTATTTCCTTCTTGCTTATAGCGCATCCATTCAATTTAACTCCCCAGAGAACGCTTTCCAGCAGGGTTTTTTTCGCATCCTGGATTTCCGCAAGATATTTGTCAAGTAAGCCAGACTCATAAGCTATTGTAACCAACTCAGCAGACCTTATCATCCTTACGCCTTTTGTCAGTTTGGAAAAATCTTTCAGGTTGCCCTGGCTCACCTTGACAGTTGTATGCAAAGTGTGCCTTAAAATGTTCAGGAGCCTTTTGGGATTCTCAACCAAAACCCTTGTGGTTCTTTCGTCAATGACAACTGCATCCCCCTGAAAAAAAAGCGAAGAGGCAATGGTTGATATTTCAGCCTGGTGCACTATCTGCATGTTATGGCCAAAGGCATTGAAAACGTTGTTTGCCAATTCAAGCAATTTATTGGTTTTTTCGGCAATTTCTCCAGTGCCGACAACCTCCAGAATCCCGTTGTTTATGCAATGCAGAACCTGCAGAGCCTCGAACTTGAATTTCTTTGTCTGCAGAGGCCTTTTTAACATCCTCTGTTATGTGAAAATGCCCTTTGTATTTCTCCTTTAAAGGCTCCAGAAGCCATAAAAGGTTGTTTGTGGTGAGGCTTATTATAGGCCCTGCGTCAAAAACTATGCTTCTCATTCAAACAAACCCCTGGCAAATTTAAGCCTGCTTCTCAAGTCCACAATATCCTGGATATCTTCAGTAAGCTTTGTTTTTCCTATATAGCCCATCAGTTCCCATTGGGAAATGCCCAAAACCTCGGCGGCCCTTGCAACTGAGATTCCGTGCTCGTAAAGCTTCCCGCCTTTTTTTATCTGGGCCTGGTTTATGACTTCTTCAATATACAATTTTAGTTTTGAGTCTATATTTGAGATCAAAGCGAATAGCTTTTTAATTGATTTATTGTAATCATCAAACTTATTGTTTTCCAGCAGCTCTTTAGCATTTTCGAGCAGGGAAAGTATTGGCTTGTAGTCCAGCTCCCACTCCATCCTCTCGATTATCTTTGACAGGGAATAAATCAGGATTGCGATTGAAACAGAAGCCTCATCCTGAAAAACAGATGCATTGTGTATTGTATGGTTGCTTAACTCCCTTATCTCTGCAGCGTCTTTTTCTTCCTTCACCTTTAAAATTCCTATGACTTCACTTAAGACAGAAATTGCATCTTTCCTTACCAGCTCATCCATAATCAAAAACATTAATAATTATTTATATAAAAGTTTCTTTTTGGGGGCCAAATTAAAATAAAAAAAGGTGTGTAAATGATTGATTTGGTGAAGAGATTCATAAACAAAGTTCTAAGGACTTTATTCAACAAAAAGAAGCACATAAAGCTTGGCCTATACGGCCCTCCGAACGGGGGCAAAACCACCTTAGCCAACAGGATCTGCCAGGACTGGCTGGGTGAAGATATGGGCACAGTCTCCAATGTGGCGCATGAAACAAGGGAAATCCAGATCAAGGAGCAGATAAACATAAAAAGCAAAGACGGAAAGGAGCTTTCCTTCAATCTTGTTGACACCCCCGGCATTGCCACAAAAATTGATTATGAGGAATTCATAAAAGCCGGCTTGAAGGAGAAGGAGGCAAAGGAAAGGGCAAAAGAGGCGACAAAAGGGGTTATAGACTCGATCAAATGGCTTGATGAGATGGACACGGTAATAATTGTCTTGGATGGAACAAAAGACCCATTAAGCCAGGTTAATATAACAATAATCGGGAATCTGCAGGCAAGAAACATTCCTGTTTTGATAGTTGCGAATAAAACTGATCTGAAGAAAGCAAGCGTCAAGAGGGTACAGGCAGCTTTCCCGCAGTACGGGGTTATAGG
>JAGVXV010000024.1 GCA_018303625.1 Candidatus Woesearchaeota archaeon
GGAATACCATAAGTGGAGAAGTTGAATCAAATGAAAATTATGTTAAAGCTCGGTGCAATAGCATTAGCAGTAGCTTCGACCTTAAATCCTTCATTTGCCGCTCCGCCTCTTCTTCATTCAGGGCTCATTGCTTATGATGCAAAGAAAGAAAGTGCCTTGGAGGATAGGATAGTGCAGGCAATCAGCCATATTACTGGTGGAGAATTCCGCCAGACTGATGATCATTATTTTTGGATTGGGTACGGCAAAAACAGGATGGCAGTGTATTCTACCAGGGAAATGTCGTATCCGCAGGGCAGGATAGAAGCTTTTTATGTAGAATACATTGATGTGAATAGCAACAGCAAAGCAGATCAGGGAGATGTTCTTGTGTTTAGCGACGGTCTCTCTCAATGTTTATTAAGGCTCTTTGAGCATAGGCCTTTTGATGGAAATGAGGAATTTAAGATACTAAGCCCGGAGGATCAGGCTGCATTTGTAAAGAAATCTATGGAAAAATTGATTTTTTATGGTGAGTATATAGAAAAAGCAAGATCTATGGAGCCTGAATAGATATGTCACTCCTAATTAAAAACGGAAAAGTGTACCAGAATGGAATTCTTGTAAAGAAGAATATTTTCATCGAAAATGAAAAAATAAGAAAAATAACAAGCCTGGATTTAAAAGCAGATAAAGTGATTAATGCAAAAGGCAAGATTGTTCTGCCCGGGCTGATTGACTGCCATGTGCACATGCGGGAGCCTGGGATGACGCACAAAGAGGATTTTTTTACCGGAAGCATGGCTGCTGCCGCAGGCGGCGTTACAACATTTCTTGACATGCCAAATAATCTGCCACCTACAGTAACAGTGCAAGCGCTGGAGGAGAAAAGAAAGCTGGCGAAAAAAAGCATTGTGAATTACGGCTTCCATTTCGGCTCGACAATAAACAATATTCAGGAAATAAAAAATGCAAAAAACATCGCTTCTGTAAAAATCTATATGGATTATACAACAGGCGACTTGAAAATTGACGATTTTGATGTTTTAAAAAGAATTTTTTCAAGCGCTAAAATTGCAAGTGTCCATGCAGAAAATGA
Source organism: Candidatus Woesearchaeota archaeon (assembly GCA_018303625.1). Classification (GTDB taxonomy): domain Archaea; phylum Nanobdellota; class Nanobdellia; order Woesearchaeales; family GW2011-AR4; genus JAGVXV01. The sequence continues at coordinate 1,079 of JAGVXV010000024.1, forward strand.
GAATGTTTTGAATGCCATAAACCTGATTAAAGAGGCTAAAAATGGCATTTACATTTGCCATATAAGCTCCAAAGAGGAATTGCATTACGCAAGGAAAAGCAAGATCAAAAATGTTTATGTTGAAACAACGCCGCATCACTTGTTTTTGACTGCAGAAGCCTTGAATGAAATGGGCGCTTTTGCTGAAATGAAGCCGCACTTAAAGACAAAAAAGGACAAAGAGGCATTATGGGAAGGCATTTACAATAATAAAATAGACACGATTGCAACTGACCATGCGCCTCATCTGAAAGAGGAGAAAATGGAGATAAATTACCCTTACGGAGTCCCGGGACTGGAGACAATGCTCCCATTACTGCTAAATGCAATAAACGATAAAAAACTGACATTAAAAAAACTTGTCGGGCTTTGCTGCGAGAATCCTGCAAGGATATTTAAAATAAAAAACAAAGGATTTATTAAGGAAGGATTTGACGCTGATCTGGCGATAATTGACATGGAGCTTGAAAAAGAGGTTGAAAACGACAGGTTAATGACAAAATGCAGGTGGAGCCCTTTTGACGGCTGGAGGCTGAAAGGATGGCCCATAGCCTCAATTGTAAACGGCAATGCTGTTTTTGAGCATGGAAAAGCGCATAATATAAGGGCCAGGGAGGTAAGCTATAATGTTTGAGGAGAAGGTCGCTGAAATTCTGCTGAAGGCAAATGCCGTGACATTAAGCCCGAAAAAGCCCTACAAATTTGCATCCGGAATTTTAAGCCCTGTTTACTGCGACAACAGGATATTGATGTCCTATCCTAAGGAAAGAAGCATTATTACTAATTTCTTCATTAAACTCATAAAAAACAAAAAACTAAAATTTAATATTATAGCTGGAACCGCGACAGCCGGCATTCCATGGGCCGCATTTATCGCCCAAAGGCTGAAAAAGCCGATGATTTACGTGAGGAAAGAAGCCAAAGAGCATGGAAAGGAAAATTTGATTGAGGGCAAACTGGAAAAAGGGAAAAAAGTGCTTGTTATAGAGGATTTGATAAGCACCGGCTCAAGCTCGATAGCGGCTGTCAATGCCGTGAGAAGCGCAAACTGCATTGTTACCGACTGCCTGGCAATTTTCACCTATGAAATGAAAAAATCAAAAAATTTATTTGAAAATGAGAAATGCAAACTGCATGCATTGTCAAATTTCAGGGCTTTGGTTGATGTCGCCTCAAAATCAGGCTATATAAGAAAAGATGACAAAGAGAGGGCCTTAAGATGGAGCAAAGATTCGGAAAACTGGGAAAAATAGAAAATCGGCTTTAGTAACAATAAAAAAACATAATAATAAAAATTTAAAATATAACGAGATTCAATAATAAAAAATCAATAAAAAAGAAAATAATAAAAATTAAATAAAAATGAAACGGATAATAAAAATTGATAAAAGCGTAATACCGAGCTGTGATGTTCCTGATTTAAAAAAGCTGAAAAATCTTGTGAAGGAAACCTGCTCTGTCGAAGGAATTGGGGCCTATAAAATCGGCTTGGAGCTTTGCCTTAAATTCGGAATTCCTGCTGTTGCTGATGCAATTAAAAAACATACCAATCTGCCAATTGTCTATGACCACCAAAAGGCTGCAACTGACATTCCAGAGCTTGGCGAAAAATTTGCCAAAGCAGTTAAAGGTGCTGATGCAGTTATTTTATTCCCGTTAACAGGCCCTGAAACTGAAAAGGAATGGATTAATGCATGCAAAAAGGCAAAGCTTGGCGTTATTGTTGGCGGCGAAATGACGCATAAGGGCTTTCTGGAAAATGAAAATGGCTTCATCAAGGAAAATGCGCCGCTGAAAATTTATGAAATTGCCGCAAATTTAGGGATTAAAGATTATGTTGTTCCAGGCAATAAGCCTGAAAAGATAAGATGGTATAAGGCATTTTTAGAGGCTCGCGGAATTAAGCCAGTTTTTTATTCCCCAGGATTAATTGCGCAGGGCGGCGATATAACCGAAAGCGCAAAAGCTGCCGGAGAAAGGTGGCATGCAATCATCGGAAGGGCTTTGTACAATGCAAAAAACATAAACAAAACTGCGAAGGAGCTTTGTAAGAGTTTATGCAAATAAAAAAATATTTAAATACCAACTTCAAATAATAAGCAAAAAAGGTGATTATATGTTCACGTATGTTTATCAAAGGTTCCAGAGAGCGACTTTTTTTGAAAAACTCCTTCTTGTTGTCGGCATTTCAATTGGCATTTTAGGGTTCTGGCTTATAAATACGGCCTATTATAAAGAGCCTACGCTTTCATGGCAGTTTATAATGTCTATCTTTCTATGGCTGCTGCTGATTTTTGTCGTTATCCTGACCGACAGCAATGAGAGCATTAAGGAGGAATTAAGCATCATAATAAAGGAGCATATTGATGAGACAAAGCTTTTAAGGGAAGAAGTAAAGCTGCTTAATGCCAATTTAAGCAGAAAAGGCAGAAAATAGCTCACTATGGGGGTGGGAAATGGTTGAGATAAAGAGGCTTGGGCATGCCACATTCAAAATCCACGGCAGCAAAATAATTTATATTGACCCCTGGAAATTGAGCCAGAATGACAAGGCGGATATTATTCTTATTTCCCACGGGCATTACGACCACTTAAGCAAAGATGACATTGCGAAAATAAGGCATGAAAAAACTTGGGTTATAGCCGCAAAGGACATTGCCGATGATGTTAATGCAAGAGGGATTGCGCCGGGCCAGAAGATTGAAGCCAATGGCGTCAAAATTGAGGGTGTTCCCGCATATAACATAAACAAAAAGTTCCATTTAAAGGAGAATAAATGGCTTGGCTTTGTTATTGAAATTGATGGAAAAAGGATTTATTATGCCGGCGATACTGACAACATCCCGGAAATGGCAGATTTAAAAAACATTGACATAGCATTAATGCCTGTAAGCGGCACTTATGTCATGACAGCTGAGGAGGCTGCTGAGGCAGTAAAAAAATTCAGGCCAAAACAGGCGATCCCGTACCATTATGGAGACATTATAGGAACAAAAGACGATGCAGCAAGGTTCAAGAAGCTCTGCAGTTGCGAAGTGCTGATAATCTAAGTTTTATAATCAATAATATTTAAATAAGCATGGATTTTCTAAATAAATCATGAAAATAGCAGTCTGCGGCTCAAATTCTGCAATTAATGCTGAAATTGCAAAAAAGGCATTTGAAATCGGCAGGGAAATTGCCAAAAACAATATTCTGCTTTTGACAGGCGCCGGAAATGGGTATCCTTACGAAGCTGCAAAAGGAGCTTTTTCTGCTAATGGAAAAGTTTTTGGGGTGAGCCCTGCAAAAGATGAAAAAGAGCATAAAACAGCCTATAATTTCCCCACAGAGAATTTTACCGAAATAGAATACACTGGCTTGGGCATTCCAGGAAGGAATCTGCCTTTAGTTAAGGAAGCTGATGCAATAATAATTGTTTCAGGGCAGATTGGCAGCCTGAACGAGTTTACAATCGCTTTTTACGGCAGCAAAGTAATCGGGATTTTAAAAGATTCTGGAGGAATAACCGGCATTATTGAGAAAATTGCAGAAATATGCAACAAAAAAGGTGAAAAAGAAAAGGTTGTTTATGCCTCAGAGCCTAAAGAGCTGGTTTCATTGGTTTTAAATAAATTAAAATAAAAATATTAAAAAAGCAAGAGAATAACCTTTTTCTCAAGGGCTCGTGGTCTAACGGCTATGACGTTGCCTTCGCAGGGCAAAGGCTGCGGGTTCAAATCCCGCCGAGTCCATTATGGTAAACTGCAAATCAGTATATGAGCCAAGGGAAGACAGCACTATGCTTGAAACTTGGGCAAGAAAACACGCTTTCGGGGCTGTCCTTGACATTGGCACAGGCTCTGGAATACTGGCAATTGCAGCCGCGCAGGGCAGAAATGTGAAAAATGTTGTTGCAACAGATGTCCAGAAAGGCGTTGTTGATTACTGCGAAAAATGCATTCAAAACAAAAAAATAAAATTCCTGCAGTCTGACCTGTTCCAAAACGTAAGAGGGAGATTTGATACCATTATATTCAATCCCCCTTACCTTCCGCAGGAGTTAAAGCTAAAGGACCTTACAATAGAAGGCGGCAAAAAAGGCTACGAGATTATTGAAAGGTTTTTGAATGAAGTGAATAATTTTTTAAAGGCTGACGGCATAATCCTGATGGTTTTTTCCTCTTTGACGAAAAAGGAAAAGGTAGTTGGATTTATTGCAAATAATCTGCTTGAATTTGAATTTCTGGAGAAGCAGCATTATTTTTTTGAGGATTTGTATGTTTATCTGGTTAAAAAAAGTGCAATATTAAAAAAATTGGAAAGGTACAACATAAAAAATGTAAAATATTTTTCCAAAGGAAAAAGAGGCTTGCTTTTTACCGGAGTTTGCGATACCAAAAAAGTTGCGATAAAAATAAAAAACCCGAAAAGCAATGCTGTTGGAAGAATTGAAAATGAAGCTAAATATTTGAAATTATTAAATAAAAACAATATCGGACCAAAGTTGTTATTTTTCGATAAAGATTTTCTTATTTATGATTTTGTTGAGGGAGATTTTATATTGAATTTTATTAAAAAAGAATCAATAAATAAAAAAATAATAAAAAAAATAATAAAAAATGTTTTCAGTCAATTATTTGTTATGGATGGATTGGGAATAAATAAAGAGGAAATGTCGCACCCGCCAAAGCATATAATTATCAGTAAAAAAAATAAAAAGCCGGTTTTGATAGATTTTGAAAGGTCGCATTACACTCTAAAACCCTCAAATGTCACACAGTTCTGCGATTTTCTTGTAAGTGGCAATATTCTAAAATTATTTAAAAATAAAAACATAGAGATTAGAAAAGATAAAATTATTGAATTGGCAAAAATCTACAAAAATAACATTAATAAAAATAACTTAAATATAAAAGATTTAAATAATATTGGCTATTCTCTGGAGTGATAATGGACATAGGAAGAAAAATACTCGCTGCATCAGCAACATTATTAATGACTTTAGGTACATCAAATTTTTCATTAGAGGCTGTTACATCCTCTCAATCAGCGAAATACGAGAAGGAAAATCCAAAATTCTGCCAATATTATCGATATGATGGCACTGTGGCTAGAATGCAAATAGGAGACAAGTGCTTTTATTATATCAAAAAGGGAGCAAGAAGGGAATCAGTGATGATATATGACCCAAATAAAAACTTAATAACCAATATTTCCATGCCGTCATTCAAAGTTGCAACAGCCAGTGCCATACAGGTACGTTCCGGCTCTCCTTCAGAAGATGACTGGATATTGGAAAAAGAAGAAACAGATGTTTCCGACAGTTACAAATTAATTAGTGGAGTATTTTTCTTTTTATTTAAATATATAATTAAACAAGATGGTTCAAAGTTATAAAATGCTGACTGAATTCCAAGAAAAGGTCTATAAATTATGCAAAAAAATCCCAAAAGGTAAAGTTATAACCTATATTTATTAGTAAATTTTATATATTTGACATTTTTTCTGTTTATTCTATGAAAAAATGGTCAAAAAAGGATATAAAATTTTTAAAGAATAATTATAAATTCTTAAGCTATAAAGATATCAGTAATAAACTGAATCGTTCTATAGAAAGTATTTACTGGAAATCCTTTGACATGAATTTAAAAAAAGGTAGATGGAATAATATCAACCGATTAAATAAAAATAAAATAGTAAAAATGTTGATAGAACAATCTGATATTATGGGAAAATCTCCTTCTGCAAGAGAAATACCAATTGCATTAAGATCTGCATGTCAAAGACATTTCGGAAATTTTAATAAGGCTAAAAAAGCTGCCAATTTGGAAATAAAAAAATCAATAAGGCGCCTCCCTAAAACAGCCTTAAAACCATCAAAACACTTGGCTTATATAGTAGGTTTAATTTTAGGTGACGGGAGTTTTAGATACCAAAAATCCAAACATAGAACTTCTTATGTTATTGTTTATGCTACTAAAGATAAAGAATTAATGGACTTTTTCCTTAACAATTTTCAAGCATGGACGAGCTATAGACCCGAAATTTCTATAGTGAAAGGTGGCTACAAAAAATTTCCTAGAGGAAACTATTCCTACTTTAGAAAAGCTTATGTTACCCAAATAGGCTATAAAGAAGCCTGGGTGTTTCTCAAACAATTTAAAGATAAACCACGATTATGTTTGAAATTCTTCCCAAAAAAATATCAAAATTGGATTTTAAAGGGACTTTGGGATGCGGAAGGGTGTATAAGGGTATCAAGAAAAAACTTAAGGATACACTTTAGTAATACAAACAAAGACATATTAAAATTGTATGTGAATTTACTTGAGAACTTCAAGTTTATTTACTCCAAACATAAAGTTAATAATGGTTTTAATGTAGATATATTACACGAATATGATATTGTTAGATTTGTAAAACTTATTGAAGGTATAACAATTAAAAGAAAAGTGAATAAATCTATTTTAAAAAAACTAAAATTATACAAAGTTAACAAAAATAGTTTTTTTGAGAGAGTGTATAATTTAACTAGGAAAATACCTGAAGGTCGTGTGTCAACATACCGTGACATTGCGCATGCACTTAACTCAAAAGCCTATCGCGCTGTTGGAACTGCATTGGCAAAAAACCCATACGCGCCCAAAGTGCCCTGTCATCGCGTTGTCAATTCAGACGGCAGCGTTGGGAATTATTCAGGGAAAGATGGAAAAAAAGGGAAGATTGAGATTTTAAGGAAAGAAGGGGTTGGGGTAAGAAATGGAAAAATTAATTTATCCAGGAATATGTTCATATTCATTTTGGTAAAATGCTAAAAGGAAATTTATTGCCCCATCCAATCCCCCATATAAATAATCAGGCCACAATGGCTTAACACTTCCTCCAAATTTTTCTGCTATTCTAGAAACGACATAATGCGCAGATCCATTTTTTGGATCAAGAGTTAATGTAACATCTCCCCCTCTTTCTCCTTTATATTTTACTTCAAAAGCAGAACCAAATCTTCCCCGTGCCCATATTGTTGCCCCTTTTGCCTCTATATAAATTCCCATTAACTCTTTATTAGGGGGATGTAAATTAACTTGGCCTGACAGTTCTACAGCTAATTGCTCTAATTGCTTAAAAGGCACTTTTACACCCAAAAATTCTCCGGTTCTTGGGTCATTTACAGTAATAACATTATCCATAATTCATCACCCTAATCTCTGATTGGAAGTGCCATTTCAAAAATTTTTGCTATTTTCCTGAGTTCTTCAAATGCTTCTTCGGTTTTAGGAACAACTGACAAAGCTGTTCTTTGCCCCTCTGCTTGAGTTGCATAGACATCATAAGCCCTTTCATGTCCAGCGGCAGAAGCTACGCCTAATTCCTCAAGACGACGCTCAAATACACCATCAATTGAGTCAATTGAGCTAGGAATCAGTCCGCTTCCTTCATTTCTAGACTTAACTTTTAAAAAACCCAGCATGACTAAAGCTGCATGTCTATCTTTGCAGTAAAAAACCAGATCTCCCTTTCTATGCTGGCCCCCATAATGAATAGAATATCTATAAGTAGCAGTATAAGTTGCACCAGTTTCCGGGTCTTTCTCAGGCCCAACAATGTTAAAAAATTTCATAGGCTGTTCCATTTTTTATCCCCCTATATGTTAAAATGCGTACAACCCCTTTTTTAGAAATGAATGAAAATAAAAATATTAAAACTACCTTCTGCCCTTGCCTTTCTTCTTTTTCTTCTTGATTTCCTTGTCAAGCTTCAATTCATCAAGCAATTCCTTGTACCTGTTCCTTATAGTGACTTCTGTAACGCCAGCAACATCCGCAACTTCCCTCTGGGTTCTTTTTTCCCCGTGCAGTAAGGCTGCGACATACAAAGCAGCTGCAGCTATCCCTGTTGGGCCTCTTCCTGATGTCAATTCAGCCTTTTGCGCTCTTTCAAGGATTTCAATGCTCTTGCTCTGCGTTTCTGCGCTTAACTTTAATGCCGAGGCAAACCTTGCGATGTAATCAGCGGGATTTGAAGGAAGTATTGTTATTCCAAGCTCTCTTGTTACAAACCTGTAAGTCCTGCCAATTTCCTTTTTCTCTATTCCCGATGCTTCGCTTAACTCATCCAAAGTCCTTGGCACATCATGGCGCCTGCAAGCTGCATATAAGGCGCCTGCTACAACGCTTTCCATGCTTCTTCCCCTGACAAGGCCTCTCTGGACTGCTAAAGTGTATATTCTTGCGCTTTCTTCCTCAACGGATTTTGGCAGCTTTAAATAAGAAGAAACCCTTTTCAATTCAGCCAAAGCAAGCTTCAAGTTCCTTTCAATGGCTGTTGAAATTCTGTATTGCCATTTTCTTAGCCTGAAAAACTTGTCCCTTTCCCTTCCCTGCAGCCTTAACAAATCAGCTTTCTGGCCTACCTCAGTTCCAAGGCCCTGGTCATACTGGGTGTAGGTCATTGGCGCTCCTGACCTTCTTCTTCTTTCGCCTTCTTCGCTGTCAAATTCACGCCATTCCTGCGTGAAATCAACCATTTTTTCCTCAATAACAAGGCCGCAATCCTTGCAGATTATTTCCCCTCTTTCCTTGTTCCAATTCAAGTTTATACCGCCGCATTCCGGGCATTTTTTAACTAGCTCTGGCATTTTGTTCACCTGCATAATTACGTTTAACGTTAATGTCTGTTGCCCCACCCCTTTGAACAAAGACAAAATATCTATAAAATCACAATAAAATTTATAAAGAGGAAGCACATTTAATATATAAACCTTTCGGTTTTTTATGTGCAAATTTATTCGATTTTTAACAGGTTTTAACTCGAAAATGGCCAGAGACCCGATTCCAAAGGACTTATTCGGCATCCTGGCATGCCCTATATGCAAAAGCGATTTAAGGTACAATAAAGGCAAAACAGGCTTGATTTGCGCTAAATGCAGCGCAAAATACCCAATTAAGGATAAAATACCTATTCTTCTGCCTCCAAAAGGCAATTAAGGTTTATCTATAAATTTATTTTTTAATTTAATACTAACTATGCTGAATAAAAACCAAATGTTTTATAAACAAATAAAATTCTTTTTCTCTTTTATGCCGACGTCGCATAACCCGGCATTGCGGTAGGCTTGAGATGTTAAATTTTCGCAAGAAAAATTATGGCATCTAGGCACCTACTTCCCGCAAGGGTATCCCGGAAGCTTTTTGCGTTCGCAAAAACCTTGGAAAAATTCAGGGGTTTCGCTTCGCTCAAGCCCCTTTAATTGTAGAGAATGCAAAGCTGGGAAATTCAAATCCGGGCGTCGGCGTTTATTTTGCTTCAGGCGGCACTTCTGCATCCTCTTCCTTTTTGCCCTTCAGAAACCTGGCCAAAACAAAGGCAAGAATGAAAACTGCAATGACTGCTATAACTGATATTGCCTGCCAGGGGAGTTTGCCATCTTTCTGGGATAAAATTATTGGCTCTTTTTCCGTTTCATTTGCCTTACCTTTAATTTCTTCAGGCTGCGTGATGTTCTTTTCAGGCTCCTGGGCTCCGCTTATTTTCTCTTCAGCAGCAATTTCCTTTATAATTTCGTCAGCTACCTTCTTTTTCTCTATTTTTTCCAGCGATATGCTTATTGCCTCCTTTTGAACAAAAAATTCATTGAATTGTGACTCGTAAACAACGCTTATGTTGAAATAATAAGCATCATTTTCCGCCGGGCTGATTATCCTCTCCCTGACAAGATCTATTGACGATTCTTTCACTATTGCCCCGAAAGCGCTGGAAAAATTGTCCACTTCAGGTATGTTTGTCAGATAATTAATTTTTAAATTTTTGAAATCAAGCTTGCCTGGATTTTTCAGCGAAACAATGAAGTCTGTTTTCAGGCCTGGAACCAGGCTTCCAACCTCGTAATCAACGTAAGGGCAATCGCAGTTTACATCAAAAGCGTATGATTCGTTGAAATCCCTCAAAAATTCCCCAATCCTGTAGGCAGCGCCGATTTTGAAATCCTGCCTGCCTGATTTCACTGCTGAAAGAACTCCGGTAAAATTCAGCATGCTTTTTTTCCCTATTGCCCCGTTCCAGATAAGCATGTTGTTGTTTTCCTGCATTTCCCTGGGCTTTTTTTTAATTGAAAACCTGTTTGGCACAGTCAATACCAAAGATGTCATTTTCAAATCATTGTTTTTGTCTATATTTTCCAAGGTTAATAAGAAATTTGAATCCTGGCCGATAGTTATGTTTTTTTTGTCCATTATCATACTGGCTTTTAAAGAGTAATTTGACACAGTTATTGTTTTGGCTGCTGTCAGATTCTTTGTTTCTACGCCGTTAAAATAGCTTCCTTCCGCCTTTGAATCATATATTACCGGGCTGAGGCCCTTTAGCTTATACTTGCATATCCTTGTCTGCTTGGGAGCAACTTGCCCCTTGAAGGTGATTTTATTGAACACTGCAAAGCATCCCTCTGCATTTGAAACCAGAAATTCTACAGGATATTCCTCATTCAAAACAACGTTTTCGGCAAAAGCCTCTCCTGAGTTTTCAATTTTCAGCTCGGCGTCTGTTTCTTCACCGACAAGAATCTCTGTTTTTGCCGCGCTTTTTGTGACCTCAAGCTCTGATTTTACCAGATAGACCTTTACCAGAGCCTTGTAGATATATTCCCATGTTGTTGAATTCCTGTAAGCAAAAGAGATGTTCGTAATGCAGACTCTGAAGTCATCTTTGGTCTTGCAGTCGCCGTTTTTTATTATAATGCCGCTGACATCAATACTTACCGAAGCGAGGTTTTCAGTCACTATGAAGTAAAACTCCTTTCCTTCAATCTCCTTGGTCTCCTTGCTGCTGACAGTCCCTGAAAATACAAGATCTTCCTCAGAAAAAGAAACCTTTACAGCAATTAAAAACACAAGCAAAAACAAAAGGCCTCTTTTTTTCATTTTCGTTATTTTATCTTAAAGCATTCAGCCTGCCTTAAAATTTCTTTGGCGTACTTTAACTTTTCACTGCTTTCAGAATAAATTGTGAATAGGGTTTCATTTCTCTTTACCTTATTTCCGACATGCTTGTACAGGTAAATTCCCGCGCCCTTGTTGTTAGGAGCGCCCGCAACCCTTGCAATCCTGCTGATAAGCTTGTTGTCCATGCCCCTGACAATCCCGCTCCTGCTAGATTTGGCGTCATGTGTGAATTTCCCAAGCCTTATTTCGCCTGGATTAGCCAGTCTGCCGTGCTGGGCTTTGATTATTTCCAGCATCTTCCCGTAAGCCTTCCCTGAATCCAGGAGTTCCAGCGCCTTCTTTTTGCCGTTTTCGATTCCAACCATCTTAAATATCTCAGCAGCCATCAGCAGGCATTTTCTTTCTAAATCTAATGGCCTTTTTGCATCTCTTTTAAGCAGCCATAAAACATCCCTTGCCTCCAATGCAGGGCCAATGCCGTTGCCTATCGGCTGCCTGCCATCTGTGATAATCACTTTCACGTGCTTTCTGAGCCTCTTTCCTATTTCCTCAAAATGCTTCTTAAGGTGAAAGGCTTCTGCCCTGTTTTTTATCTTGGAGCCGTTGCCTATAGGTATGTCAATAAGTATATGCGTGCTTGAAACAGAATACTTTTTTGCCATTATCGAAGCCAAAAGCTGGGATTCTGCATCAATTTCCAAAGGCCTCTCAACGCTTATTATCTTGTCATCTGCTGGCGCCAAATTCAGGGAGCCGCCCCAGACAATGCAGCCGTTTGTCTTTTCAACGATTTTTTTCATCTCATTCATTGAAAGGGTAACATCCGCCAAAACTTCCATTGTGTCTGCTGTGCCTGCGGGGCTTGTAATGCTTCTTGAGGAGGTTTTTGGCATGGCAAAGCCTGCTGCCGCAATTATAGGGACCAGAACCATTGTGGTTCTGTTGCCGGGTATGCCTCCAATGCAATGCTTGTCTATGACAGGATACCTATTTAGCTTGAGTATATTGCCGTGCCTTGCCATTGCTTTTGTAAGCATTATGGTCTCATCAATGCTCATTACATTAGTATATGAAGCGGCAACAAAATAAGTAAGCTCTATCGCGCTCAGCTTGTTATGGACAATATCCCACACAATCTGGTCTATCTCCTTCTTTGCCAGCCTAAATCCGTCAAGCTTTTTTTTGATGTATTCTATTGAAAGCGGCTTTCTTGCAAGCTTAATGGCAATTTTATCATTATTCTTTAGCCCCAAGGAATTTATGACTTCCTCAAAAACGCCTATGCTGCCCTGAGGGACTGCTTTATCGCTTTCCGCTATATCAACAGCAACTGTCTCTACTTTTTTACCCTTTATTATCTTTATCCTGTCCATGTGGTGCAGGTCAAATTTCAAAGCGTCGTTTTTGTTCAGGATGGCAACTAAAGGCCCTCCTGTCGCAATGTCCATGTCTTTTATTTTAAGTCTCATTTTTCCCTATAAATTTTTAAAATAAAAGGCTTAAAAATCCTTGGATTTTTATTGTCTTTAATTTTGAATTTCATTTTTTGGCTTTTATTTTTTAATTATATTTTAAATATTTTATTTAGAGCTACCTCTCCTCTTCGTAAATTTTAATGAATGCTGTCAGCAAAGCAAGTATTATCGGCCCGATGATGATTCCAATGAAGCCGAAAGCCTTCAGGCCTCCAACCACGCCGATTAAAACAAGGATGGGATGTATTTTTGCCCTTTCGCCGATAATTTTCGGCTTTAGCAGGTTATCCATGAGCCCTACAACAAAAATCCCCCATAAAAGGAGCAAAAATCCCCTGAGCATCATTGAATTGCTGAGCTGGATATAGCCATCAAAAATAAGCAGAATGGCAGCCGGAAGCCATATAACTGCCGAGCCTACCAAAGGTATAAGGGAAAAAAACATCATCACAATGCCCCATAATATAGGGGATGACAATCCAAAAATAAAAAATCCAAGGCCGCCCAAGGCGCCCTGTATAATAGCAATGGTTATATTGCCATAGATAACGGCAAACATCACATCATCAAATCTCTTGAAAACATGCTTTTGATGCGCCTTTTTCAGCGGCAATAACCGCTCAAGCTTGCCGACAATCACCAGCCCGTCCCTGAAGAAAAAGAACATTACAAATATCACAATAAAAGAATTCAGGAAAAAGGCAGGCACTGAAAGCAGAAAACCTGAAACAGTGTCAATAACATAAGTCGAGGCCCTCTTTATTGAATTATCAAGATAATACCTAACCTTGGGGTCTTTGAATATCTCCTCAAAATAATTCACAATCTTGCATACAGGCCCTTGGACTTCGCATTCTGCAACAACAAGGCTTCCGCTGGTTACTTTTTGCCTTGTTATGATATAGGTTGCATAAGCCTCCTTGGAAACTGCATTTATAACAAAATAAAATGGCAGCGTCAGCAGTATTACCACAAACAAGGAAACAACCAAAGAAGAAAAATTTTTTCTCTGAAACTTATTATTGGCTCTTGAATACAGCGGATAAAAAACATAAGACAAGACAATTCCTGCTAAAATAGCTTTCAAGAATGGCAAAATCACAAGCGAGGATAAGACTATTATAAGCAGCAGAATCAATCCAAAAAATATTTTAGTGTATGATTTTCTACTGATTTTCACAATCACCCTTTTTTTTAAAATGGGCCTGATCGGATTGCCACATAAGGGCAGTCTGCCCTTATCAACCCTCAAAGGCTTTCTCGCTTCGCTCGAAAGTAAAATGGGCCTGATCGGATTCGAACCGATGACCTTCGCCGCTCCGCTTAAATCCAGCTTAAATGTCGAGGCGACATCATAGCCACTAGACTACAGGCCCATAGTCTTGTTTTCTGCCTTCTTATTTATAAAATTTGCTAAAAAGGTGTTTAAATGAAAAAAAGGAGTGAAAATAAAGAAGTTGGCCAGAGTGTATGGATAAGGGCAGATTTGTTTAGTGAAATCTCTTAACATCTGGAGAAGACAGGAACCAAAATACGCAAGCCGCTCTCATTTCTTTTCAGGACAGGCGCATCAGCCTGCATGATTTTTCCTACCTTAGCCATGTGCCTCTTTTATTGTTATTTTTGCTTAAATAATTTTCTGATTGGGATAAGCCTCTGAGGGGAATTGCACCCCCGACCTTTGCCTTATTGTCGAAATCGAAGATTTTGGCAATTCGCAAATCTTGATTTGCCGTACCAAGGCAACGCAATAGCTACTATGCTACAGAGGCGTAAATAAATGGAGTTTTTTAATAGATTTAAAAATATGATGGTAAATTTAAGTGATTACTGGATTTAATTAATCAGGATTGTCACTATATCTATCTGGGTCACAAGGCATTGCATATTGTGTACCAAATCTTCTGGTTAATCCCAAGAACCTTTTGAATTCTTCGGATCCTTCTATTATAGCACTCGGAGGGAAGAAGTCTACTCTTATTACTGATAATTTTTCACGCTCACCCAAATATATGCCTTGCGTTACATTATTCATAAGAAAGTCTGCTTCTTCAACTTTTCTTTCAATGCAAGAGGGATCCAATTGTGTTAACCTCACTAAATCTTCTCTACTTCTTATTAATCCCCAAGCATGCTGTGCAATATTTAAATAGAAAAAAGCTTCTCCAAGTTTACCTGATTTTATTAAAGATCTGGAAACTTTTAGTAATTCAATGGGGGTGTAATCATTTGGATCTCTAACCAATTCTGTCATTTTATAAGTTAAAGACTATAATAATGAAATGCGGGGGAGGGGATTTGAACCCCCGGATCCACTAAGGAACAGGATATCCCACTTACCTATGGGTGTTCCATTCTGGTCTTAAGTTTCGCACCTTCTGAGTCCTGCGCGTTTGACCAGGCTTCGCTACCCCCGCATTATGGCAAAAAGAAAAAAAGTTTGTTTATAAATATTGCTATAAAGTTATTGAACAATCATCTTCTGCAGGTTGAAGAAAGCCTGCAAGGTTTTCTGCAGGTCATAAGTGTCTGCCGCTACAATCCCATCATACCTTTCAGTGTGGAATTTCCAGATGTATTTGTCAACCATTGCCCTGAGGAAATAAAACGTGGGCTTTTGCTCCCACTTATGGGCCAGATCTGTCTCCAAAATGCCGTCAAATATTAGCAAAACGTCTGCCTGCTGCATCTTTATCCTTCTGCCATTTCTTTTAACCTCAATTTCCCTTACATTATTGAACATGCTTCTTAGCCTTACAACATCTTTTGCGAAGTGCGTCAGGTTTTTCCAGCACTCAATTGTCCATTCAAGCTGTTTGCCTTTTGCAGTCAGCTTTTCCATTTTTTTCTTGAGCTCCTTGTTCATTCCCTTCCGGTTCATCCAATTCTCGACTTCCTTGTAGAAATCCACAATCTTAAGGGACCCGTTGTAGCTAAGCCTTAAATCGTAAACAATGATTTTCTTTTCTACCATTTTGTTTAATGCGCGAAATGGGGCACTGTCTTCACAAGCCTGTAATGCCCGTACAGGTTAAAAAACTTTTCCACCTCATTATACAGGTGGGTCATGTCATAAGTAAGCCTTTGCTCGAACCTTTCAGTGTAATGCTTGTACACAAACTTGTCAAATAATACCCTGAAAAACATAAAAACGGGCCTTGAGTCCCACTTGTGGAAATAGTCAAGCTCCATATAGCCGTCAAAATAGATGAGAATTTTTCCATTACCCACTTTAACTTTTTTGTTTTCCTTGACAGCATCAACTTTTACATAGTTGCTCACAAGCATCCTGACTCTTAAATGATACCTCATGTAGTCGGTAATTTTTTTCCAATGGGTAAACTGCCACTCTATGTGCTTTCCAGCCTGGGTGGTTTGCTCGAAGTTCTTTTCCAGCTTCCTGTCAAAGCCCCGCTCAAATGTCCATCTTTGGATCATAGTAACCAGGTCGTTGAAGTCAAAAGGCCCCTCATATTCCATCTTTTGATGGTCAACAACAATCCTTGTATCAGACATTAATGCACACCCGCGAATTCCCTGTGCTCAAACTCCTCGGCTTCCATTTTCAAGCGGCCCTGGACTATGTGGTGCAGCTTATTGAACACCTTATAGTACATCTCATCCCACCAGACTCCTTCCATCTTTTTCTGTATGACATACTTATGGTAGAAATTCCTCAGCTGGGCGTAAAATGCGTTTTCTTCCCATGTTTTTTCGTAGTCAGTAAATACGCGGCCCCTGAATTGAATCCAGATCCTGCCTTTGGTGTATACCTTCTTGCTGCCGTCTTTCATCGTAACCTCTATGTCGCGGGCATCGTAAGTATGGAAGAAAATGTCAAGCACAAACTTGTAATGCTCTTCCACATTCCTATCAGCGCGCCATACGTACTGCCTTTCAGCGCCAAAAGGGCTCGGGTGCTTGTGCTTGTAGACAATCTCGTAGAACTTGAATTTTTGGTTTCTGAAGAAGTCTGCCATTGTCTCGTACAAATCCTGCATGTCCCAGACTCCCTTGTACTGGATGAAGTTGGTATAGGCAGGAATTATCATTCCTGAAAACTCCTCTGGCTTCATAAAAAAATTTATGAGGAAGTTTATATTTAAATGTTTCTATACTATAGCCAACGACATTAAGTTCTGGCAAAAATTTGATACGTGATTTGCTTCGCAAATCACATGGTTACACTCGGCGAAAATTGTCCTGCCACTAATTTTCGCCTCGAAATCATGCATTAATAGATAGGCGAGGCTGAACGATGTGGCAGGACAGCGAAGCCTCGCACTAAATTTGCGGAGCATATTAAAAAATTAAATGGGGTAAAGAAAAAATACTAACTAAGGAATTTGTAATTTAGAATCAAAGCAATCAAGCCTGCTCTTCCGCGCAGGATTCGCAGAGCAAAGAGCCATCAACATCCTTTATTTTTTCTGTGTATTCGCCGCAGGCCTCGCACAGGCCCTCTTCCGGAATGATGCGGCTTATTGGCTTTCTTGACGATTCCCTCAGCTCAAATTTCTCAACGACAAGCTCGAAAAGCTGGGGCTCTATCTTCAAAACATCCTTTATGGTAAGCAGACCGACCATTTTGTTGTTTTCAGTGACCGGCAAATGCCTTATGTTGTTGTCGCGCATCAGGATTAAGGCATCATAAATGTCCTTTTCAGGGCTTACTGTTATCAGTTTCTTCTCCATGTAATCCTTTACCTTTTCTGTCAGCGGGTTTATGCCTTTTGCAACAACTTTCCTCACAATGTCCTGCTCTGTTATAATGCCTAAAGAATGCTCATTATCCTTCACCACAACGGCGCCCACGTGCTTCTCGTCCATTGTCCTTGCGCAGTCAAGCAATGTAGTATTCTGATCGACGGCAATGGGCTTTGTTGTCATCGCGTCCATAACTTTATAGCCGGTTTTCATCTTAACAGCCAAAATACTTCCAGAATTTATAAATTTATTGATTCGGATTTGTTTATTGTTTCTGTTTTGGTGATAAAAATTAGTTTGAGTAAATTGAAAAACAGGCTCGTTTATTTTTTACTTAACACTTCTTTGCCCAAACCATCATGAGATTCTCCATAGAGGGCTGATAAGCCCTAAGAGTTTAGAAAGTTCAATTTGAAAGTCCCCAGAAACCACCTGATTCAATAGATTATGAATGAGAATCTAAAGTTAGGCCTTTTTGGCAGACATCTCGCCAACTACCATGGTGTATAGGTTCATAGGGCTTATGCTTATTTTATGTTGCCAGTTTCTTGTAAAATACCGCCAACTGTTTTTTGAATAGCCTTTGGATACCCCATCCAATCTTTCAAGCCACCTGAATTTTAAATAATAACCTACTCTTTTAGGAAACGTTTTTGCATAAGCTGTTGCTGCAGCTATTGCTCCTTTTCTTGTAGCTCTTTCAACATACTTGTCCAACTGCCCAAGTCTTTCGACGGCGAGCAATAATGGATATTTGGCTAAAAACTGCTCCCGTGCTTCTCTTATCCTTTGCTGCGTCTGCTCAATTGTAAGCCCTTTATCTTTATTCTCTGAAAGGTAAAGCAAAGTTTCTGATGCTGCCTCAGCTAGACTTTTGAATCCCTTCCTCAATTGTCCTGCTTTCCTATACGCATTCGCAATTGCTGCAAAGTCTTCCACGCCATAGCCAGTTTTATTCAAAGTATCAAATATCTGCGAGAATGCGGCAAAATAATCCTTATGTTTTGTCCCGAGGTAGAATGATGTTTGTTCAATAATTTTTGTGGCATCTCCTAGGTCCCTATTTTGCAAAGATGCAGCGCTCATGATGCTAATGGCTACGTTGTTTAAGTCTGACAGTGAATCTCCAGGGCAATACCCCTCTGTAAGTGTATATACCGAGTCAACAAGTTTTGATGTTGGTATCTCAGCTTCGAGGGCAAACTTCAGATTTTCCATTGCTGCCTTAACTAATTTCTCTCTAGATTCGTAAAGGCGATTATGTCGGGCAATATCCAGATATGTGGATATCATCTGAACAGCATCTTCAAAAACTGCCTGCTTATCCGCTCCAGGAAGCTTATTTATTTCTCCCATCGTAGCAATACTTTTATTTATCACATGTTCAGGATGGGGAGAATATATATCCCATTCTTCCTGAAATATCCAAGGGGGGTAACACTGCCTAAATAATGCTTCAACCAAAACAGGCAGGTTACTGTCAGGCACAGTAATTCCTTTCTGATGATATGAATGCATAGCACTATTTGCCAAAGACATTGGAGTTAATCCTGATGCCCATCTGTTTTGGCTTATTCTTCTCGGATCCCTTAATAGAGTTTCTAATTTAGATATAGTACTTTTATCCGGCATAAGTCTAGAATCTGCAAGGTAAATATAAACTTTTCTATATTGTCATCACTCTAAAATGCTACAATAGAATATGAGTAAAGCCTGTCAGCTACATGGAAAAAGTGCTTGATGGAAAGCCAAAGAAGAAATGAGCTTTTTTGCAGAGCCTGAAAAAAAGGCTCTGATTTTTTCCTTTTTAACCGAAAAGTATATAAACTGTGAGTTTATATATATAAACTGTGAGTTTATATGAGAGAAATTACAAACAATGAGATGATTTTTGTGCTGAGCATCTTTAAAAGTCCGGAAGTAGAATATAATGCTAACAGCATAGCTAAGAAAATGGGAATCAGCTCAATGGGGGCTTTAAAGATAGCCAAAAGGCTTGAGAAGGAAAATATAATAAAATCTAAACATCTAGGAAAAGCAAAATTCTACAATTTAAACTTAAATAATGATTATGTTAGGCAGTATGTCAAATTCCTATTAAAAAGGGAAGCAGAGCAAACTCACCCATACATTAAAGTATGGATAGAGGACATTAACAAGATTAAAAGTGCTGATGCAGCTATCCTGTTTGGCTCTGTTTTAAGAAAGCAAAAAGAAGCTAAGGACATAGACGTTGTATTAATCATAAACAAAAAAAGATATTATAAATCAAAAAAAGAGATAGAAGACATCGATTTATTGAATACTAAAAAGATACATCCAGTATACCAAACAAGAGAGGATTTCAGGAAAAATATTAAAAAAGAAGATAAGCCTCTGCTTAGCGCAATAAAAGGTATAGTTGCCTTTGGGGAAGATGTAATAATTGATTTGTTATCAAAATGAGCCATGCAAAAAACAAGGTTGATTGGTGCCTGAGGAAAGCGGAAAAAGAGCTGAAAAGCTCCGATACGCATAGGGGCCTTATCAAAGTAAAAGTAAACTTAGAGGAAGCTGAAGGCCATATAGCTAAGGCAGAGCATTATTTGAAGGCTACAGACTACCTGAAAAAAAGTGGCTTTTCGGACATAAGCGCAAGCACTGCATTTTACTGCATGTACCATTCCCTTCTGGCAATAGCTGTAAAATTAGGCTATGAATCCAGAAATCAGGAATGCACCTTTGCCTTGATGCATAGGTTAATAGAAGACAAAATGATTAATTTTGACAAGGAGCTTATGGACAGGATAACTACAATGGATCCTGATGAGGCGCAGGAAAAGACAAGCGTAAAGATTCGGGAGCAGTTCCAATACGGAACTGGGATTTCTATGAAAGATGACCTTTACAATGAGATTTTTGGATTGGCAAAAGATGTTCTTGAAAAGGCAAGGGAAATAGTGAAAATGTGAAAGTTGCATAAGCCTAAGAATTTAGTGGAAAGTTTTGCGCGGTGGTGGAGCGGTTAGTAACATTTAAGAATTTTTTAAAATTTCTTTTATAAGAATCTTATAATCTCCAATCTTTTTTTGAATTTGCCAACTTTGAGGATGTTGGTTATTATCTATAGTAGGAATCCCAACTAATTTAAATTTATAATTACCAAGCAATTTTTTTACATCATTTAAATATTGATATGCAAATCTTTTTTGCTTATCACAACCCCATTGTAAGAAAATTAAGTGTCGGGGTTCATATTTGCTTAATTCCCCCTTATTCCATAATGGATTATTATCATTCCAGTAGTCCTGCTTATTCCTAAATTCTTTTAACGTAGTACAATTTAAATTAAATATATTAAGTACCTCAAGTTTGCAATTGAAATTATTGAATACGTCTCTTATAATTCTAAGAGTAGTATCTTCCTTAATCTGCTGTTTAGTAGAATGGAGTTTGCCAGGATTAAACATAATAAAAGTGATAGTTAGCGCATCTTTTTCAATATCCTTCTTATAAAGCAAAACCTTGTCTCTATAGTTATTCTCAGCCTTTGAATGAAAATCCACATCTATATGCCACAGAGTACTATCCTTTTTCGTATGCTGGAAATCAAAAGATATCATTTTATCTTATTACTTAACTTTAGCTACATTAAAATTCTTGCTTATAAACTTTGAATGAAATTTGCCACACACAACTAAAATTTCCTTATCATTTTTTAGGTTTGATATTATATTGACTTTAAAATTTTTATTTCTTAAATTATTAACGCTGATTGCAAAATATCCTAAATATCCTATTTCTGCAAATACAAAAGCTATGATAAATTTCAAAAAAAGAGGTATATATCCTTTATTGAATAATGTTATTATGAATGCCATAATAAAAATAAAAAGAAATACTAATAAATTTGATTTTTTATGAAATGTGTCTATAACTTGACTTAAACTCATATCCATATTCACAAATTTTATTCCTTTATTTTTAGCGAGAATTTCAGCAAGGTTTAATTCAGTTCCTTTTACCTTCAAACAATAGAAGTAAACTTTGACTACTAATAACAAGAATGGTTCAATCTTCCAGTAGTTTTTGTTTAATAAATTATGGTTTCTAATCCCTTCTGCCAAGATAATATCAACTTTATTGTTGGTTAAAAAAGATGTTAACCTTTTTTTAGATTTTCTTGTCCCATGAACTGTTCCTAAGAGGTACAAAGTGCCCATTTTCGTAGGTCCATATTAAACTTAAAGAATATAAACTTTCCTAAACACTATAAATATTAAATCCTTTTCCACTTCAATATTTCACAAGCCTTTTTTCTCTACAAAATGCACTCGTAGAATGAAACTAATGCTGCCTAATAATTCACCAAAACCTCGACATCCTTGCCGAAAACTCTTTTCAGATCCTCGAATATTGGCTCTTTGATAAAAACCTTTGGGGGAATCTGCACTTTTGTCAGTGCTTTTTCAAGCTCTTCCAAAGAGGATTTTTGTATTGTGCCTAAGCTTCCATCAGGGTTTATCTTTGCCTTGCTCAGCTCCTTTTCCTCATGGTCTATGTCATGGATAATGAAGGCAGTATCCTCGAGCAGGATAATTTCCCCATATCTCTCGCCGTGCTTCACCCTGATTTTCGCCCTTTCCAATTCGCGGCCCCTTTTTCTCTGTATGTATTCAACCAAAAATTTGATTAAGTTGCCAGCGTCTTTCCTTACCTGCTCAACCTCGACTTTTGAAAGCTTCTTGTCATCATAATCCTTCTTTGCTTTTATTATTTCGTTGAGAACCCTTAAAAACTTCGGCGGTATTTTTCCCTGGCTTATAAGCTCGTCCTCAAAAATTTTTACTACCTCCTCATCCTCGACTTTTTCTATGCCTTCCATCCTCAATACGTCCCTGATTATTGTGACAATGCTCTCGTAAACATTAACCATGTCTTCCTCTTCCTTTATTTTCTCTATCTGCGTGAATAATCTCTTTATTCTTTTGAGGAATTTTTCCGCATCCGAAAGCAGCTCATCAAGCTCTTTTCCGCTCAAATCCTTTTTCACGCCGTGCTCTATGTCTTTCCTGATGTTTATAGTCCTCTCAAGAATCTTTACAAATTTCTCCTCAAGCAGGCCTTCCTTCTTGACAAATATGTCCTTCATAAGCTCTGCTGTCTCCTTTGGAGCCGGAGGAGGCACGCCATAAAGCATTAAGGCTGCCTGGCTTGGAGTTAGAATGGCATAATAGATATCTTCCATCCCTATATCCTTTATCTTTAGATGGACCCTGCGCAGCATCTGCTCGCCTGAGCCCATGAACATGTCAATTGCCTCTGCAGAGGGCTTTATTTTTCCCATCTTAAGCAATTGCTTCCACGGCATGAATATGCCCCTGTCATAGAAAGGAACGCCGTCCCTGAGCAAAGTAAAGATGATTGGGTTTGCCTCCCTTAAGCTGTCCCAGAAATCCGTCAATATGTAGATCTGTATGTTTAATTTGTTTTGGACGCCGGTTATGTCGCCTGCCTCAATGCCCATTCCTATTATTATTGCCCTCAGCTTGTCTTTCAGCTCGGCCCTTGTCATTTTCTTGACATCAGTGTCATCAATGACAATCCACACATCTATATCAGATGTTTTTGTCGCCCTTCCCTGGACCAGGCTGCCTGCTAAAACATAGCTTACTATGTATTTCTCAAATTTTTTCAGAACCATAGTCTTATGCACTTCAGCTATCTTTATTGCCTGCAGCATTCCATTGTCATACACAGGAGCGGACAAAGCGATTAATTGCAGCATTTCGTATTTGGCATCGTAGCAGTTTTGCCATAATTCTGAAAGTATAATAGTCTGCGGCACCATGTTTTTGTCAATTTCCTGGGCTATGCTGCTTACAATAACAGTTAATTTGTCTTTAAGCTCAAACTTGGACATCTTTCTGCTGTCAGAATCATCAACTAAAACCAGAACGCTGATTGCATCCTTGTTTACAGGCGCGGGCTTCTGCTCAGGCTGTTGAGCCTGCATTTCCTCCTTAGGTGGAGGCAGCAAGGCAATTCCCATGATATACTTGTCAAATTTTTCCAGAACCTGCTTTTGGAATTTTTCCAGCTTGGCTTTTATGCTCTTCAGCTTTTCCTGAATATCTTTCGGAAGCTGGGCCAAAGCCGCATCTTCAGGCTTCTGCTCCGCCTTTGCCGGATTATTCTGCTGTTTCTTAGCCATTTTCAAACAATATTTTTGGATATTTATATATTATATAAAGGTTTTGTTTGAATTTTTATTATTTTTGTGTTGATTTGGAAGTAATGAAAGAAGGC
>JAGVXV010000025.1 GCA_018303625.1 Candidatus Woesearchaeota archaeon
GGATCAAAAACTGGCTCATCTTTATCACCAGTATACCTTTCATTTACTCTCTTAAGTAAAGGGCATACAACCAGTCTAGGGTTATGTTGTATAATTCTATTAACTACATCTTCAATAACAGCGTCTCTGGCTTGAAATCTTGGTTTATAGTCATCCCAACTTTCTTCTGAAACATAAGACACGCTTGAGGGAGGCTGATATTCCAATCTTTGAGCATCAAAACCAGACCTAAACAAAACCTGCGCTAAACCTCGGTCATGCACAACTAAAACAAGCCCTGCTGCGTATCTTTCTTTAAAAATAGTCTCAAATTCAAATAAAGTCTTTCGGGCTATTTTTACTCTCTCAGTGTATTCTCCCGTCAATATCTCATTATTAGCTCTTACAGCATCGGCGTAGAGAGGTATTAACTCCAAGTTTCTTAATCCATCAAAATATTCTCTAGGATTTTCAGGTGCCTTTGGCAACTTAAATAACCATTTAACTGCAGTTCCAATATCTTCAATTTTTATTGCTTCTTCTAACCCTATAAGATGAGTTTCAACTGATTTAGCAACATTTCTTTTAGGTTTTCCCATTTTTATCAAAAAATCATATCCTTATTTATCTTAATCCTCTGAAAAGTGCAAGGACAATTGAACAACTACATTGAAAAATTCATCTTCTGTCAGCGGCCTTACTTTTTCAATTTCATTGTAAAACCAGCTAGATTCCGGAACACAGCCCTTTGGAAAATCCGGCAGTAAATCAAATTTGTCCCCACATTGCCTCATCATTCCAATGGTATTTTCTAGGCTTTTTCCCTTATCAGGAAATGCTGTTGATATGCCCTGCCCGGGAGAGAATCTGTAGAATCCATAACCTAAAGCACTGTGATAAAAAGGCACAGTAGGAACTTTAGTTGTTTGTTGTGCCATCTTAACCAATAAAATAAAAGATTAGAATTTTAAACACAATCATCAGCCTTATATCCCGCTTTTTGGGCTTCTTCTTTTGTATTGAACCAGACTGCATTCTGCTTTTTTACTTTTTTCGCCCAGTCGCATTTCGGGCTGTGGAATTTCTTTCCTGTCTTTGATGCGATATACTTCCCGGGCTTGAATTCCTTCCTGACAGAGCCTGTTTTTTTGCCGCTTTCCCTGCCAGCTTCCTCTCCCTGTATGTTCATAACCGAGATTAAAAAGCCTATCAGCCCTGAAACCGCTGCCGGCAGCAATAAGCCTGACTGCGGCTTTTTCAGCAGGTAAATAAACAAAAGGTCCATCAAAATCAAAAAAAGCGAAAATGACATCAGCGTCCAGCCGAATTTTATATCGTTGTGGATTGAAAACATTGAAACCAAGGCTACAAGCATCATTATTCCCAAAAACAAAAACTCAGCTGCAAAGAACAGGCGGTGCAAGCCAAATACTATGTTGGCAAGCCCTATAAAGGCTATAAGCAAAACAATGTTCATAACCAAGAAGCTAAATTTTGAATCAGCCATTTTAGAGCAAAGGAGAGAAGGCTGTATATAAATTTTTCTATTCTAAAGTGGTAATTATAGTTTTTACCTATTGGAGACTAATTCAGAATTCGTTAAACTCTTCCAGCTTTTTCAGGAAGCCCTTATTTCGCAGCCATACAACCTGGGTATTGGTGTATTTGTAAAGTATGTCCCCTTTCTCGTCCCCGGAGTATTCCCAGGGCTCAACTATCACTGCATCCCCTTCCCTCACCCAAAGCTTTCTCTTTAGCCTGCCTGGAATCCTGCATATCCTTGTCTTTC
Organism: Candidatus Woesearchaeota archaeon; assembly: GCA_018303625.1. GTDB lineage: Archaea > Nanobdellota > Nanobdellia > Woesearchaeales > GW2011-AR4 > JAGVXV01. The sequence goes on from JAGVXV010000025.1 coordinate 1,769, forward strand.
CATCAAGGCATCGGACGCGCATCCTGCTTGCGCCGAGCCTTTGCTCCAGAATACCAAGAACCTGCCTTTCTCTGGGCAGCTTTATCCTTGAGATTTCCTGCTGCTGCTGCTCTTCGGGAGAAAGCTGGTCTTTTCTCTTGCCAAACTTTTTTTCCTTGTGATACATTTTACACTAAGAATTCGGGTCACTATAAATACTTTTTGTACTTCATCCTGCCAAGCCTGAGCTCGTTGACATCAGAAACTTCCTGAATCAGCTTATCAGCAGTCGTATCATCGTTCATGAGGTGGCTGCCGCCGCAATAAGGGCAGGCGATGCCCATCCTTGAGCCTTTTTTCCAGGAGAATTTGTACCTGCAATCCACGCAGATAAGCTTGATATCCGGAAGGATGCCTGGCCCGGGCGCATCAATTTTTCCCTTTTTCTGCTGCTCTCTCTTCAAAAATTCGTCGCTTTTTACAAGCCTGCTGTAGCAGTCCAGGCACACCAGCCTTTTTCCGTCATTCGTGTATCTGACCTTTTCAAACGGAAACTGGCACTGGCAATGTGCGCAATTATATAGCTTGTATGAAAAAGGGCTTTTCATTTTGCATTCTTATTTGGTTTTGTTGCCGAAATAAAAAAACTTCTCTATGGCAACATCCTTTGGCTCATAGTCTCCGAATCTCGGCTTTATAGGCTCTGACTTTTGCTGCTCAGCAGCCCTGAAATTGCTTTGGGCGCTGCTGGCAGGAGCTTCTGCCCTGGGCCTTGGCGCATTGCTGAGATTTTTCTTAAGCTCGCTTATTTCCTCGTTCAGCTTGTTAACCATACTGTGCAGGCTTGCTATCTCCCCTGCAAATTTTTTGTTTTTCATCTCGATAAGAAGCTCAAACTTCTTCTGGATAAAGTAGTCGTTCAGGTTATTGGCATCTTGCATGGTGTCCATTTTTGATCACTCTAGTCGTGGAAGTTTTCCTTGATGAACTCTATCATTGTCTGGTTTCCGGCCAGGCCATAAGCCTCCAATGCCTTTGAAACCTGCTCTTCTTTCATGCACGTGTCCCCGACTACATTCAGCTTGTCTTTGTCGCCGGCAATCTCAAAAGCCTTCATGGCATAGTCATATTCTTTTTCCTCCAGGCATTTATTGCCCAGCCTGGCTAATTTTTCCTTGTCATGTATTGTTGAAAATATCTCGATTGCGTATTCAAACTTATACCTGCTTATGCACTGGTCGCCTACTTCAAGCAGCTTGTTGTTGTCGCCAATTGCGATAAAGGCCTTTACAGCATGCCCCAGCCTTCCGTCCTCAAGGCATTTCTTGCCGATTTCGGACAATTTTTCCTTGTTGTTTGCCAGCTTGTAGACTTCAATGCAGTTGTCAAATTGCATCAGCTTTTCATAGTCCTCTGCAACCTGGTTTAGCTTTTCCTGGTTGCCGGCCAAAACAAAGGTCTTGACTGCGTCGCTGAGGTTGCCTTTTCTCCTGTATTCTTCGCCTAAGGCGCTCAGAATGTTGAATTTCAGCTCATGGTTAAACATTGACAGGTTCAGGTTGTCAATGCCCTTTTTCATCAAAGAAGGCACCATTTTGCTGAACTTGTTCGGATCCTCCTTTGGATTAAGAATTCCGGCATTCTTTTCCACAATATCTGTTACCAATTTTTGGACAATTCTCTCATCGCTTTCCATATTCTCACCCTCTTATAGATACTCCTTTTTAAAGCATTTTTCATATGTCGGAAATTGCAAAAATAAATATAAATTGCTACAATTTCCGAGCATGCTCAAAAACACGCTACACACTTTAGTGCATAGTGTTTTTGACACTTAAATCTTGCATTTTGGCAAGAGCGATGTGTTAAAGTAAAGCTAGTATATAAATATTACGTTTTTGTATACTAATATACTAATTAGAGAAGTGGTTAAAGCCAAAAAAAGCAAAGCTGGCTCAAGGTTAGCGCCGCTTTATTGCTCCATAAAAAGCAGAATCGCAAGGGGGTGGGGAACATCTGTAAATAAACCAGCACTTCACTCCTGGGCGGGACACTCACTTGGTTGTGCCATTAGTGGGGAGGCGTTAATGCAACGCCCGTTAGACGACCAGAGCCGAACAAGGAACGTAGTGACATTGTAAGGCGAGAGTGCAACGTGGCAAGCGAACGAAGTGAGTGCAGAGTTGCCTAGCTCGGACAAATATTTAACAAGCAATTAGATATTGACAAAGTATCTTGTTATTACTAAATAATTTTTCTTCGAGAAATAAACCAGTTCCTCCAGATGTGATTGTACATGTAGTGGGTTCAGAAGGAATAGCATTCTTAAGACAATCTAATAATTTTTCATTTAATGGGTTATAGTTGAGACCAACATACCATCGTTTATTATTGCTAACTACTAAATCTTCTGGCTTGGCATCACAACCAATACTTGAAAAATAGTTTATTACAATTCGTTTAGCATCGTATTCAGAATTTATTTTTTGTTTAAATTCACCTATTTCCCTATATCCAAAGCAGGGTCCAATTCTTCCTGAATAAATCGAATTGATAAAAATTACAAATCCTACTATTAATAAAAAAGACGTTAATATTACGATTCCAATGAATTTCTTTTTCATGAATGTTTAGGATTTATTTATGGTTAAATATTTTGTGGTTGCTTTTAAGTCCGAGCTAGGCAATTTCGCCTAACGAAGTTGCATTTTTGCTTTATAAACCTATTCCCCCTGATTTTTATAAAAATTTAATATAAAATTTAAGCTATGAAGAATAAAATAAATAAAAATCATTGAATCGAAGGAACCTTAACTTGACTCTAAATAAAAAATAAAGAAAAATCTTAAATACAATTGAAATTCGCCTTTTATTATGAAAAGGCTTAATCTTCCAAAGGAAAGGACATTTACAGGGCCTGCTTCACTCTGGAAAAGAGCTTTTGCCTTTGTTACTGACTTGCTGATAATAAACCTGATAATACTCTTTCCTTTCAGGAAATTGTTTTTAAAGATAATCCCTGAAAAGGCTACATTTTCAGAAACCTATAACTTTTTGCAGAATTCGGGCTTTAGCGGCGCAATAACAGCTTTAACGCTAGTAGCAGCATTTTTGTCCCTGCTTTATTTTTACATGCTTGAAAAAAGGCTGCAGCAGAGCATCGGGAAGATGCTGTTTAAGATTTATGTGGTAAGCGACAGCAAGGAGCTCAAAGGATGGCAATTGCTTGTTAGGAGCATGTTTTTGGTTCCAATATTTCCATTTGTTTTGCTGTGGGTTGTGGACCCTGCTTTTTTGCTTTTTACAAAAAGCAATCAAAGGCTTTCGGAGATTTTAAGCAAGACAAGAGTAATTGAAAGGTATGCTATGGATTAGAAAGATAAAGCGACATTAGGCTTAGAAAGGGGTTAAAACATAAAAAAGTTCATTAATGCAGTGAATCACCAGTTTATTTTTTTAATTTAAAACACTAAAAAATCCCAAAGGAATTTTTGGTGTCCCGAAAAATTTTTATTTTTCGTGGATTTTATAATTAAAAATAATGAAAATGAAATAACACAACCACTTGCACAAATAATTGTTAATGTGATTGTGCGCCTAATGGAAAAGTAAGTTGTGAAAAATCAATGAAAAAACTGCCAAAATCCAAAAAGTTCCAATAAAATAAAGACAATCAATAAAAAATAAAAACAATAAAAAAATAAAATTAAAAAGCCTAATAAAACAATTAAATTTTTAAACTTGGTGAAAAACAAAATAAAAATGGCAAATCCTGAAAAGCAAAATAAATGGAAAGCTATAATTAAAGTATTGATTGGATTAACTTTATTGAGCTTTATTCTTGCCGGCTTTTTTTCATTGTTCATTGATACGGATTTTGAAAGTTTGTCAGGGAATGTTGCCCTGATTGAGATAAAAGGCACGATTATGTCTGAAAAAGATGGAGATTTTTTGTTTGAGGACGTAACTTCATCAACAGAAATAAGAAAGCTGATAAAAAAGGCTGATGAGGATCCAAGCATAAAGGCTATCATATTTGAGATTAACAGCCCTGGCGGGAGCGCTGTTGCCTCTGATGAAATTGCCAATGAGATTAAAAAAACAAACAAGACAATAGTAGCATGGATAAGGGAGATTGGCACTAGCGGGGCTTACTGGGTTGCTTCTTCTGCTGACACTGTTGTGGCAAACAGGATGTCAATAACAGGCTCTATTGGGGTTATTGCGTCTTACATTCAGTTTTCAGGCTTTTTAAGCGACCATAATGTAAGCTATGAAAGGCTTGTTTCAGGGCAATACAAGGACATTGGAAGCCCCTTCAAGGAATTAACCCCAAGCGAAAGGCTGTTGTTCCAGAAAAGCCTTGACAAAATGCGCGATTATTTTATTGAGGAGGTTGCAAAAAACCGCAACTTGAAAAAAAGCGATGTTGAAAAAATAGCTACAGGCCAGTTTTATTTAGGCTCTGAGGCAAAAGAGCTTGGATTGGTGGATATTCTGGGCGGCAGGGACGAGGCTGTTGAGGTTATTGAGAAAAAGCTTGGCATCGAGGCTGGGATTGTAAGGTACAAACAGGAAAGGGGATTATTTGATGTTTTCGGCGATGTCTTAAGCAGGCAGTCTTTTTTTGCCGGAAAGGGCATTGGCAATTCTTTTTTCACAAAGGCGAAATTATCAAACAGCGTAAGCATTTCAACATAGGATTCAGCTTAAATTATCAAATATTGCATTAAAAACATTAACAAAAAATAAATATAAGTTAAAAAAGGGGGTTCTTTTAGTTTTTGCAGTTGGGGAATATCATGAAAAAAGGTGCAGTTTCATTTTTATTGGTTTTTTTGGTAGTTATTGGTATTGTTTTTTCCCAGAGTAATTATAATGGTAAAGTTGATGAGGAAGTTGAAGAACTGCTGAAAGAGCAGGATGAGGTTTCTGTCATTGTTGTTTTGGAGGATGATTATAATGCCTTAAATGAGTATTCCGCTTCAGCATTAAATGAAAAGGACGATTTTGAAAAAAAGAAGATGATGGTTAAGGAGCAGCAGGAAAAGGTTTTGTCCAAATTAGATTACGAAGAGGCAACAATAAAAAAAGACGCAATAGAAAAAAATTCATTAAAAACGATAAAAAATAATAAAATTGAATTGAAATTAAAGACAAAATTCAATTCTGTGAATGGCTTCAGCGGCGAGGTTACAAAGGAAGGGCTGGAAAAATTAAAGAATGATCCTAATGTCAAGAAAATATACCATAACAGGCCTGTGAAAGCTTTTCTCTCCGACAGTGTTAATATTGTGAATGCTACAAATACCTGGAGATTGGTTTATAATGGAACAAATTTAACAGGAAAAGGCGAGGCTATCTGCATTATTGATACCGGCGTGGATTATACCCACCCTAATATGGGAAATTGCGCAAGCACGAGCAACATTAATGACGGCTCCTGCGCCAAGGTTATTGGGGGCTATGACTTCATAAACAATGACCAAAACCCAATAGATGATAATGGGCATGGAACCCATGTTGCCGGCATTGTAGCTTCCACCAATGAAACTTACAAAGGAATTGCGCCTGATGCCAATATTATTGCTATCAAGTCTCTGAATTCAGGCGGAGGAGGCTCAGATACAGACATAATTAGCGGAATTGAATGGTGTGTAAATAACGCGTCCGTATTCAACATTTCAATAATAAGCATGAGCCTAGGCGTCCAAAATTATAAAAACACTACTTATTGTGACAGCAGCGATAATCCTTTACTGGTAAATGCCATACACAATGCAATAAACCGCAATATATCGGTTATTATTGCGGCAGGAAATGATGACAATTCACCTTTAGGAGTCAGCAGTCCAGCGTGTATCTCCAATGTCACTGTTGTTGGCTCAACAACAAAGAGTGATGCAATTTCTTCATTTTCAGGCTTATGGGGCTTGCCAATGCTGCTTGCTCCCGGCTCCAGTATAACCTCGTTAAAAGCAAATGGGGCTGATACAACGGGATGCAGCCTGGTTGATTCCATGATGATGGCATGCTCAGGCACTTCTATGGCAACACCGCAAGTTGCAGGAGCTTTTGCATTAATGCGCCAATACTTCAAATTGGCAGAAAATAAGATAGTTATGCCTAATGAAACTCAAAGATACTTAAACGATACAGGGAAACAAATTACCGATTCTGGCAGCGGCTTGGCTTTTTCAAGAATCAACATTTTTGCCGCAATTCAGTCTTTAGACAATGGTGCGCCAAGAATCAATATAATTAGCCCTGCAAACAATTCCGCTGCAACGAACATAAGCTTTATTGTAAACATAACCTCTTCTGAAGTTTTGATTAATGCAACCTTGGAAATCAACAACACAAACTTCACAATGGCAGGCTCTGGATTAAGCTGGAATGTAAATGTAAGCAGTCTTGTTAATGGTACATATACCTACAAGGTTTATGGAAATGACAGCTTTGGAAACATGAATTTTTCAGATACTTTCATCATAAATATTGACTTGATTCCGCCATATTGGGGAAATAACATAACAAATATTAGTGGCCTTAATAATATAAGAAAAAATGATGTTTTGCAGTTTAATGCTACATGGAATGACACTGTTGCTTTGTCTTACTTTATTTTCAGCTGGAATGACACTGGAACTTGGGATAATTCAACTAAGGGCAGCTTAAATGGAAAAGCCCAAACTGTTTCTGCAAACAAAACAATAACAGCAACAAGGGGCAATGCTATCGGCTACAAATTTTATGCAAATGACTCTGTAAATAATTTTAACCAGACAGAAACATGGATTTTTTCGATAGCAAATACGAATCCCGATGGAATTAATGTAACAATTAACTCTTCTGATTTCTTAAATAGAACAAATGGAACTTTAACAGGAATCTTTTCTTTTTCAGATTTAGACAATGATTTAATAAGCGCAAACGAAACAAGATGGTACAACAACAGCGAAGAGGTTCTGGAACTAGCCAGTTATACAGCAATAACCTCAAATTACACAAAGAAAAGCCAAAGCTGGACTTTTTCTGTAAGGGTTTTTGACGGATTTAACTGGAGCGAATGGCAGAACAGCACTAACTTGACGATAAAAAATGCTGCTCCATCAATAAACATAACCATTGAAAGCATAACAATAAACGAAACCCAAAAAACAAATATTACCATAAATGCGTCAGACATTGACAATGACGCCTTGGCATTCACAATAAACGACACAAGGTTTTCTTTAGACAGCATTTACTTTATCTGGAACACAAATTTAAGCGACAGCGGAACTTATAATGTAAATGTAACTGTAAATGACACTGAAGTGATTGACTCAAAAATTGTAACGGTTATTGTTTTAGATGTCCGCGACTTGGACAATGATGGAAATCCTGATTTTAATGACACTGATGATGATAATGATGCAATTTCTGATGAAAATGACTTTTTGGTGGGAAATTTAAGCAACATAAATACAACATTATTTTTAGGTATAGCAGTCAACGGAACTTTGAATCTTTCTAAAATGTTTAATGGGACATTTTTCATAAATATAACCAATGGCACAGATCCAATAATAGAATTTAATTTTACATTTAACTTGGATAATAAATTAGATTTAGGAAGCTTAACTATAAACAGAACTTTAAACGGCAGCAGTGCAATTTCAATCAGAGGCTTAAACCTAACAGGAATAAATAAAACAAAAACTGTTTTCCTTGAAAAAGTTAATACAACTGTTGCTGCTGTTTGCATAAAAGATGCTGATGCAGGCTTTGAGGCTATAAGCTCTGCCTGCAATGGAGCAAATGAGGTTTTGGTTAATTGCAATAACCAAACAGCTAATGCTTATGCGTGCTTTGATACCGGCTTAAGGTATAAAATTACTGGCTTGAACCATTCTGCAGTCAAGGAACTCTGTATCGATAATGATAGTGATGGCTTTGGAAATGGTTGTTCTGCCGGAACTGACGGATGTGACACAGATGCAAGCACTTCCGGCTCGTGCCCATCTGGCGGAAGCTCCGAAAGCTCTGGCGGAAGTGGTGGTGGAGGAGGCGGAGGCGGAGGCGGCGGAGGAGGGGCTGGTTTTGTATGCAACAAAGACTGGCAGTGCAGTGAATGGTCGGCATGCGCAAATGGCCTGCAGAAAAGGCAATGTAATTTTGTGAAAGTTCCGCAGCATGCGCAAAAAGAAAGCTGCCCTGAAGAATCAAAAACGCCTGAAACAAGCCAAGCCTGCGAAGTTGAAGCTGAAAGCCAAACAATAACTTCCCAAAATGAAGCTGAAGAATCCGCATCAAATGCAGAAACAACTTCGCCTGAAGTAGGAACCATAAGCGCATTGGCAATAATTACTGTTGGGCTGCTGGGGTATTTTTTAATTTTCAAAAAGAAATAGCTATAAAATCTCGCTCATGTTAAAAATCACAGGTCATAGGCCGATGGCACAAAGCGAAAGCATTATATTTCCGACATGTCTATAACATTCTTCTTGTCCTTGTCATCCGCTATGCGGGGGCATGCCGTGTTAACCCAGAAATCTATGAAGGGAAAATTATCCAGCTCATTTGAATCCAGAGTGTCAAAAACAAAAATAAAGGCGTTTTTTCCCTCTGAGCTTAATTTATTTCTTATTTCCTCCGCCTTTTTGTAGCTGTATTGGCCGGGCTTTAACGAAACCAAAATCCCTATGTTGTCCGCATGCAAAAATTTCGCATATCTTATTTTCTTGTTTTTTTTATAACTCTCAACCTCTTTTTTGTCTAACCTGGAAAAAGCTGATGTTATCGGGTTAAAAGTAAATACTTCCTTGCTTGTATTCAATGCAACGCCCAACGGATGGAATTCTCCTGAACCAATGTACAGAAAAGCATCAACCTCATTTTGTATTTTTGTTGCTGCTCCTACATCGCAGCCCAGCAGCTGGCCGGGATTTTTTTGTTTTTCTTTTTCGATAAAAACCACTTTATTATTTTTTTCAAGATAATTTTTTATTTCCTGCGCTGCATCCAGAAACTGCGCTGTTGTCACCAAGCCTAATTTTTTAGGGAGCTTTTCTAGCGGGATTTTATCCAATTCAATTTTTCCATTGTACTTTGCAGGCATGAATATTGTTTTCATAAAGATTTAGAAAGTATGTTTTATTTATAAATATTAACTTAAATTTGCTCAGAAACAGTTTCTTCGAGCCCCGCATATTCATTATTAGGTGGAATAAATTTTTCTTGTATATCTTCCAGGGGATTAATTTTCAATCGTCTTGGAGGGACTCTATTGTAAGGACCCATGTTGGGTGTTTCTTGTACATTTCTTATTATGAAATAATGTCTCATAATAATGTCGAGTAGTTGCTCTTGCTTAGAAATCCAAGTTTGGCTTACAAGCGAGTGGAGGGCAAATAATAACACAAAATAAGCGGTATTTTTAAGTTTACGGTAGTTTTCCACTATTAAGTCTAATTTCTATTATTCATTTATAAATTTTTCCCCCATTTAATTGATTTACCACACTAAAGTATAAACACTTCTTTTTAAAGAAAAAATCTAAATCATGGAATATGGCTGAGTTAAAGAGGGCTTTGGGCTACAAGACAATACTTGCATTGACAATAACCTCTGTTATGGGCACGGGGATGTTTTTCGGCGCTGCATTAGGCTCCTCTTATTCCGGAAACGCTTCAATAATCTCGTGGATTATTCTGAGCGTTGCTGCAGTCTACATAAGCGCTTTTTTCGGAGAGTTAGTTGCAATGTTCCCGAAGGCAGGAGGCATTTATGAATTTTCAAAGCACACCTACAACCGCTTCTTCTCATTTCTCCTCGGATGGACTGCATGGATTGTCGGCAACCTGACAACAGCGCTGCTCGTTGTTGCTGCAATTGATTATTTAATCCCTGACCCAACGCAATTCTGGCTGAAAGCCGGAATCAGCATGGCATTTATCATTATACTAAATATAGTAGCCTATTTTGGGATAGAAGCCAGCGCTTTTGTTCTAATCCTATTTGCCATAGCATCATTGGGCATCATTATTTCGGTCATAATTCCCGGCGCTTTCCATGTAAACCCTGACAACTACAGGCCTTTTTTCACTTTCCCCCTTCCCGCTATTTTCCTGGCAATATTTTTCATTGCGGAAAACTTTTTCGGGTGGGAAAATGCAGCTTATCTTGCTGAAGAGACAAAAAATCCTGAAAAAGTCATACCAAGGTCTCTGGTTTACGGCACATTGATTGTCGCTGTTTTGGCGCTGGGCATTGTTTCTATTTCATTAGGGATTATTCCATGGAGCGAATTGATAAAAAAAGCCACTCCATTAAGCTCTGTTTTTGAAAGGATTTATGGAATTTTTGGGATGAAAATACTGAATTTTGGAGTTTTTTTGGCTTTGATAGGCTCTGCATCCGGAGGCATTGTCACAATGCCAAGGCTGATACTTGCCCTGGCAAGGGATAAATTGTTTATTGCGCAGTTCAGCGATATACACCCAAAGTATAATACGCCTTACAAGGCAATAATATTCCAGGCAATAATAAGCTTGGTTGTGCTCAGCATGGCCTTTGGCAAGTATAGGTCTTTGCTGAGCCTGCTGCTGCCTCTTGGGCTTATAATGTATATAGCAACAATCTTTTCAGTCACAATCTTAAGGTACAAGGAGCCAAGGCTTCATAGGGCATTTAAAGCCCCATTCGGGAAAGCCGGCTCTATACTCCTTATTATCTTTATGATAGGTCTGATGGCAATATGGCTTATGCAGGACCCAAGCGCATTTTCAGTTTTAAGGCTTGGGCTGTCTTTCATACTTGTTGGAATACCCATCTACCTTCTGCTTGTCATGTACTATGACCCTGATGCAATTGTAAAGGTGAATGACGCGCTTGCATATTTTACCCTGTTTACCGAAAGGTTCATTTTGCCAAAGGGCATAAGAAAAGAGGTAATTAGCCTGCTTGGCGACATAAGGAACAAAGTAGTTTTGGAATTTGGGTGCTCTGTAGGAACTATGACGCTGCACCTGGCTGAGAAGGTAAGGCCGGAAGGCAAGGTTTATGCAACAGACCTCTCAAGAAAGGATCTGGTGATAACAAAAAAAAGGATGGTAAAAAGGGGCCATGAGCATGTCATTATAATACATGATGAGCACCAGGTCAACAGGGTTCATCCTGATGTGCCGCATGTCGATGCAATAATAAGCATAGGGATGATGGGCTACCTGCAGGATGTGAAAAAGGTTTTGATTGAGATGCGCAACCTATTGCCCTATGGCGGCAAGATTGTTTTTGTCGATTACGCTGATTTTTTCAAGGTAATTCCGAATGTGGCGTGGCTTAGTGATGACAAGATAATAGAAAAAATTTTCAGGGAAGCCGGCTTTTCCGTATTCGTGACGAGGAAGAAAGGCCTTTTCTGGAATTATGTATTTGTTTACGGCATTAAGTTCCATGAGGATATACCTTATATTTAAGCTAAATTCAAAAGAAGGTTCAGTAAATCTATAGACACTACTGGATTTTTCTGCCTGCTATATCTATGGACATCCAATGCCATTAGTGAAGAGATCTCCTGTATTGGTTACCTTTATCCTCCAGCAGATGCCGTTATCTGATTTCAAAACAATTCCGTTTATTGTGTTTGTTATCTCTACATCTCCTGCAACGGATAACTTAGATCGTGGATTTATTGTTCCAATGCCGACGTTGCCAACTGCGTCAACTACTAGTTTACTATCAATGTCAATTCTTCCATTTTGCACTATGACATCTCCGGCAGCTACGATAATTGCCAGTAATATAATTAATATTGCTATCGCTAGGTTAAACTTAAAAATTGACGAAAAGAAGGCGTATAAGATAGGTTTTTTATTTTTGATGCTTTTTTCTTTTTTATATTTCCAATGCATGCCATTCATTTTTCTCATTTTCATTGCCTCCGAAATTTATAAGAAGGCTGGGAAATCTTTTTCCATCCCTTCTTTAAGTTTTCTTGAATTTAATGTATTTTTCTTTTTTCCCTTTAAACCTCTTTTTTATTCTTTTTTCTTAAGTGCAAAAAATATATTAAAATAATAATTATGATTAAAAACAGCACTAAAAAGGTTGAAATAATATTTTTCTTTCCTAAAAATGATTTTTCTTTAGCTTTGCAATCAATGTCACCATTGCTGCAGTCAGGATCACAAATACCATCACTTGCCATGTCGCAGAAATCATCTGCAAAGCCTGATGGGCAGTCCTTCGGGCAGTCAAGGTAGCTTTCATGCCCCTGGCAAATATTATCCCCGCAAACTTGGGCAAATAAGCCGACATCAACTTCAAGCAAATTTCTCCCTTCAGGATTAGATATCCTAATTGTTTTCCCGTTTGGGAAATAAGGGATAATAAGCTGTATTGCTGTTTTATCCAAAATTATATGTCCGGCTTCTTCTGCAGTCGGGAAGTATATCTGGTTTCCATTTTCATCAAACCATTCGGGCAACGCTTCTGAGACAATCTCCAGCGGAAATTTAAATTTCAGGCTGAAAAGCACCTCATTGTCAAAAGACACCAATTCCAGCAAATAGCCATCTTCGGGCTGGACTCTTGCCTCCTGATAATAGCCATTCATGACAAGAATGCTTTCTTTGGTTACAATGCCCCTGTCATAATTCAGGTCCAGCACATATATTTTTTGGGTTTCTGCAATAACTAATGGCAAAAACAATGCAATAGATATTGCCAATATAATTATTTTTTTTCTCATTTTCATCACGTTACCCCATAATTGGGACAGATGCCTCCAGCACTACCAGTATTTTCATTAATTTTTTGGCAAATATATCTTTCATTTACCTGGCCATAGGAATAAGGGTCATACAAATGGTCTCTCATAATTGTATTGAATGCAGGTCTATAAATATTTTCTCTAGATTTATAACAGCTTTCGAAACAGCTTATCTCTAATGGACCTTGAGGGTTCGATGAAAAATCAAACCAACAAACTATATCTTCGCTTCCAGGAAAAACTGGACTGCAAGCTTGTTCCACTTGGCAGTCTACCACTCCGTCTTCCCCACATCCATTCCCTACTAAATCTCCCCATTGCGAATTTTCCTTGCAGAATTGCTCACCATATTTAATGAAACATGAGCCTCCGCCGCATCCGTCTCCTGCGTTGCAAGAAGCTCCACCACCACAGTCAGGGTCTATTGGGGAGCAGCCGACAACACAGATATTCCCACCTCTGCAAATATCTTCACAATCAGGGTCTGGCATATCACAATTTTCTACACAACCATTGCCTGCTTGACAACTAAAAGGTTCTCCGAGACAATCAACATCCTGGTATAAATTCGGAAAAGAGAAAGATGATGATACAACTGGACCTCTTTCTCCACAACCAATTAAGCATCCGTCTCCTGGGTTGCAAGTGGCAGGCAAACAGTCAGGGTCTGGCGGGTCGCAATTGCCTCCAAAACATCCGTCTCCTGCGTTGCAAGAAGCTCCACCACCACAGTCAGGGTCTATTGGGGAGCAGCTAACTGCGCATCCGTCTCCTGGATTACAACTAGCGACACTACAATCACCATCTGGGGGATTACAACCTGCCAAACATCCGTCACCAGAAAAGCAAGTGGCCAAACCGCAATCTAAATCCTTGATGGGTTCTCTTCCAAAACAATTTTTAAACTGAAAATTATCTAAATATGTAGAATCTCCAGAGTATTCATCAAGTAAGTATCCGAAACTATGCCCAAATTCATGAACCGAAACCCTAGTTGCTACCCGAGTTCCTTCATCAGAACTTATTGATATTGAATAAATCCCAATATCGGGAAAAGCTGCAGAACGATAACGCCTTCTACTTAACAAATTAATAAAATCGTAAGGACATTGAAGGGCAAGGTCATTTACCTTATTCCGATCGCATAAACCCAAAGTTGAATCACCTTCAAGGCAATCCAAATCGCTTAATTCATTCACCAAATAAACATTGAATTTGTCCTTATTTGAAAGAAAAGGCTCCACATAAAAAATTCCATCAGTAGAGCCGTCAACGCCGGGCTTAAGCCCCATATGCATCTCAACCTGGTTCCTGAAATCAGTCAAGTCGGTAAACTTATCACCTACAAAGACAACATCAATTTTATCGGAAGGGTCGCCATTTTTAAGTATTTCAACGCATTTGCTGGGCACTATTGAAAATCTTATGGTGTTTTCAGCCTCCTTTGAATTGCCTACACTGTCTTCTGCTGTTATATCCGCAACATAATCTCCCTCTGCCTTCCCTTTAGAATCCCACACATTTCCGTAAATATTGTCTTTTGCATTACCATCGCCATGAGCCCCATCATCAAATAATGCGACTGAAGCAATTGTAGTTTCCTCAGGATTCTGTATCAAAGCCCGGGGAAGATTACTTATAGAGATTCCAGATAAATCAACTATTCTGGCAGTTATGGTAAATATTGCCCCTGTAAGACCAGAGGTTGGAGATATCGCAGCTTCAGTTATTGAAGGAGGCTCATTATCCTGAAATTCCGGCAACATGGCATTTTGTGTTAAAACACCTTTTAAATAAAAATTACCAGACTCATCAACATAACTAATGATAATGCCGTTAGGATCTTTTACAATAAAATCATTGCTTTGCTCGGCAGGAATTAATGTCGGCTGGTTTTCCTGCAAGGTTCCCTTAATTGCTGCATTGCCCGTAAATAGATTGAATACTGCGGCATTATTTCCAGCATTATCCTTAATTATAAACTCGTCGTCTGGTGTGGCTGTTGGATTGGAATTTTGTTGGAGTGTGCCTTTCAAGAATACATTCCCACTATCGTCAAAGGAAATAACCATAAATTGGTTATTTTTCATAAGAAATCCAACTTGACCCGGCACTGGACTTTCTAAAGCATTTAACGCCTCTTCCTCTGCTGCAAGAATATCCTCACTTTTATTAACTACCAAACCTGAATATTTTAATATTTCCGATATTTGTGTGTTACTTGTACTACCAATTGACTCGCAATCGGTAATCATGGATTTTTCTTTTTCAGAGTTATAGAAATTCAATAAGTCAATGATTTCATTAAGGGTGTATGGGCTTTCGGAAGGATTAGACAGATAACCTAATATTATTGTCCTTAATTCCGGCCTTAGCTTATCAGGAGTTTCCACTTCATCCGGGCAAGCCGCCATAATAAGGCTTGTAAAAAGAATCATAAAAATGAATAAGCATAAATTCGTTATTATAAGTTTATTTTTCATTATTTTCATTTTTTATTTAATTTTTTAGCAGCAAAGCCCGTACCTGCCGCAACAGCAGCATTTTACTCCGGGCAATAATTCTTCATCAATCTCATCGCAAAGATTCAGGTTTTGCGCATTTTGGCATTGGGTAAAATTTAAATTTGAATTTAGGCATATAAATCTTTCTTTTTTGTCTATCTCATTTTCCGACTTGAATGCGTCTCCGCATACCCTTTCTGGCAAAAATACCACCTGCTCATTTCCGAGGTAATTGACCACCAGTTCCCTGTTACCAATAACAGCTATATTATAGGAGCTTCCTTTGAATTTCTGCTGTACATTAAATGTCCTTTTATAGCCGTCGGCAACTGAATTTGCAAGCGTCACCTCATCCTGGACCATATTCGCTATTTCCTTGGCTATCTGCTTGTTTTCATTTTCCTTCGCCTCTAAAATCCTCATGGAAACAACTGCAAAAAATCCAAGAAAGATTACGAGCATAAATGCTATAAGCACAACAAACTCCATAGCAAACTGCGATTTTCTTCCTGCCATCCTATTCTTTCTCTATGAGCACCTGCTTGCCATTGCTTATTGACCTTACCCTAAGTTTTTGGAAGCCTTGGGTTGCTACAGGCGAGAGGCTGCATATATTACCTGAGCAGCTGTTTGAGGTTATGTTTACATCGGAAAAAAAGACTATGTCCATATACCCAAAATCTGTTGTGACATTAAATACAACCTCCTTGTTGGATATTATTAAAACGTTGTTAACGCCTTCCGGCATATTGAATTCCAAAACTGTCTTTGAATTTTCCCCTGAATAGTAAATTGACTCGGCCGTGTTTACTATATTTCTCCCTATGCTGCTAATCTGAAAATCAATTATCTTGATATTTGACTCGCGGCTGTAAGTAAAAAACAAGTACACTGTAGGGATTATTATGGCAAACGTCATGGCTATTATCAGAAGATATTCCAAAGCTGCCTGGGCTTTTGGCATTTTACTGGACCCTGCCCTGGATTTTTCCATTGACAGCATGCAAAGGCTGGGAAGGTGTTGCCGGGGCAAAATATGTAAGCGTGACTTTAGCCTCAACTTGTTCATTCTTGATAAAGCCTCCTCCGGAGCATGAAGTGAAGGTAAAATCCTTTTCATCACTCGGGTTCCATGAGAAACCCGCTGCTGGAGGCGTGCAGCTCAAGGGCGGCGTTGCGTCATTTGTCAGGCTTATGCTCTGCACAGTAATCTGCTCGCCAAGATTGTTCACAAGCTTGAATATTATCTCATTGTTTTTCATTACAAAGTCTACGCATTCCAATTGGGATGTAAAGAGGCACCTGTCAGGGAGGTATTTCGCAAAATCAAGAATCCCGAAGTAATACAAGGCTGCAAGAGTTATCAGAATAGCCAGTAAAGCCCAGCCGTATGTAATCAGGAATTCCAAAGCTGCCTGAGATTTTCTTCTTGCCAATTTACACCTCTTTTTTGCTTCGCTTAAAGCAAAACCTAATCAGCCGCCTATATAAAATTTATGGTTTGAAATTCATCTGCACCAAAAACAATTCAGAAAATAGTATTTAAATATTTCTTCTTTGAAAACTATATTGTCAAGATAAGATAGCCGCCTTTAATTAGGGCTGAGGCAAAACACTTGTAACAGAAAATAAGGAACAGTTTTCCTTCAATAAAAATCATAAATTTTTCAATAAAAAATAAAATAAAGAAAACTGCCAAAGCTCTGGCGGCTTATCTTGACAATATCTTTAAAACAAAAAAACATTTATATAGGCAGTCGGCTTAATTTGCCCTGAGGGGGAATATGCTGCTAAAATCTGTTAAACTAAACAACATAAGAAGCTACACAAACGCTTCTTTGGAGTTTCCCAAAGGCTCTGTTCTTCTGGCTGGCGACATTGGGGCTGGGAAGTCAAGCATTTTGCTGGCTATAGAATTCGCCCTCTTCGGCGCTAAAACAGAGCTGCCGGCATCCTCTCTGCTGAGGCATGGAAAGAATGAAGGCTCGGCTGAACTGAATTTTGAGCTGGAAGGGAAAGATATTGTGATAAAAAGGACTTTGAAAAGAGGCAAAAACGGGATAAGCCAGGGCAGCGGCTATGTAATAGTTAATGACATCAAAAAAGAGGGCATGCACGAGGAATTGAAGGCTGATGTCATCGGGCTTTTGGGCTATCCGAAAGAATTGGCATCAAAAGGCAAGGATTTGGTTTATAGGTATACTGTTTACACGCCGCAGGAGGAAATGAAAAAAATCCTGCTGGAGGGCAAAGAAACAAGGCTTGAGACTTTAAGGAAAGTGTTCAACATCGACAAGTACAAGAGAGTAAGGGAAAATGCCTCAATTTTTGTAAGAAGCATCAAGGAGAAGAGAAGGGAGCTGGAGGGCTTTATTTCGGACCTTGAGCTGAAAAAGAAGGAAAAAGAAGGGCTGCTAAATGAAATTCTCGATCTTGAAAGAAAATTAGTGGAAAACAAGCCCAGGCTGGAGAAAATAAAAATCGCTGTTGCGCAAAACAGGGAATCAATTAGGAATATTGAAGGCAAAATAAGCCGGCTGAACAGGATAAAGATGGAACTTGAAGTCCTTGATGTTGAATTAAAAAACAGGCTGGCATCAAGGGAAAAAAACAGCAAAGAAGCTGAAAGGATTGAAAAAGAGATAAGGGAGATGGAGGAGGAGCTTAAAGGCAAGGAGAAAATTGATGTTGAAAAGCTAAGGGCTGAGATAAGGGATAATGAAAAGCAGATTGATTCAATGGGAAGAAGCATCAGGGAAACCATAAACAAGGCCTCAGAGCTGAATTTGGAAATAAAGAAATCCAGGGAACTGAAAGACAAAGTCATTTCCCTGAGCAAATGCCCCTTATGCGAGCAGGATGTAAGCAAAGAGCACAAGCATTTCATCAACGAAAGGGAAAGGGCAAAATTAGAGGAATTTGAGGAAAAGATAAAGGATTATGCCGGCAGGGAAATCGAGGAAGAAACAAAGCTGAGAAAAATGAGGGAAAACTTAATGTTGTTAAGAAGGAAAGAAAGCTCACTGGAGCTGATAAACCTGAAAATCAGGAACCTGGGCCAGAAAACAAATAACAGGAACAATTTATTGAACGAGCAGGAAGCAATCAAAAAGGACATTGGCAGGATAAACGTGAGGAAAATTGAGTTGAACAGGGAGCTGCAGGAGCTGATAGGCGCGGAAAAGGAATATGGGCAAATAAAAGAAAAATTTGAATTGAACATTAACCAGGAGAGAAAACTGGAGCTGGAAAACAATTCCCTTGAAAAGGAAAAAGAGGGAATCAGCAAGATAATAGCCTCACTGGAAAAGGACATCGGCAAAAAGACAGAGGCAAAAGATAAATGCAGCTACCTTGGGCAAATGCAGAATTGGATTGAGGAATTTTTCACAAATTTAATGGGCAGCATGGAGAGGCACGTGATGCTCCAGGTTTACAGGGAGTTCAATGAATTGCTCAAAAGCTGGTTTAACATTCTTATTGAGGATGAGACAATTTCTGTAAGGCTGGATGATGAATTCACGCCAGTTATTGAACAAAATGGCTATGAGACTTCGTTTGAAAATTTGTCCGGCGGCGAAAGGACATCGGTTGCGCTGTCATACAGGCTGGCGCTCAATAAGGTAATCAATGACATAGTCTCGGGGATAAAAACAAAGGATATTATAATCCTCGACGAGCCGACTGACGGCTTTTCCTCCGAGCAGCTTGACAAGGTGAGGGATGTTCTGGAGCAATTGAACATGAAGCAGGTGATTATTGTCTCGCATGAAAGCAAAATAGAGAGCTTTGTCGATAACGTCATAAGGGTAGGCAAGCAGGAGAATATTAGCAGCATTATTTAGCGCAAATAGTTAAATCATTCTAAATAAAAAATAGGGAGGGTACTATATATTTGCACTTTCTGGAATCATAATGCCCTCCACCCACCCGTTAGGGAAATATAGTAAGTGCAACAGGATTATAAATGCGAGCAATGCGGCGAGCGTAGAATGTGCCGAAGGCATTTTTTAATTATCTGAAAGTTTAATAAAAAATAAATTTGATTTTATTGCTACTGGAAATTACGCTTATAAAAACAAAAGATTTAAAAATACAATATCTTTAAGGAGGGGCATGGAAGTTGGGGGTAAAAGCTTAGAGAGCTTGAAGCATGAGGACAGGATAAGGAAGTGCTCTGACTGCGGCAGCAGAAATATCGGCTATGAGAACGGTGAGCTTTACTGCAAAAAGTGCGGCCTTGTTTTGGATTAGATTATGTTTTAATTCTTAATAAATATTAATCCGATAAGCTAATTTAATAATTTTCCTCATTTTTCGATTAAAGTGCATTACAAATAAAATTAATTTTTTTGAAGTTGTAAAAAATAATAAAATTTAGAAAACTACATAAGCATTATTTCATTTATAGCAAATCACACTAATATTCGTAACTTTTCGCTGTGATTTGCTTATTAGGAAATAATATGTCGGAAATCGTCAAATTTGATAATATATTGTTGCGATTTCCGAGCATGCTCAAAAATCACAACAAATTATGATAAATCTTGTGATTTTTGACAAATGTATACGAAAATTAAAGTTATTTCCTATAGTATGTCGTTTTATATTTAGTAGCGGTTCTTTATGAGCAAATATTTTTGGCCATTACTAATTAATCGAAACTTTTATATAAGATTAGTTTTTTTCTAATATTAGCACCTTTTTTTAAAAAATATTTTGGAGGTGAAAAAATGAGTGCAGTACAAGAAGAACCGGGCAAAGAACCATCCGAACCTAGCCCGGAGCCAGAACAGCCAAGCGAAGGTGGCGGCGGAGAAGGCGATGGAGACCAGCCTGCTCCTGAGGATAAATAAATTTATTTTTTTATTTTTTAATTCGCTGATTTAATTCTGCTTAGATACCGCTATAAGCGATAATTTTTTAAATATCTGGTAAAATAGCAAAGAAAAAGAGGATTTTACACACGAGGGGGTGCAGTTCTCTTAGATTTTTCTAAGGGTAAAATATGGGATTATCAACCATGGTAAGGCATTTGTACAGGGAATACGGGCATGTTGCAGGGGCAGCTATGCTGCTTTTAGCGACTAATTTTGATACAGCGCAGGCAACACATAAAGAAAAAAAGCCTGTTTATGCAGCCAGAGTCATTGAATTTAAGGCCGGAAAAGGCACCGAATATACAGACCCTAAAAAAGCGCTGGGGCCGCCTTCCAATCCAAACGGCTTTGAAAATGCAGTGACATTGGGGGATGGAGGGCACATAGTAGTGGGATTTGAAAGGTGCATAGAAACAGGGCCGGGCATTGATATCGTAATCGGGGAGTTTTCCATAAGCGAAGATGTGTATGTGCATATAAGCAGGCCCGAGAACCCTCTTGATTTCATAAAAGTAGGGGAAAAAACATTTGTAGGTGGGCCAATAGGGATAGATCTTGACAAATATGGCATTATCGGCAAAATACAATTTGTGAAAATTACTGATGCCAAGTCTGGCAAATCCTATGACCCATACCTAGGGGCTGATATAGACTATGTCCAAGCAAATCACGCCTGCCCCCACCAATTTTTCAGCAGGTTGCCAAAAGAACTGCAAAGCTCAAATCCCTATGCGCAAAAGGCCTGGGAAGATTTTGCCCAGGAGCATAAAGTTATTTTGTTGAATAAGTAAAGTTTTTATAGGATTTCTCTTGCTTTGGCCTTATGAAAGGGGTGGCATTGGTTTTGCTTCTTGTTTTAATACAAATCCAGCTGTAATTTACCGTTACTTTTTCTGAAAAATAGAAAAATTTATATAAAAGTAAAGGTAAGACCATACTATGGCAGTACTTAGAAGAAGAAAAATAGGAAAAAAGCATTATTATTATATTGAGCACAGCTACAAGATCGGAAAAAAAGTAAAGGTGTTAAGCAAGTACTTAGGAAGAAAGAGGCCTAATAATATAGAAGAATTAAAAAAAGCGATGGAGTTTAGTGCAATGAGAGGATTATGGAGCAAAACGCTTGTTTCTATAAAAAAAAATTATGCTAAGGAATTGGAAAAATTGCCTAAGGTGGCTAAGCAGAAGCAGATTGAGTCTTTCATGGTCGAATTTGTATACAATTCCAATAAGATAGAAGGCAGCAAATTATCATACAGAGATACTGCTGAGCTGTTTCTCCATGGAACAACTCCAAGCAACAAGCCGTTAAAAGACGTGAGGGAAGCTGAAGGGCATAAAAAAGCGTTTTACGATATGCTAAAATACAGGGGCTGGCTTACATTGAAAAAAATATGCCAATGGCACAAAATGATTTTTGAAAGTTCCGAGCCCGACATAGTGGGCAGGATAAGATTGCATAAAATTATGGTAACCGGAAGTAGGGTTAGCTTTCCACATCCAGATTCGCTTGATAAATTGCTTGAAGTTTTTTTTGCATGGTGCAGAAAAAATATAAAAAAATACAATCCTGTTGAGTTTGCCGCATTGGCGCATCTTAAATTTGTCACAATCCACCCTTTTACTGATGGCAACGGAAGAATAAGCAGGCTTATTGCAAATTACATGCTTAACAAGAATGAATATCCAATGTTTAATATTAAGTTCGGAGACAGAAGAGCTTACTACTCTAATTTAGAAGTCTCGCAATTATGGAATGATGAAAAGCATTTTGTGAGGTTTTTCGTTAAAAAGTATATCAATCACAACAAAGGGTATGTTTAATTAACAAAATTTAAATATTATCTCCCCAGATTTACATTTATGAAAGGGGTGATAGTATTTTTGCTTCTTGTTTTAGCTCCAAGTGCGAATGCTGTGTGGGAGCAGTTTCAGAATGACCAATTGAATACTGGCAGGGCAAGCGGCGCTGGCTACTTTAACAGCAAAAGCATAGCCAATTTCAGCATAAATAACGGCACTAATTTCCAGCCATTAGTCAGCGACATAAACAACGACGGCAAAACCGAGATAATTATTTTTTTTAATGACAGCCTCGGCATTTTTAATCCTGCTTTGGATTTAATCGGCGAAAAAATCGTTGGAAAACTGCAAGGGCAGCCTGCAATTTATGATATTGATGATGATCCCCAAAAAGAGATAATATTTATTTCCAATATTTCCAGCACCGGCTATTTTTTTGCTTACCAGTACAATGGCTCTTTTGCGCAGGAATTCAACTTTACCGTTGCAAACGGCGGGGTTGGCAGCGGCATAAAATGCATTTCCATTGGCAGCACTAAATCATGCGTATTTATCGATAATAAGCAATATGTCCATATTGTAAATTTAAGCTCGAGGGAGGATAGCAGCTACAACACCTCTGCTTATATTGATACAAGGGAAAAAGTTCCGGCAATAGGAGATTTAGGCAATGATGGCGGCTTGGAAGCTGTATTCTGGTTTGACGAAAACAACGACGACAGGTACGGGCTTATGGTATTTGACCTCATTAACCATGGCTTTGATTTTGCGTTCAATAAAAGCGGCATAGTGGATGACATCATTAAGCCCCTTGGGAACAGGTTTGCCCTGAAAGGCCATCCTGTTTTGGCAGACCTGAACAACGACGGCAGGCTTGAGATTGCAATAAGCGCCTTTTACGATGACGCATGCTCCCAATGGTACTGCAATGACCAGTTCACAGAGCTTTTTGTATATAACCGCAGCGGGCATCAATTGTTTTCCAGATGCGAAAAGGGGACATTCGGGCACTGCGGCGATGGCACAAGCACAAGCTACGGATGGGAAGGGACCAACCCATTTGTATTGGATGCTGACAGCAATAATATCAATGAGGTATGCTTCATCAAGGACAAGAAATTTTTTGATGTATTTGCGAATATGAGCATAAGCTGCTACAACTACTCTGGCAGCCTTGTCCTTGAATCGAATTTGACTTCAACGACCGACAGCATCAAGACTGCAGCAATTGCCGATATGGACAATGACGGCACCCTGGAGGTTATCACTGACAGGAAGATTTACAACCTGAAAGGGGATTTCTTCTTCTCGCACGAGTTTGGCTTCAATTTTGGCATTCCTGCTGATTTAGACGGCAATAATGGCCTGGACATGGTACTGTCAAAAAACAGCCGGACAACTGTTTTTCTTGACAGTTATAACTACAGCACGGACTTATTCGTTGAAAGCGGCGGCATTTTATTTGAGAAAGGCAATATTAAGGTTGATGCCCATAACAATGGCGAAAGCCTTGCCAAAGATGTCGGTGTTTTAGCAATAAACATGAATACCCTAGAAAACCGCACTTTGACTGCAGACGTAAGAGGCAGCAACAATGCAACACTGGATTTTAATTTGAGCCTGAAAGAAGGGGATAAATTATTGGTTCAATTGGATTTTGAGAATAAAATCAATGAAAGCAATGAGGAGAATAATTTTGCCTTTAAGGAATTTATAGATTTTCCTTTGGTTTATTTTTCAGTTGATTTGGAATTTAGTAACATTGAAAATGAGTTTATTGATTTTATTAAGGATAATTTAAAGTTCGGGTATTATACTTCTGATGAAAATAATGCTGATGTTAAGGTTTACATTGGAAAAAA
>JAGVXV010000057.1:0-2304 GCA_018303625.1 Candidatus Woesearchaeota archaeon
AAAAAGAGGTGAACCATGCCAGCAAACTACATAACTTCTATCCTAAAGGAAAACAGGATTTTTTATCCTCCAAAAAAATTCAGCGAAAATGCCCATATAAAAAATATGCAGCAATACGGAGAGCTGTATAAAAAATCCGTTGAAAATCCGGAGGCTTTCTGGGCTGAAATGGCATTGCAGCTTGAATGGTACAAAAAATGGGACACTGTCCTAAGGAATGACATGGGATTCTTTAAGTGGTTTGAAGGAGGCTACCTGAATGTATGCTACAACTGCCTTGACAGGATTGTTAAAAGCGGCAAAAAAAACAAAACAGCATTTATCTGGGAGCCCGAGTCAGGAAAGTGCAAAACCTATACCTATGGCCAATTGCTGAAGGAGGTATGCAAATTTGCAAATGCGCTTAAAAAACTGGGGGTAAAAAAAGGGCATGTTGTCGAAATCTACCTTCCCATGATTCCGGAATTGCCGATCGCAATGTTGGCCTGCGCAAGAATAGGCGCAATACATTCTGTTGTTTTCGGCGGCTTCAGCTCAGGCGCGTTAAGGGACAGGATACAGGACTCAAAAGCAGAATTATTGGTAACATCTGATGGAAGCTTCAGGAACGGAAAAATATACCCGTTGAAGGAGAATGCCGACAATGCGATAAAAGAATGCCCCTCAATAAAAAATGTAGTTGTCGTTAAAAGAACGGGAAAAAAAGTTGACATCAGGAAAAACAGGGATTACTGGTGGCATGAATTAATTAAAGAGGAGAATGAATCCTGCGAGCCTGAAAGCATGCATTCAGAGGAATCATTGTTCATTCTTTATACATCTGGCACAACCGGGAAGCCAAAAGGAATTCTGCATACCCAGGCAGGCTACCTGCTTTTTAACTATTTAACGTTTAAGTGGATATTTGACATCAAGGACAATGACATTTATTTCTGCACTGCGGATATAGGCTGGATAACAGGGCATTCGTACATAGTCTATGGCCCTTTGGCTAACGGAGCAACTGTTGTCATGTATGAGGGAAGCCCTACATTTCCAAAGGCTGACAGGTTCTGGAGAATAATTGATAAGCACAATGTTAATATATTTTATACAGCACCGACTGCAATAAGGGCATTGGCAAAGGAAGGCGACAAATGGCCGAATAAATGCAGCTTAAGCAGCTTAAGGCTTCTTGGCACTGTAGGAGAGCCGATAAACCCCGAGGCATGGCTGTGGTATCATAAAGTTATTGGAAAAGAGAAATGCCCTATTGTAGATACATGGTGGCAGACAGAGACAGGAGGGATTTTAATAAGCCCATTGCCAGGCGCAACACCGTTAAAGCCAGGCTCCACAACAAAGCCTTTTTTCGGCATAGAGGCTGAAATTTTGAGGGAAGATGGCTCAAAAGCAGCAGTTAACGAAGGTGGCTATCTTGTAATAAAAAAACCCTGGCCTGGAATGCTGAGGACAGTATGGATGAACCCCGACGTTTATAAGGAAAAATATTTTGAAAAATTCGGCGTTTATTTAACTGGAGACAGCGCAAAAATCGATGATGATGGCTACTTTTGGGTTATGGGAAGAACCGATGATGTAATCAAGGTTGCCGGGCATCGCATAGGAAGCGCAGAGGTTGAAAGCGCTTTGGTAAGCCACAAGGCAGTTGCGGAAGCAGCTGTTGTCCCATTTCCGCACGAGATCAAGGGCAGCGCGATTTACGCATTTGTTGTCTTGAAGAAAGGGAACAAGAAAAGCTGGAAACTAAAGGAAGAACTGATAGCCCATGTCGCAGAGCATGTAGGGCCTATAGCCAGGCCAGATAAGGTGCAATTTGCGGAAGATTTGCCGAAAACAAGAAGTGGCAAGATAATGAGGCGCATTTTGAAGGCAATTGCCGAAGGAAATAAAGATTACGGCAATACAGCCACTTTATCTAATCCAGGCATTGTTGAAACGCTTCTGAAAGAAAAAATTGAATAATTACAAAAACTTTATATATAAGTTCGATTTAAATAGTTAATGTTTTAACTTTTAAGTTAGGAATATACGTTCCTAAATCTAAGTTAAATTACCCGAATAAGGTAAAAAACAGTAACATATTAATAGTAGTAATAATTTATTTGTCCCCTTTTAATAGAAAAAGGGGGTGTTCTGTATGATAGTGAAAGAAGAGTTTTTAAGCAAGCTGAGAAGATATTTCTCACTTAATTTATACGAAGTAAAAATCTGGACAGCCCTGCTGAGCAGGGGAGTCTCAACAGCAGGCGAGCTTTCTGACATAGCAAACGTTCCAAGGAGCAGAAGCTACGATGTTCTTGA
>JAGVXV010000057.1:2335-6331 GCA_018303625.1 Candidatus Woesearchaeota archaeon
AAGAAGGGCTTCGTGATAATGAAGCTAGGAAAGCCAATAAAATACATTGCAGTTCCCCCGAGGGAAGTGCTAGAGAGGGTCAAAAAGAACGTGCAGGAAGATGCTAAAGAGAGCGTAAAGAGGCTTGAGGATCTGAAAGGAACTGATGTCGTCAATGAACTGAATACATTGCATACTCAGGGCGTTGAACTGGTAGAGCCTGCAGACTTATCAGGAAGCCTGAAAGGAAGGCATAACCTGTATAATCATCTTGAGCTTACAATAAGGAACGCTGAAGAGTCTGTTTCATTGATGACGACTTCGCAGGGATTGATGCGAAAAGTCGAGGGCCTGAAGCCGACATTCGAGAAGCTGAAGAAAAGGGGTGTTAAAATAAGGATTGCAGCCCCGATAACAAAAGAATGCATGCAGGCAGCAAAAGACATATCGAGCGTTGCAGATGTCAGGAACACGGACAATAAGGCAAGGTTCTGCATTGTTGACGGCAAAGAAATAATCTTCATGATTTTGGATGACAAAGAAGTGCATCCTACCTATGATGTAGGCATATGGGTCAATACGCCTTTCTTTGCAAGCGCTCTGGAAAACCTTTACGAGCTTGCGTGGAAAAGCATGAAGCCTGCAAGTGAAATGGCCAGGAAAGCATAATCTTATTTCTTTTTTTATTTTTGTCAAAAACCACCAGTCAAAGATGGGTGACATGAAAGGCTGAAAGCCTCTATAGCCATCCGGTTCAGTACGGTGGTTTTTGAGCATCTCAAAAATGCTAGGCATTTTGGATGATCATCAAGAATCTTTGATTCTTGAGATGCTCGGAAATATACCATAATTACCTAGGGTTATAGGGCTATGTCCCTCAGTTACAAACTGATGGTATATTTCCGACATATTAAATCATTAAACATAAAACTTATAAACCATATTTCTTTTGTTGCATTAAATGAACAAGAATAAAATTATTGAATTAAAGAAAATAGCGAATGATATAAGGAAAGAGTCTTTGCTGATGATCTATAAGGCGCAATCAGGGCATCCGGGAGGCTCTTTGTCAGAAGCAGACATTTTAGCTGCACTGTATTCCTATAAATTAAGAATTGATGCAAAAAAGCCTTTATGGGCTGAAAGAGACAGGTTTGTCCTGAGCAAAGGGCATGCTTCTCCCGGCTACTATGTAACACTGGCAATGAAAGGATTTTTTCCGAAAAAAGAACTAGAGAGCTACAGAAAAATAAATGGTTTATTGCAGGGGCACCCCGAGCTTAATATTCCCGGAGTTGATTATGCAGGAGGCTCTTTAGGCCAGGGAGTTGCATTCGCAAACGGCATTGCACTGGCAGGAAAGCTGGATAAGAAAAGCTATAAGGTTTATGTTCTGATTGGAGACGGTGAAAGCCAGGAAGGAGTTGTATGGGAAGCCTCAATGGCAGCCGCTTTCTATAAATTAGATAATCTGGCTTATATCCTCGACAAAAACCAGGTGCAGCAGACAGGAACTACAAAAGAAGTCATGGACATAGGAAATGCGGCTGAAAAATGGCTGGCATTTGGATTTAATGTTATTGAAATCAACGGCCATGACGTGGAGCAGATAGTTGATGCTTTGGATAAAGCAGATAGTGTTAAAGGAAAGCCTACAATGATAATAGCAAATACTGTCAAGGGAAAAGGTGTTTCTTTTATGGAGCTAAACCATAAATTTCATGGAAAAGCTCCTAATGATGAAGAATTCAAAAAAGCAATGGAAGAATTGAATAAAGTAAGATTTGATTAAAATGGCAGGAATTGTCAAGGAAGAAAAAGGGAAAATTGCGACAAGGGACGGCTATGGAAAAGGCTTAGTCATTGCCGGAAAGAAAAACAAGGATGTTGTTGCCCTGGATGCGGATTTAAGCGACAGCACAAGAAGCGAAATGTTCAAGAAAGAATTTCCTGACAGGTTTTTCAGCATGGGTATTGCCGAGCAGGATATGATAGGAACTGCAGCAGGCTTGGCTGTTTCCGGGAAAATCCCATATGCAAGCTCTTTTGCCATATTTGGGTTAAGAGCTTTTGAGTTAACAAGAAACATAATAGCAAGGAATAAGATTAATGTCAAGATTGCTGGAAGCCATGCGGGCTTGTTTACAGGAGAAGACGGAAAAAGCGCGCAGGCAATTGAGGACATTGCAGCTTACAGGGCTTTGCCTAATTTTGTTGTCATTCAGCCAGCAGATGCAATTGAGGCTGAAAAGGCAGTTTTGGCTTTATTGGATTACAAAGGGCCTTCTTACATGAGGCTATTGCGCAGTCCATTGCCTATAATCAATGACGAAGATTATAAATTTGAAATCGGAAATGGAGTTGTTTTGAAAAAAGGCAATGATGCAGTCATATTTGCAACGGGGACAATGGTTCACGAATCATTGAAAGCTGCAGAGGAATTAAAAAAGGAAAATATTGATATTTATGTTGCAAATATACATACAATAAAGCCAATAGATAAAAATTTAATTATTAATCTGGCAAAAAAGACAAACTGCGTTATAACTGCCGAGGACCACAACATAATTGGAGGATTGGGGAGCGCAGTTGCAGAGGTTTTAAGCGAGAATTGTCCATGCTTGCTGAAGAGAATTGGAATGCAGGATAAATACGGAGAGTCAGGAAAGCCTGATGAATTGTACGAAAAATACGGCTTGAATGCAGAATCAATTGTGAATGTTGTCAAAAATACAATAAAACTTAAAAAAATAAAATAAATAGGCGAGCCAATGAGCGAGCGTAGAATTAGCGGAGCATATTTAACATCAAAATTCAAATCTAACTAATAAAACAAATAAAAATAAAATAAAAAACCAAAATAAAATGCAGCAATGGGTTATTTACGGCTTAATAGCATCTGTCCTCTTTGCATTAAACGGCATTATTTACAAAGTCGCGCAGCAAAAAGGCAATTTTTCCCCTTATTACGGCACATTTGTGTTTGGCTTTGGAGTCATTCTTGTTTTCGGCTTGTTTTTTTTATTCAGGCCGAGCTTTGAATTTGAATGGAAATCAAGCGGCCTCGCATTATTGTCAGGAATTGTCTGGGCTTTTGGGTTTTTGGCAATTGCAATTGCACTGTCCCAGAAGGCGGACATTGCAAGGCTGGCGCCTATCTACAATACAAACACCATATTGGCAGTCTTGATGGGTATAATCTTCTTGAAGGAAATTCCTGATGCGAGCGGCATAGTCAAGGTTGTTTCAGGAGCAATTTTAATAGTTATAGGTGCTATATTGGTTGTGATATAAAATATCAAAAAATCAATTTAAACTTTAAAACAATAAAATATAAAAATAGAAAGGCATTGTAAAAATAAAATGAAAATCTTCCTTGATACCGCGAGTGTAGCCGAGATAAAGGCTGCAAATGACATAATCCCATTAGACGGCGTTACAACAAATCCGACATTGATAATGAAGGAGGGAAGGGATTACGTGCAGACATTGAAGGAAATAACAAAAATTGTCAATGGCCCTATAAGTGCAGAAACTGTTTCTTTAAATGCTGAAGGCATGGTGAAAGAGGGCAGGGAATTTGCAAAGATTCACAAAAACATTGTGATCAAGGTTCCTATGACTCCTGAGGGAATGAAGGCCTGCAGATCATTGACGAAGTCTGGGATAAAAGTAAATACGACTTTGGTTTTTTCAGCAAACCAGGCATTGCTGGCGGCAAAGGCAGGAACTTATCTTACAAGCCCTTTTATCGGAAGGCTGGATGACATAGGGGAAAAAGGCACGGAACTGATAAGGGAGATAAGGCAGATTTATGACAATTATGGTTTTAAATCACAAATTCTCGCAGCTAGTATAAGATCTACAGAGCATGTTAAGGAAGTTGCAATGATGGGGGCGGACATAGCTACAATGCCTTTCAAGGTTTATGAGCAATTATACAAGCACTCTCTGACAGACAAAGGCATAAAGCAGTTTTTGGATGACTGGAGCAAGCTGCAGAAAGAATTGAAGAAA
>JAGVXV010000026.1 GCA_018303625.1 Candidatus Woesearchaeota archaeon
TTGATTTCCTTCCTTAATTCCTCAAAGGCCTTAATTAAAATGTCAACTCCCTGTATTTTCTGTATGGAGCCTATATAGGAGACTATTCTTGCATTAACAGGCAGCTTTAATGTTTTTCTGGAATTTATTTTATTTAATGGCTTAAAAATTCTTAAATCGGCGCCGTTGGGTATTGTCGCAATTCTCCCTTTCCTTATCTTCTTTGCATTCTCGGCAAGGATATTGCTTGCTGCCATAACCAAATCAGAATTTCTTGTCACATGCCTTTCAAAGAAGCCAAAAAAAGGAATCTTGTAGCTCTTGTAAACCAGATAATTATCCTGTAAGTCATAAACGAACTTTATCCCGTATTTTCCCGCAATAAAATAGCCTATAACCCCCCATAATGGGTCGGAAGTCGCAATCATTAAATCATAACTTCTTTTTTCAATAATTTTTCTCAAATTCGAAATTAAACTTAAAATTTTTACTGGATTGAAAGGCCTTATAAAAACATCAATTCCATGCAGCTTTGCATTCCTGTTTTCAAGCTTTTTGTAGTCAACGCAGAAAAAGTCTATTTCATGGCCGAATTTCCTCAGCTGCTCGAAAAGCCTCACCTGCCTTCCGAAATCCTCATCTATTATATCCCTTGATGCAGTATACCTGCTTGTAAATACCAGGATTTTCATATTTAAAGAAAAATCAATGCCTGTTTTTAAGTATTTTGTATTGTCGCTTACCCCTTATACATATCCGACAAAAACCCGAAGATGATTACCTGCAGCCCGATGCTCAGGATAAGCACATCAAGCATGACCAATGCGAAATGGCCGACAATTCCGGTTGTAAAGTGCAGATAAGCGAGGTACAGACCAATCAAAAAGCCGATTAAAAATATAAAAGTCCCTGTCCAGCCGAAAAACTTCAAAGGCTCATAGTCCCTGTAAATCCTTATTATATTTATCCATGCCCTTGAAGCATACCCAAAAGGATTGCTTATCAGGCGGCTTTTGCCGTGCCTTTTCCTGAAATAAATCGGAATCTCCTTTATCCTGAATTTTTCCCTTACAGCCCTTATTATCTGCTCTTGGGTGTAAGTGTGCTTTGACCTTATGGGGATCTTTTCTGCCAATTCCCTTGTGAACGCCCTGAAGCCTGTCTGCGCATCCGTTATTTTTACCTTTGTTATCTGGGAAACTGCCTTTGAAAAAGCTATATTGCCAAGCCTTTTGACCAGAGGCATAGACTCTATTTTCCCCTTGAACCTGCTTCCAAGAACCAAATCATAGCCGTTTTTTATCTCATTAAGGAGCTTTGGTATCTCCTCAGGAAGATACTGCCCGTCAGCGTCTATATGCACAATAACCTCTGCCTTAAGCTCAAGGCATTTTTTGATCTCTGAAATGAAAGTTTCAGCCAGGCCGTAATTTTTAGGGTGTGAATAAACCGCTGCCCCTGCATTTTTCGCAGCATTGGCTGTCTTGTCATCGCTTCCATCATCAACAACAAGGATTTTGTAATTATAGCTATTGATTTTCATCACCTTATGGATTTTCCTGATTAAATCAGCTATTGTTTTTTCCTCATTATATGCAGGAATTGTTACTATAACCCTCATAGTATATGCAGTAATGGCAAAATATTTATATTGCTTTCTTTTTTGCCGAATAGTTATTAATAACAATATTCGCTTTAAAAACCTTTTTGGAAATGGCAAATTTTAAGGATTACATCAATTTCTATAAGCTGGCAAAAAACAGGAGAAAATCCAACAGCGATTATGTAAAATTTGAAAATTTTCAGGCAGGCATAGTTCTCAACTCGCTTAAAAATAAGGGAATTGCCCTCAGGGGAAAAAATGTGCTGGACATTGGCGGTGGCAGGGGAGGCTATTCTACCGAGTTCTTTAAGCAAGGGGCAGATGTTGTTTCTCTGGACATAAAAAGCGAGCAATTTCAAGGTATGCCTGGCGTGAAATTTGTCCTAGGAGATGCTCTTAAGCTCCCATTCAAAGCTGAATCATTTGATTTTGTATTCTGCTCAAGCCTGATAGAGCATGTTAAAAATCCTGAGGTCCTTATAATAGAAATAAAAAGGGTGCTTAAAAATGGGGGAATGTGTTACCTGAGCTTCCCGCCGTTCTGGAGTCCGGTAGGATCTCACCAGTTCAAGCCTTTCCATTACCTCGGCGAAAAAACGGCTATAAGGCTCTCAAGGAAATTTTACAATGTAAGAAGCTATAAATATGATGATGAATACGGGAAGCTGTATAAAAGGACAATTAAAGAGGTAAAAGAGCTTATTCTGGAAAATAGATTGAAGATAAAATCCATTTCAACAAGAATGCTTCCGGTAAATTTCGCAAATATCCCTTTGTTCAGAGAATTTCTCACTTGGCATGTCGAATTCATTATACAAAAGTAATGTTTTTATATGTCGGAAATATACCTCCAGTTTATAACTAATGGATGTAATTCCAATGTGTAAGCACAAGATGGTATATTTTCGAGCATACTCAAAAATCACCTGTCTGCACGGGATGGCTTGCAAGGCTTCGCCAATTATGCCACCCGTCTATGAGGGGTGGTTTTTGACATACATCGCTCTTTTTAATCAGGGGGTTGATTAATGTCATCATTAAGCATAATTTTGTTTTTTTTGTATACGTGGGGATTTGGCTACGGATTAGGCTCATTAGCCAGGGAATCAGAAGATTTTCTTGAAAGAAACCTGATGAGAATCGGCATCGGCTTGGGAGCAATGCTCACATTAGGCCTTTTGCTGAATCTTCTAAGAATTCCATTGGACTGGAAAATATTCCTTTCAATAAGCATTTTATTGATTCTTATCAGGTTTTATGCGCATTTTAAAAAAGGAAAAAATATCTTTAATCCAAAAAATATTTCCATAAGCATCTTCCCTCTGCTGATGCTTGTATTATTTTCCATCTCATTCTATATGTATGCAAAAGGCGCGTTTTCCTACCCTTACCTCGAGGATGATGACTCTTGGAGCCATTCAATGGGCGTAAAGTATGTTTCAATGGAAAAGACTGTTTTTGAAAAAACCTCTGTTGGCTTGCACTATATTGACCCTTACCCTCCTGTTTATGAAATGCTCCTGGGGATTATGCACCAGACAAGCAATTCAGTTTACTGGACGCTAAAGTTCTTCAATGCGCTTATAGTCTCACTGAGTATAGTGTTTTTTTACTTTTTTGCCAAGGTTTTCACAAACAGCTCCAAAAAGGCATTTTTCTCAACATTTGCATTATTTGCAGTCCCTGCCTTCCTAAGCCACTTTATATGGGCAATCTCAATCACAATGCCCTTGTTTTTCATTTCATTTTATTCAGTTGAGAAAATCAAGGATGATAAAAAATGGCTCATAATAGCGGCAATTGTCATTGCAGCAACTTTAACATCATCTCCGACACACAGCACTTATTTCGGCCTTTTTTTTATTATATACTTTATTGCACGGGCTTTGGCTGAAAGGAAATTTTTGCTGCACGAGTTTCTTGCAGGATTTCTCGGGATGCTTTTGTCATTCTTATTGTGGTGGCTGCCGATGATCATTAAAAGGGGTGTTATGGGGACTTTATATGGTGTAGGCCTTAACCCAGCGTCAAGCCTTGTGGCTATTGGAGGCACGGCTGACAGGGCATACAAAATATCGGAATTCATTTTTGCCAAAAAGACCAATATGATAAACAATCCCATAGGAATAGGCCTTGTTCTTTCTATCTTGACAGTTATAGGCTTAATTTTTTTAATTATAAAATACAAGGAAACTATAAAGAAGGAGGGTTATTATAAATTCGTTTTATTATTGTGGTTTGTATTTTCGCTTTATGCTGTAAATGCGGCAAAATTCCCTGTAAAATTATCCCCTTTCAGGGCATGGATGCTTCTTGCAATTCCGGTTTCTTTACTATCCGGGGAAGCAATAAATTTGATTGAGAATTTTGCAAAAGGTCTTGTTAAAAGCATCACAAAATCTAATTTAATAACAACCGGAGCCTCGTTGCTTATTATTGGAACATTGTTTTATGGGATTATTATAACCTCATTTATACAGAAATACACTGTAAATACAGCCTTATGGCCGCCGGGGGCTTTCTGGACATCCAATGATGAGATAAAAGGCTATTTGTGGCTTAAGGATAACATACCGACAGGAACGAAAGTATTTACATTTTCGAATAATGGAATAATCATGGGGCTTGACAAATTCACATGCCACTGGTGCGAGAATGTTAGAAGCTACCAGACAAGCGGATTTAATGAAACGGCTGACGAAAACTACAACTGGCTTAAAAATGAGAGTTACAGGTATATCATAATTGACGGGCAGGCAGCGCAGAAGTTTGGGGCAAATGAGACAAACAAAAAAATCCAGTCATTTATAAGCTCGGGAAAATTCAGGCCTGTTTTCACCAATAACGGGCTGATAATATTCGAAATACTGCAATGATCAATCTGTTATGTTATAAACATAAATTGTATAGCCCATTTTCTCTATAGGCTCGTAATCCTGAAGCCAGTCGAAGCACGATCTGTTATTTAAATGGTAATTATGCAGGTTTGAAACGCTTATCACTATTATCCCCTTCTTTTTTGAGCAGTCCTCCTGGGCTTTTGATTTGGCATCAACCCACGGAATGTAAGGCTCCATAGGCATTGCCTCGTAGGAAATATTGTAGTATGAAGGGTCAAATGAGCCATGGTAGCTTAATTTTATTTTTCCGATATTATTCGTTTCAAGGTAATTATGCAGTTTTTTCAGGTCCTGCCCCTGGTCGAGGTTTGAGGAAAGAAGGTATTTATGGCCGTTTTCAGGCCCACCGACAAATTCATTGAAATAAGCTATGTAGTGCGGCATGATAAATAACGCTGGTATTATATACCATAAAAGCAGCAATCCGACAAAAATCCTGAAAACATTATGAAACCTGTCCCTTAATCTTATCTTTGTAATCTGCGAGGCAAACAAAAACATGAATGGTATTATCGGCAGTATGTGCCTCAAGCCTAAATTGAAATTAATAGGTATAAATATCCCAAAAAAGAAGATTATTGGTAAAAATATGCATAATTGTTCAAAAATGACGGGGGACTTAAAATACTTATTTGATCTAACAAGATTTTTTGTTGTTTTAACTGTAAAAAACAAGGAAATTGCAATAAAAATCAGCAGCGGAATCGGGGTTTTTATAAGCAAAACCTCAAAAAAATAATACCATTTGCCGCCGTCGTATATTTTTCCGTTGAGGTAGCCTTCCTTGTTTTTTGACGATTCTATAAGATATTGGGCGGCAAATCCGCTGAAATACTCCGGCATGGGAATCTTCAGGCCGTATACCAAAAAATCAGCCATTTTTCTGTTGAAGCTTCCTTCGGCAAAATTTTTCTGAATTAAAGAATCAACAAAATCCAGGTTTCTCTTGGGTATGGAGTCAGCTATGCTGTCAAAGCTGAAGAAATATGTAGAATGAAGCACAACAGACCCAATTAACAGTATAATCCCAAAATTAATCAAGTGCTTTTTCAAGGCCTTTTTTCTATTGCTTTCTTGGAATATTTTTACTGAAAATAAGATCATAATTATCGGTATAAGCAGAATTGCCGTGAATTTCGAGGCCAATGCAAGCCCGAGTGATATGCCGATTAAAGCCAGCCTGGTTTTTGTGTAGCCCTGAATTAAAAGCTTCCATAAGAGATAAACAGTGTTAAAAGCAAAAAATGTAACTAGTAAATCAGTAAATGTCGCATTTGCTAAGGTATTATACGCTAAAATTGCTGGAGAAAATGCATACAGTAACAATGAAAAAAATCCGGCTTTGGCGCCATATAACTCTCTTGAAAATAAGAATAGCAGCAACCCAAATAGCAAAGAAAGAACTATGAATGGAAATCTGCCGTAAATGCCGATTTTTTCCGGATCATTAACAGATTTAAACATTATATGCTGCCCGCATTGGAAATATCCGATATCTGTGCATTCTTGGTATGGGTATGGTGTAGCTATATCCAGAAACAATAGCGGAAATCCTGCTAAAATATAGCCCAGCGGCGGATGAAGTATTGACATCTTTGTATCAGTGTCCTTTAAGAAGTAATAGCTAACCACCAAAGTAGCAGGCTCATCAAAAATTAGATTTGTATTCTTTAAGGTAGCGACAGACTGAAATAAAAATATTGAAAGAAGAATTATTACCAACAATATTTCCTTTTTATTAATCCTCATTTTACAGCTTTAATATAAATATGTGCATCTCCGGGTCTTGTGAATCTTCCTCTAACAATGCCTTTTGAAGTAAATATCTGTACACCTTCTTCTATCTTTCCAAACCCGCTTTCTTTTACAGCCTTGGTTATTTCTTCCCTCGTCCATCCTGATTTGTGCTCATCTCCGGGCCATCTTTGCCATCCATAAAAAGTGCTCCAAACATGGTGCGGTGGGAATAGATTTTTTTCCTGTTGTTCATGAGTCAGGTTATAAAGATACTCGCTCCACACTTTCATGTCAGGAACATCGAAAAGGAGCGCGCCCCCTTTTTTTAGCAATTTGTACATATGAGCAAGAGTTTTTTTGACTTCAGCAAACCTAAGGTGCTCAATCACCCCCAAAGCTAGTACCTCAGACAATGAACTCTCTTCCAGCGGAATTTCCCAGGGGTTGCATATAAAATCAAGTTTAATCCCGGGCATTGATGTTGTGTCTTGGTGCAGATAGCCGGGCATTGGTCTTTCTCCGCATCCTAGCTCAAGCTTATCAAATTTTTTCATTTTCAATCTCATCAAACTGGATAAAGCAGCTCATACCCTCCTATAAACTTTGTTTCTTTTTAAATCTGCCTCGATTTTTTTTGCAATATCCAGCCCAATTCCCACTGCGTTATTGGTGCCCCTATCCCAGGGGTATATCTGATTCATGTTGGCAAGATACAAATTCTTAATTGGTGTCTCAATTTTTGGAATATGCCTGGAGTAATTTATGGTCATAAGAGGCTGGGCGTTCTTTGACCTTGTAAAATAACTCTTATTTATCCATTCTCTTTTAAACTCGGGATTAATCTTCTTCAAATAAGAGATTATTTTTTCCAATAATTCCGCTTCGCTAAGCTTCCAAAGCGGGTCATCATAGTCCAGATATTTTCCGACCCAGATAATATGTTTATCGCCATAATGTTTCTTATCTACGAGATGGGTATGCTCTACAATAACTACAAAAGGAGCATTTTTATCATTAATGTTAAGCCAATATATTTCATCCAAAAATTGTTTCTTTAATGCTAGTATAAAATACTGGGCGCCTATAGATCTTATAGGCTTATATTTTTCTTTATACTCTTTAGGAAAACTATACAGCTCCAAAGCAACGTGCAATGGCACCGCTAAGACCAAATAATCAAATTTAAATTTTTTATTTCCGGCATCCACCATAAATTTGCCCCACTTTTTCGTTATTTTCTTAATCTGCGTATTAAGTATAACTTTCCCTTTATTATCCCTTATTTTTTTAGAGAGGGTCTCAATAAACGTCTTAAACCCTCCTTCGATATATGCAAGGCTTTTTGTCCTAGGGTGTACTCTTCCCCAAAACCAGGCTGCGTTGATTTTTTCCGCATCACGACCGAATTTACCTATAAGCAATGGTTCCCAGACAATCTCAAATGCCTTTTTGCCCATTGTTTTCTTTAAGAAAGAATAAGCGGTAATTTTTTCGTATTTTAGATAATTCCTATCTAATCTCAATAACGCCAGTATAGCACCCATTCTTAACCTGTCTAAGAGTCTTAAGAGCGGAAATTTCAATAGGGATACCGCAGAATCCAGTTCTGCTATTTCCCCCTTATAGTAACATGATGATCTGGTATCCCTTATGATCATCTTTCTCTCTAAGCCTAGTTCTCTGATTAACTGAAAAATCCACTTATCTGTAACAAACCAGTGATGCACGAATTTCTCAATCGGCCATTCCCATCCAGGCACATCAATCCATGACGCAAGGCCCCCGAGAGCATTGCCTGACTCTATTATTGTAACATCATGCTCTCTTAGAAAATAGGCTACAGCAAGCCCTGAAAACCCTCCCCCAACAATCCCGATTTTGACCATAGCATAACCTCTCATTCAATCTTTTCTCCAGAGATTATAGTGATTCACAAAAATGATAAAGTATTTATAAAGATTTGTTTTACTCAAAAATGATTTAAATGAAGGTATTAGTCACAGGAGGGGCTGGATTCATTGGAAGCCATGTAGCAGATGCATTGATAAGCGAAGGCCATGATATTATTGTAATTGACAACTTATACACGGGCTTTAAGAAGAATGCCAACCCAAAGGCAAAATTTTACAATGCAGATATATGCGATGAGGAAAAAATCGCCAAGATATTCGGGAATGAGAAGCCTGATGCTGTCAATCACCATGCAGCCCAGATGGATGTAAGGAGGTCAACAAGGGAGCCTGTTTTTGACGCCAAAGTAAACATACTGGGCAGCCTCGTAATATTGCAGAACTGCATTAAAAACAATGTTAAAAAATTTGTATATGGGAACAGCGCTGGCGCATCTTACGGCGAGCCGAAATACCTTCCGATGGATGAAGAGCATCCGGTAAACGCAATATGTGAATACGGCATTTCCAAGCATACTGTCGAGCATTATCTATATCTTTACAACTATAATTACGGGCTGGATTATGTTTCATTGCGCTATCCTAATGTTTATGGCACAAGGCAGGAGCCGGAAAATGAGGCAGGAGTTGTTTCCATCTTTGTAAGCCTGATGCTGCAGGGAAAAAGGCCAGTTATTTTTGGCGATGGAACCCAAATGAGGGATTTTGTGTTTGTTTCTGATGTTGTAAAAGCAAACCTTCTGGCATTAAAAAAACTGACAAATAAGTGCTATAACCTCGGCTCGGGAAAAGGCATAACAGTAAACCAGGTTTATTCGACCATTAAAAAAAAGCTGAATTCCAGTCTTGAGCCGATTTATGCTGATGAGAGGGTTGGAGAAATAAGCAAATGCTATTTTTCCTACGATAAAATAAGAAAAGATTTTGGATGGAAGCCGGAAATCTCTTTCGAGCAGGGCGTTGAAATTCTGATTGATTACTGGAAAAAAAGGATTAAAAGATGAAAGCTATGATTCTGGCAGCAGGAGAAGGCAGGAGATTAAGGCCTTTAACCGAAAAAATACCCAAGTCTATGCTCAAAATCAAGGGCAAGCCGCTTCTTTATTACCAGCTAAGGCTTCTTAAAAAACACGGCATTAAGGATGTTGTAATAAACCTGAACTACAAGCCGGAAAAAATTAAAACTTACTTGGGCAGAAAAAAGCTCGGGGTAAATATACATTATTCCCATGAAAAGAAACTGCTTGGCACGGCAGGCGGCGTAAAAAAAGCTGAAAACTTCTTTGATAAGGATTTTTTTGTGATTTACGGCGACATAATTACGGACATAAACCTGAAAAAAATTTATGAGTTTCATAAAAAAAATGGTGGAATGGCGACAATATGCCTGCATAAAATAGGGAAAAACCAGCCTAGTTCCAGTATTGTTATCATGGACAATAAAAAACAAATTAAAGAATTCATAGAAAAGCCGGCAAAGAATGATTTAAGGCGCATAAAAGGGAAGTACAAATATGCAAATTCAGGAATTTACGTGCTTAATAGGAAGATTTTCGATTTTATCGAAAAAAACAGTTTTTCCGATTTCGCATTGGACATATTCCCAAAATTATTGAAAGAGAAAAAGAAAATATTGGGGTATGTGCACGGGAAATGCTATTGGGCTGAGATAGGAAGACTGGATAAATACAAGGCAATAAAAAAAGAACTGGAGGAAGATTCCATAAAAATCGCGCTATGAACTATGGCAACTAAAAAAAAGCTTTCGTCATTGTCTGTTTTTTTCCCGGCCTATAACGAGGAAGAAAATATTGCTTTGGCATTAGAAAGAGCAGTAAGCGTAGTAAGCAAAATCACAACAGACTATGAGATAATGGTTGTTGATGACGGCAGCAGGGACAAGACAAGTGACATAGTAAAGGGGTACATCAAAACTAACCCGAAGATAAGGCTCATACAGCACGGGAAAAATAGGGGCTATGGGGCAGCGCTAAAAACTGGATTTGAAAATTCAGGAAAAGAGCTCATTTTCTATACAGACTCGGATCTTCAGTTTAATCTGGCTGAAATAAGCAGGCTTCTAAAATTCATTGATGATTATGATTTAGTTATTGGCTATAGGATAAAAAGAAAAGACCCTTTTATGAGGCTTATTGCGGCATCTGTTTACAAGAATCTTGTTAGGCTGATACTTGGGTTAAAGGTAAAAGATCCAGACTGTGCCTTTAAATTATGCAGAAAGGCTGTAATTGAT
The DNA here is from genome assembly GCA_018303625.1 of Candidatus Woesearchaeota archaeon. Lineage (GTDB taxonomy): Archaea > Nanobdellota > Nanobdellia > Woesearchaeales > GW2011-AR4 > JAGVXV01. The sequence continues at coordinate 10,384 of JAGVXV010000026.1, forward strand.
AAAATCAAGCCATTCCAGGGCACAAGAGGCGCTGATGTAGAGCTCTTGGTAAAAGCAATACATTACGGCTTCCGGATAAAGGAAGTCGGAGTAGAGCATCTGCCGAGGCTGAAAGGCAAATCAGAAGCAACAACATTCCTGAATGTGATAAGGCCGAAAATTGTTTACCTGCTTCTAAGGGAGGCACTAAATCTGCGAAGGTTTAAAAACTAAAAACTTATATTTAAACTTATCGCCAAAAGCTTTATATATTAGTGTTTTTTTCTTTTCTTTATGATTATTTCCAGAACACCTGTCAGGGTGCCTATAGGGGGTGGCGGCACTGATCTTCCTTTCTTCCAGCCTAAATACGGGGCTTCCTTAATAACGAGCGCAATAAATAAGCACATCTACGTAAACGTAAACAAAAGGTTTGAGGATACTATAAGGGTGAGCTACTCCAAAACAGAGATTGTTGATAGCATAGAAGACTTAAAGCATGACCGAGTCAGAGAAGCCTTAAGGTTATTGGACCTCAAAAAAGGCATTGAAATAACCACTATAGCAGACATTCCTTCTGGGACAGGAATGGGCACTTCCAGCTCTTTTTTAGTCGGCTTGTTAAACGCTCTGCATGCCTATAAGCGTGAATATACTGATACCAAAACTCTGGCCGAAGAAGCATGTAAAATTGAAATCGACATTTTAAAGGAGCCGATAGGCAAGCAGGACCAGTATGCGGCTGCTTACGGAGGCATTATCAACCTAGGTATAAATAAGGATGGAAAGGTGATGGTAAGCCCCCTGAACATATCGGAAAATGTCTTGCACGAACTCCAGGAAAACTTATTTATGTTTTACACTGGAATAACAAGAGACACCACAAAGATCTTGTCAAAACAGCAAAATGAGGCAGAAAGCGATGAAGAAAAGGCAAAGAATATGATGGAAATAAAAAAAATAGGTGAGGAAATTAAAAAAGCGCTTGAAAGCGGCAATTGCCGAAGATTTGGGGAATGGCTGAACATACACTGGGAGACAAAGAAAAAACTGGCAAGCGTAATGTCAAATACTGAAATAGACAAGTGGTATGATTATGCATTGAAAAACGGCGCAATAGGGGGAAAAATCATGGGGGCTGGCGGCGGAGGCTTTTTCCTTTTTTACTGCGACAAGAATAAAAACAATTTTGCCGATAAAATGAGCAAGATCGGGCTCAGCAGGGTTCCGTTCAGGTTCGATTTTGACGGCAGCAAAATAGTGTTTAATGCATGAAGATTGAAATGAAAAACCCTGACTTTATAAACAAATATCTCAAGGAAATGCAGGAAATAATCAAGAATCTATCAAAAGATGACATTGACAAGGTTGTCGAAATCCTATTTGAAGCCTGGAAAAATGAAAAGCAGATATTCACAATGGGCAATGGAGGAAGCGCCTCAACGGCAACTCACTTGGCAGCAGACCTTTCAAAAACAACAATTGTTGAGGGCAAAAAAAGGTTCAGGGCTTTTTGCCTGAACGACAACATACCTTTGGTAAGCGCATGGACAAACGACAGCGGCTTTGACAATATATTCAAAGGACAGCTGGAAAATGTGATACATGCAGGAGATGTTGTTATTGGCATAAGCGTCCATGGAGGTTCCGGGTGGTCCGCAAATCTGATAAAAGCAATTGAATATGCAAAAAGCAAAAAGGCCATGACAATAGGCCTTGCAGGATTTGATGGCGGCCTGATGAAGAAAATATGCGATGCATGCATTGTTGTTCCTATGGAATCCACCCCTCATGTCGAATCTTTTCATGTAGTCTTGCAGCATTTGATTATATTTTGTCTCAAGGAAAAAATAAGAAACCATGAAGAATAAGGCAGTTTTCATTGACAGGGATGGAGTAATCAACAAAAATTTGTTTGATGAAACTGCGGGCATAAAAAGCCCCTCAAAGCCATCGGAGTTTGTTTTGCTGCCGGGAGTTGCACAAGCGATTAAAACATTGAAAAAAGCTGGCCTGAAAATAGTTATAGTGTCAAACCAGCCTGGCGTTGCGTTTGGCTACATCAAGGATTCGATGCTTAATGAAATAACAAAAAAAATGAATTCAAAAATAAAGGTCGATGCTGTGTATTATTGCAAGCACCATCCATCTTACACAGGAGAATGCGAATGCAGAAAGCCCAAAGAAGGACTGTTAAAAAAGGCGGCAAAGGAATTGGGCATAGACATAAGCAAAAGCTACGCAGTTGGCGACAATTTAATTGATATAGAAGCGGGGAAAAAATGCAAAAAAACTTTTTTGGTCGCATTCAATTTTGATACAATAAACCAAATCAAAGCCAAAGGAGTAAAAGCGGATTATTATGTCCATAATCTTCACGAGGCGGCAAAAATAATTGAAAAGCTGGAGGTTGGTTAGAATGCAGATATTTATTGACAGCGCTAATTTGGAGGAAATTAAGGAGGTTTTGAGCTGGGGAATTGCAGATGGCTGCACCACCAATCCAAAATTGGCATCGCAGGAAAAAGGCAAAGACTTTGAAGCAAATATAAAAGAAATTCTCAAAATAGTCAACGGCCCTGTAAGCATCGAAGTTACAACCAATGACCTGAATGAGATGCTGAAAGAGGCTGAAAAATACGCTTCGTGGGGGAAAAATGCCGTTGTAAAGGTGCCTATGGGCATAGCAGGGCTTAAAGCAGTCAAAATATTGAAGGAAAAGGGAATCAAGACCAATGTTACTGCGTGCATGTCAGTTGGCCAGGCAATACTTGCAGCAAAGGCAGGCGCGGATTATGCGAGCCTGTTTTACTCAAGAATCGGGGACATGGGCTATAATCCGACAAAGGTTGTTGAGGACACTGTAAAAATTTTTGAATTATCCAATGTCAGGACAAAAATAATCGTCGGCAGCATAAGGCATCTGATGCAGGTTATTGATTCAGGATTGGCTGGAGCCCATATCTTGACAGTGCCTTACCAGTTTCTTGCCTTGATGAGCAAAAACCCAAAGACTGACGAGTCAATAGCGGAATTCCTTGAGCATTGGAATGGGTATAAGGAAAAGTAAGGGGCGTTATCACAGATTTTTTTTTAGGAAAATTCCATATACTTCCAGCAATTTTTTAGCAGACCTGTCCACACTAAACTCTTTACCCCTTTTTATTAATACATCCTTTCTCCACTTTTTATTTAAGGCTAGTAATATCTTATTTGCCAGATCATCCACATCTTTTGGTTCTACAAGGTGACCGACATCACTATTTACCAGTTCTGGCGTGCCTGCAACTCTTGTAGCTACTACAGGCTTTCCGCAGGCCAAGGCTTCGCATAGCACAACTGGAAGCCCTTCGTTTAAGCTTGGTAATACAAGAATGTCGCAGGCATTCATGTACAATGCAACTTCTTTATTTATCTTCTGCCCTAAAAATATTACGTAATCCTTAAGATTAAGGTCTGATGTTAATTTTTTTAAATCTTCTTCTGCATCACCCTTCCCAATTATATAGCATAAAATATCTCTTTCCTTTTTTATGATATTCTCCATGGCCTTAATGAGGTATTTGACGCCTTTCCTTGTTATTAAATGGCCCACAAATAGTATTATCTTCTTATCCCTGGGCAATTTTAAAGTGCGTTTAACTTTATTTTTGTCCCTCGGCTTAAATATTTCTAATGGCCCGCCAACAGTAATTGTATAGAACTTGGTGTTATTTATCCCGTTATTATTTATCTCCCTTCTTAAAAAATCGCTTTGGCATATAATGGCATCAGAATTTCTTAAAGTGAACCCCACAAGGTTTTTTGAAAATATCCGTCTCGAATATTTTGTTATATCTTCACCCCAAACGCTTGTTAAAAGCGGTTTGCCATATTTTTTCTTAGCCATTACTCCCAGCAACCCCTCATCAAGCACGCCATGGAGATGAATAATGTCCGGATTCCATTTTTGCATCATCCTGTCCAATGTCTTTTTTGAGGCTAAATACGAAAAAAAACTTTCAACAGCCAAAAAAAAATTCAGAAACTTTGGAATGAAAAATATCCTTGGAAACATAACATGCCTCGGATGATGCACTTCGATTCCATCAATCCTTTCAATTTTTGGAATATTTGAATATTTAAAATATGGATTGAGAAATTTTATTTTCGGAGAATATAGATAAGGGAACAAAACCTTTATTTCACAATATTTTTTTAATGCTTTGATCTGGTTGAAGATAAATGTGGCTGCTACAGGGTTGTATCTTGTCGGGAACATATGGGTTATAACTAATACTCTGATTTTATTTTTGTAATTCCTGTTGCTGCTCACTTTCTATCATTGTCTCCTGCCAGTTTGTTAATACCTTTAATCAATAGCCTAAAATTCGTGCCTTAATCTTGCGGTTTATGCCCTGCTTAAGTAAGCATATTGACGTTACAAAAACCTATAATTATTTAAATAGTTTGCTAGTTTTTCTTACCAGAATGAATATACTCCTGATAGTTGTGGACTCTTTGCGCTCGGACCATTTGGGCATTAATGGCTACAAAAGAGATACAAGCCCTAATATTGACAAGCTTGCAAGGCAGGGAATATTTTTCCCAGATACTATATGCACCAGCCCGAGATCATGCCCTTCCATACCTTCCATGCTTACAGGGCTTTATCCGCACTCACATGGGCTTAGGCTTGAGGGAAAATCCCTTTCTAAATACTCTTCTGTCAGAGTAATTGATAGATTAAATCCTAATGTAGTTACCTTGCAGGAAATTCTGCAGAGCCACGGCTACAGGACAATAGGGAATGATATAGAGATGAATGATACGGGCATTGAAAGGGGCTTTGACAAATTCAACCTATTGCAGTGGAGGATAATAAACAAGATAAAAAGAACTGCGATAAAATCCGTTAATTGGAATTACAAGGTCAATCCTGCGGAAACATTAACCAATTTTGCAGTAAAAACCATAAAAAAGCTAAAAAAC
>JAGVXV010000035.1 GCA_018303625.1 Candidatus Woesearchaeota archaeon
TTCCCCTGTTTTCATGTCCCTTAATTTTACTTTATTCTGCTTTAATTCATCAGGCCCTATAAACAAAACATAAGGTATGCCCAGGGAATTTGCAAACTCGAGATTTTTGCTTATGCCCTTGCCCATTAAGTCAATATCAGCCTTAATGCCGCTTTTTCTCAATTCCTCGGCAATTGTCAGGCTTTCATTCAATGTCTTTATTGGGATAATATATATTTGTGTTACTGTCTTCTTTTCCTCTTTATTTTTTTCAATGTAGGCGTCATAAATCCTGTCTAAGCCAAAAGCAACGCCGACTGCGGGAAAATTTCCCCTTCCAAGAAAAGAGCCAATCATCTTGTCATACCTGCCCCCTGCGCAGACAGCGCTTTTTACACCGGAATCGCGTAAAAAAACTTCAATGACTGTTCCGGTATAATAAGCCAGGCCCCTAGCCAAAGATATGTCAAAATCAACGCCCACATTGATTATGTTCAGATAATTCAGCAGGCTTTCAATTTCATCCATGCCATCGGATTTTTTTATGATTTCCTTTAATTTTGAGATTTTGCTCTCATTAAGGCCTTCAATAGAGATTATTTCTTCAATTTTTTGAATGATTTTTTTATTTATTATTTTACTCAATTCCTTTTTTACTTCCTCAATTCCTATTTTGTCCAGTTTATCAATTATAATGATAACATCTTCAATTTTATTGTTAGGGACTTTACAATATTTTAACAAGTCGTTCAATAATTTCCTGCTGTTTATTTTAATGACGCAATCTAAGCCAAGCTTTTCAAAAGCCCTGCTTATTAAAGCGATTATTTCAGCATCTGCAGTCATTTCCCTGCATCCTACAATATCAACATCGCATTGGGTAAACTGCCTATAGCGTGCGCTTTCCACAGGGCCATCGCGAAAAACTTCCCCAATCTGGTAGCGCTTGAACGGCATCTTTGTATTTGGATTCATCCCGATAAACCTTGACAACGGAACTGTCAAATCGTATCTTAAGCCCAAATCTCTTTTCCCTTGGTCCTTCAGCTTAAAAGTCTCCTTTAGAATTTCAGAGCCTCCTGCATATTTTGCAGCAAGAATGTCGTATTTTTCCAAAACAGGGGTTTCCAAAGGCGAAAAGCCATACACTTCAAAGATTTCCCTTAGAGTGCCAATTACCTTGTTCCTTGCAATCATCTCCTCGGGCTTAAGGTCCCTCGTTCCTTTAGGCAGCTGAAGGTTCATTTTACTGTTATTTTTTTATTTTGGTTTAAATAATTATCTGTCCCTGTTGATAAACAAGTATTCTGCTGAAAAGATTGAATTAGTCATTCACGACTAAATCTGTAAATCGTATTGGCTCTCCGACTACTCTAAGGCGCAATTTTCTGATGGTTTTTCCGCTATAAACAGTATCAATGCAGTAATCTCTTGCGCCTGATTTTACTGCCCTTTCAAGATCGCCAGAGTAAGTTGTAGTAGAGATAAACTTTCCCTGGAATTGAGGATCTTTTGCCAAGTATAGCCTGCTGGCATATTTATACTTCTCATTTATGGCTAAATTGGGCCTTTTTGGAATCTTTTTTGGATCAGCAGATTTGCCTATCAGGCACAAGGCTGGCCTCAAGTACTTTGCTTCTGGGTCATACCAGTCATAAGTGTTCTCAACTTTTAAAAAATTATCAGGCTGCCTTAAGCGGAACTCATCCAATAAGTCATCTCCAGTTAAGCCCAGTACAATTCTGCCTTGCTTGAATTCATCCGTAACCACTATTGGTATATCCTCACCTCTTCTTAACAATAAGGTTAAACCTTTTAGCCTTAACTTGCCATCGCCAACAACCCTAGCATCATCTAAATCAAGCCCAGCTTCCTTCAAAGTTTTCCATGCATAACCCTTAAGGCCCGTATTTTTGGGTATAACCCAAACTGACACTTTTTCTTTTGTACTTTCCATAACCTCATAGATATTTTCACGATACATTTTTATCTGCCTCCATTGATTTAGTTTTTTAGCTAAACAAATTCCAATCCATCACCTGTTAATCTTCTGTAATAGCAGCTTTTCATTGGGTTTCCGCAATCATCTTTTACGTGGCAGGCTCCTCTGCCTTCCATTTCTACTAAGTAAAGCAATGAATTTTGCTCACAATTCACCCTGATTTCCACAATTCTTAGCATATCCCCGCTTGTCAAGCCTTTAGTCCATAGCTCATTTCTGCTCCTGCTCCAATAAGTTGCATAGCCCGTTTCAAGTGTACGTTGAAAAGCTTCCCTGTTAACAAAGGACAAAATCAAAACATCCTTGGTTTTGTAATCTTGTGTGACTACAGGCAACAATTTTTTCCCGTCAGAGCCGAAATCTAGAATTAGCTCCAATCCTTTTTCTTTGTCCATTTTGACCTCCGCGCTTTAAGCCCGCCGGCTTTTTTTACCGCTCCCGCTAAGCGAGAGTTTGATTTTTTATTCTGCAACTAAGTTAGAGCGCAGAATAAACTAATTGCACATTCTTGAATTTTAGATAGAACTTGTTAGGGGATAGCGCTCGGGCTACCCATGAAATTTGTTTGAGAAAATTAAAAAGTTGAAACTAAATAAACCAGAACTAAATTTGCTCGATATGAAGACAATCAACTCTTGTCATCTTAATTTAATGGAAAGCATAACTAGTATATAAATTTTTTTATGAAAAGATTTTTATTTTCCGTTTACAGAAGACCCGATTAAATGACCTTGCAGGTTTTTTAGCATAGTGTCATATATACCATTCCCTACTTGTTCCTTTACTTCTTCATTGAATTCTTTTATTCTTGCAATTATACTCTGCGCCCTGTCGTCATAGCATTGGGCTTTTGGGTTTGAAAAGAGTGCGCCTTTAGAGGTATAGACTGGATTTTGCACTACAGCAAGCCTGCCATCTTTAGCCATCTTAGACAACGTGCTGCCTGTTGCCACAACATACAATCCCCATTTCAGCCCGTTGTTCCCGTTTAATACTGTTGATTCCACATTCTCGCTTTCATTAAAGTTTATGCCTGAGAATTTATTTCCTAAAATCCAGCCATAAACAAAAAAATATCTGCCATCTATGTAAACGGTCGAATTCCTGCCTAACATGGGATTTCTTTTCCTGTCAAATCTTAAGTCCCTCAATTCAGACGGACTTCTATTTGCGAAAAACATGTGTCGGCTCTCGCTTATTGCCAATTCGCCTTCATATACTACTGTAGTGGCATTGGTACGCAAATTGTTAAAAATCGTCTGAAGATCTTCGATGTCTACCTGCCACGGCCTGAATATGCCGAAATACTGCCTTAATTCACGTGAAAATTTATTTGCTGCAAGGTCCGAATTTGAGATTGCAATAGGAACCTGATTATCCCTTAAATTCTCCAGAGGATTTTCATCCCCTATCAATGTAAAATCCTGCCCATCAACAACTCCGTCAATAGAGTCAAGAACAACCCTGAATGGCTGGAATCTTCTTGCGTAATCCCTTCCAATTTTGAATACTCTCTGTAAATCCGGCCTGTTTCCAGTGTATGATGGAAGCATCTCTTTTTCAATTTCCTCCTGAGTTGGAGGCCTTTTGGTTATACCCTTTTTTAGCTCTCTTTCAAGGCTCTGGATCCTCGTTTTATCCTTTTCCAGTATTTCTATGATTACCGGCGGCAAGTCTTTTTGGTCTGCGAACAAATATCCTCCAAAATACCTCAGGAAATCATCCAAGATTCTTCCCTTTGACTTGGTCATTATCAAGACCGGCTTGGCATAATTATCTGGCATATTGTTTCCTCCCGAATATCACTCCTTTTTTACACCTATAACTAACAAAATAAGAACTAGTTTCACTTTTTATGAAGACAACCAACTCTCGCCATTTAAATCAGTTTTATAGTAAAAAGTGCTTATATTTAAACTTTTCTGTTATTTCTTATAAGTGGTTAAAATAGAAATATTTTTAAACAAAATTCAATTTGCATGATATATGGAGCCTGGAATTATATTGCATGGCGGAGCGCGTAAATCCCAGGGAGAAAGGGATGAATTTGAAGTGAATTTTGTAAAAGATTATGCTGCAAAGACTTATAAGCTGTTAAAGAAAGGTATGAGTGCAGTAGATGCTATTGAAATTGCTATTGTCCTAATGGAGAATAACCCCACATTCGACGCAGGCACAGGCTCTTATGTCCAGTATGATAGAAAAGTAAGGATGACTGCAGTAATGATGGATTCACAAAGGGTATTGCCTTATGGTGTTGTGAATGTAGAGAATGTTAAGAATCCTATATTAGGGGCCAAGCTTTTAAGGGATATAGGGCAGATATTGGGCGGCTCGGAGGCTACCTACTTTTTAAGAAAGCATGGATTTGAACATTACAATCCCATAAGGCCAGAATCGTACGAATTCCCAAAGCCAATTGTAGATGGGCCCAAGCCAGGCTACTTAACAAGCCCCACTACAGTTGGAGCTGTTGCAATTGATATATGGGGCAATATAGCTGCTGCCACCTCTACAGGCGGCGTGGGAGGCGAAACCCCGGGAAGGATTGGCGATGTTGCTACAACTGCAGCAACCTACGCTAATAAGGTTATTGGAATCTCGTCTAGTGGAAAGGGAGAGTATAATCATGCTGTTGGCCTAGCACAGGCAATCAGGACAAGAGTAGCAGACGGGTTAGAATTGGAAGATGCTGTCAAAAAAACTTTTGATGAATTAAAGGAATTGGGATCCAAAGCAGGAGTAATTGCCATACATAAAAAATATGACGAGCAGATTATAATAAAGCCATTTTTCAATACAGAAACAATGATATGGGCTTCTATGCTCAAAGATGAATTAAAACATACTTTTTCGTAATATTTTTTATTTCAATTTCTTATAAAAATTATTTTCATTAAGCAGCACAACGCCAATTCTCTTTGCCATTTTCCTTTGCTCTTTGTTATTATATCCCCACGTTGCAAGAAAACAATTCACGCCGAGCTTTATGATTTCTGGAAAATGGGAAACCTGGAAATATCAGAAAATTCTGCATTATAGCTATTTTTAATAAACTCTATTTGCTTGACTTTGTTGGTGCTTATACTGCTGTCTGCTATTGCCCTGACAGGAATTTTGTTTTTTTTCAGAAAGCCCTTGATGCTTTTTTCATTGTTGTTTGTTGCAATGGTTATGATATATTTTTTGCTTAATTTTTTAATTGAATTTGTTATATTGTATGGGGAAATAAATTTAAGGTATCTTCCATAATTTTTCTGGAAAGCATACCTTTCATTGTAAAAATAGTTTACGTATTTATGATAGCAATTAATTAGCTTATTTCTGATTTTATTATACTCATTCTGGTTTTTTATTCTAATATTGTTTTCAATGATACGGAGCATGACATAATAGCAAAAGGCATCAACGACATAAGGCCTCAGTCTTTTATACTCATTAACGATTTTTTTATTACCAGCAGAGTTGGTACCAAAAATCTTCGATTTTTGAGTATTTTTTATTAATTTATTAAAATTGCCAAAAGTAAATCTTTCTTTATTGAATAGTTTTGTATTTTTGTTTAATCTTAAATACGCATTAAACCCTACTGCAAGGCATTCAAGCTGCGAATCCGCAATAACGCCGTCATAGTCCAAAGCCAGAATCTTCATATTATACCATCTCCAGCAAATCGCTCAGGCCGCTTATCCTTAAGTCAGCCATTATGTTATAGCCTATTACAAAGCAGCCTGCGGCTCTTCCGGCAATAATGTCATTTTTAGTGTCGCCAACCAAAATTGCCTCATCAACATTTATTTTCAGCCTTTTGCATGCCTCAATGATTTCATCAGGGTATGGCTTGTCTTTTTCGACCTCATCGCCGCAGACAATTGCGTCAAAATAATCTTTGATTTTATGGTATTCTAAAGTTTTTTTCACAGATTTTTTGTAGGTATTTGTTACAAGCCCGATTTTCAGCCTTTTTTCCCTTATTTTCTGCAGGACTTCTTTTGCATTTGGCATTAATTTTGTGCTTTCTGTAAATTTATAAAATTCTTCAATATAAATTTTCCCCATTTCCCCAACGCTTTTATTTTTAAAATATTTTTTTGCGTCGCTTTCAACAGAGCCTCCCCAGACTTTTTTTGCAAACTCTTTCTCGCTTATTTCCGGCAGGTTGAATTTTTTCCTTGTGCTGTTGAAAACCTTGAGCCAAGCTTCTTTTGAGTCCAGAATAACGCCGTCCATGTCAAAAATTACAGCCTTAATTTCCCTTTTCTTTTTGGGCATGAGCATCTCATTGTACTTTCTCTGGCCTACAAAAACCCAGTAGATTGCAAATATTGCAATTATTGACAGAATTAAAGTCAGGTAGCTGTTCATTTTTTGCCCTTGTAGCGGCCCCTGCTCTCGACAGCATCAAGCCTTTTTATTATTGCACCCGAATCTTTTGCGTATTTCCCGTAGCCTTTTAAGGCTGCTTTAAAGCAATTTTCCCATATATTATAGTGCTTTGACTCCAATGCCTCTTTTAGTAAATGCAGGTCAACTGCCTTGTCCTCGATTTTTTCAGAGAAAAATGACAAGCCGAAGTCAATAAAGTAAATCTCTTTGCCTAAAAACATATTTGAGGTTGTTAAGTCCCCATGTATAATGCCTTTGTTGTGCAAAATGGCAACTTTTTTCCCGATTTCTTCTGACAATTTGTAATAGCTCTTTTTTTCCAGGACATTTTTCAATAACTTCCCTTTAATAAACTCCATTTTGATTGTATCTTTTTCATTGTTAAAAATCAATTTTGGCGCAGGAAAGCTTATTTTTTTTAATTCCCCTAAAATTTTGGCTTCCCTCCTGGTTCGGGACTTCCTCAGCTTTTCGTCTATCTCTCTCAGCCTGTATTTTTTGCTGAATCTGTCTTTAATCACTTCATTATCTTCCAAAAAAAGCTTTGATTCAGCTCCCTGGGCTATCAGGCTTTTCATAATAAAAGCGAATAGAAGATTATTTATAATTGTTTTTATTACCATAATCTAGTAGAATAAGTATTGTTAAAACAGAGGAATAAATATGCTACCCACAAGAAATGATCTTACTAAAATTGTTAGTGATGCCTATAAATACCTTGGAATTGCATTTCCAGATTTTTGTATTGGGGTAGCTCTAGGTGTAATTGGCAATAATCTTAAGAAGGGAACAATAGGCCATAAAGGGGCTATTAGCACTATAAGCGCTCTTTTTGATTATTTTGTTTGGTGGGAGGCCAGTAAAATCTCGAATCATAAATTTTTTGAGGATAGGCTATATGCTTCACCTGCATTCGGTATTGGTCTATATTCGGGCTTGTATATTGGTGATTACCTAAAGGGTATGTAATAAAAAATAGCCCCGGGCAGATTCGAACTGCCGTCAGAGCCTTTCTTCAACATTAAGTTGCCAGAGGGCCCTATGCTTCGCCTTCCTTTTAGGGGAATTTGACCGCTACACCACGGGGCTATAATCAATAGAAATTAGCTGATATTATAAAAACATTATTAAAATTTATTCTTCCTGGGCTTCTTTTTTTGCTTTCTTGGCTTTTGCCTTAGGGGCTTTTTCCTCAGCAGCAGCTTTTTCTTCATTGGCTTCTTCAGCAATAGTTTCCTTGATTTCTTCTGCCACTTCCCCCGCAATTTCATTCGGCTCTTCTTTCACAGCAGCCCTTTCTTCCACGTGCTTTTTTCCCTTGTCAATATACATGGCCCTGATTTCGCATATCCTCAAGGGGTAAATCTTTTTTAGGGCGTCCCTTAGCGAACTTTGCAGCTTGTGGTTTACCAAATCATTAATCAAATTATCATAGCTCATCTGATTTACAGTCTTTACAAGAAAATCAACAGCGGTTTTTATTATATTTGCGGTTACGGAGCCTTTTGTGTTTGAAATCGCAAACATCAAGGGCTTTATCCTTACATGCTTGCCGTCAGATGTGGCGCATACAAATGAAAGGTCTATCTTTTCGCTGCTCCTTCTGGTCATCCTTCTTGCGGAAGCGGGCATCATATGGTAGCCTATGACTTCCGTCAATGCCTTGCCGTCCTCGACTTTTGTCACAATAAAATCAATGCTTATGTTCTGCCTTTTCACATCGCCAGTCAGGCTCATGAGGTTCTGGGTTATTGTTTTTCCCACCATTGCATTCTGATCATAGACTGTAGTTTCGCCTAAAACAGCGCCCCTGAATATTTTCGGGGCTATTATAGGATACCAGTTCTTCTTCTTTATCTTTGTTGAAACAACTTTTGCCTCTGCCATATTGGTTGAGGAAAAGAAATTGATTTATAAAGGTTACGGTTAAAAAATCGGAATAGTTTTTATAACATTAAAAAATAAAAATAAGGGGGAATAGATTGATTCTTGCTCTTAATTCTTTTCATGATGTTCCCCCCCCTTGCGAATCTTTTAGTTAAAGAGCAACTGTATGCGCCTTATTGTTAAATGTTGACAGGTGGGTGGAGGGCATCAGTTTTCCATAAAGTGCAAAGGAATTGTACCCTCCCTTTTTAAGTAGAATAATAACTAAAATTAATCAAACATCCAGATTAACGACTTCCCTTGCATGTTTCTGTATAAAATCCCTTCTCGGCTCAACCTGGTCGCCCATCAGCAAAGTGAATATCTTATCAGCCTCGATTGCATCTTCCAAGGCCACTTTCAGCAAAGTCCTGTTTTCAGGGTTCATTGTGGTTTCCCATAACTGCTCAGGATTCATCTCTCCCAGGCCCTTGTACCTTTGCATGGAAACATTTTCCCTGCCGATTTCCTTAAAAAGCTGCTCCAGCTTCTCGGCATTGTAGATGTAATGCGTCTTTCTGTTTTTCACAACCTTGTATAATGGCGGCTGCGCGATGTATATATAGCCGGCTTCAATCAATGGCAGCATGTGCCTGTAAAAAAAGGTAAGCAGCAATGTTCTTATATGGGCGCCGTCAACATCGGCATCAGTCATTATTATAATTTTATGGTATCTTGCTTTGTTAACATCAAATTCCTCACCTATGCCCGTGCCAAGGGCAGTTACAAGAGTTATTATCTCCTCGTTCTGGAATATTTTTCCGAGCCTTGCCTTTTCTACATTAATGATCTTTCCCCTTAAGGGCAGTATTGCCTGGAATTGCCTTTTCCTGCCCTGCTTGGCCGAGCCTCCGGCGCTGTCGCCCTCAACAACGTAAATCTCTGTCTTGCTTGGATCATTTTCAGAGCAGTCTGCCAGTTTTCCCGGCAATGAATGGCTGTTTAAAGCCCCTTTTCTTCTTGTCAATTCCCTTGCTTTCTGCGCCTCTTCCCTTGCCTTTGCGGCAATCAGCATCTTATCAATTACTACCCTTGCTATGGATGGCTTTTCCTCAAGAAAGCTGCTTAGCTTTTCGGTGACAATTGAATCAACAAGGCCCTTTACTTCAGAATTTCCGAGCTTCATCTTTGTCTGGCCTTCAAACTGCGGCTCCTGTAGCTTGACAGAGATTATAGCTGTGAGACCTTCCCTTACATCCTCGCTCGTTAATTTAACATCCTTATGGAGCTTTTCAGCATAATTGTTCATCGTCCTTGTCAATGCAGTCTTAAAGCCGATTAAATGCGTGCCTCCTTCCTGGGTGTTTATGTTGTTTGCAAACGAAAAAATATTCTCCTGGTAGGAGGAGTTGTACTGCATCGCTATCTCCACAAAAGTGCCGTTTTTTTCCTTTTGGAGATAGATTGCCTGGTGTAATGGATTTTTGTTGCTGTTAAGGAATTCAACAAAAGAAACTAAGCCGCCTTCATAGATAAAAATATGCTTTTTATTTGTCCTCTCGTCAAAAATTGTTATATCCAGTCCTTTATTGAGGAAGGCAAGCTCCCTTAATCTGCTTGCAAGAGTGTCAAAATGGAACTCCGTTTCCGGAAAAATCTCATTATCAGGCAGGAATGTTACTTTTGTCCCTGTTTCATTGCTTTCCCCAACTATTTCCAGCTCTGTTACTGGCTTTCCCTTTTCATATTTCTGCTGGTAAACCTTTCCATTTCTTTTGACTTCAACAATCAGTTCTTTTGAGAGTGCATTTGTCACAGAAATTCCGACTCCATGCAATCCTCCTGAAACCTTGTAGACTTTTTTGTCAAATTTTCCGCCTGCGTGCAGCTTTGTCATCACAATTTCAACAGCAGGCCTGTTGAATTTTGGATGCATGTCAACAGGAATGCCCCTACCATTGTCCATTACGCTGACAAAATTATTTTTATGTATAACCACAATTATCTTTGTGCAATGGCCGGCTAAAGCCTCATCAATTGAATTGTCAACAGCCTCGTAAACCAGGTGGTGCAGGCCATATAGCCCAGTGTCTCCAATGTACATTGAAGGCCTTTTCCTTACTGCGCTTAATCCTGCAAGAACCTGTATGTCCTTTGCTCCGTACTCTTCCTGCTTCTGCACTTGCTCTTCCATTTTAGTTTTTTAACTAAATTTTTATTTTTTAACAATGAAATTTTTAGATTTAGACGCTAAAATCAATAAGAAATTAATATGCAGAAATATATAAATGTTTCTATTTAAATTTTGGCTCCAGAAGGCTTGTAAAGGTAGAATTTGAGGGTTTTGGGGATTTGTTATTATTGATTAAATAGGGGTAACTAGAATTTTTTGATTTATAGCTTATCCCGATTTGGTATAATAAGCCCCCTTAAGGCTATAATAACAAAAACCAAAAGATTTAAATATTATGTATACAATACTATATTATTGAATACATATTAAAATGGGAACTACTATAACAACAAGAGTGCCGGATGAAATAGCGAAAGATATAGATTTTTTTACAAAACTTGAGAAGCTGGATAGATCCACTTTGACAAGAAGGTTATTAGCAGAGGCTCTTGAAGAGCATAAAATAGATTACGCTCTAAGAAAGTACAAAGACAAGGAAGTCTCTCTGTGGAAAGCCGCAAGAATTGCGAATGTTCCTTTATCAAGAATACTTTTAATTTTGAAGCAGAAAAAGATACCATTCAATTATTCTGAAAAAGACTTGGAAGAAGACATTAAAGCCGCAGATAACTACAAAAAATGATTGTTTCTAATGCAACCCCATTAATTTACTTGGGTAAAACGGGCTATTTATTTCTTCTAAAAAAGCTGTTTGGAAAAGTTCTGATTGTAAAAGAGGTTTATGAGGAAATATTGAAGCAAAAAAACTCTAAAGAGGCAATTTTATTAAAAGAGTCAATTAAAGAAGGCTGGGTAATTATAGAATATGCAAAAGCTAAAAGAGAATTTGAAAAATACAGCTGGATTGATATAGGAGAATTAAATTCAATATCTTTAGCCAAAGACAAAAATTTACTGATTTTAATAGATGATGAGACTGCAAAGCAGATAGCTGGAATAAATAAAGTAAAAGCTCATGGAACATTGTTTGTCTTAAAATTGGCGTATAATAAAAAACTAATTGCAAAAGACGAAACAGTAAATATTCTGAATAATATGCTGGATTGTGGCTTTTACCTTTCAGGAAAGATGTATAGCGATTTTGTTAATAGTTTGGACTAAAACTTTCTAGAAAAAATCACATAAAACAACCCAAAAGGCTTGTAAAGGCAGAATTTCAGTGTTTCAGAATACAAAGAATCAGGGCAATGTGGCCTATTCCGGGGCAAAATTTTAGTGAGTCGCAAGCCGAGTATGTGGAAGGCTAACTGGAAATAGATATTTTAGAGATCAAAGAGATATAAAAATCTAAACTTTTATAATGTACTTCTGGTTAAACAGGTTTATGCATGATATTGAAGTCCAAAATCTTGTAAAAACCTTCAGGGAAAAAGGCAAAGTCATAACTGCGGTAGATGGCATTTCTTTCAGTGTCAGGAAAGGGGAAATTTTTGGATTGCTTGGCCCAAACGGCGCTGGAAAATCAACAACAATAAACATGCTCACAGGATTGCTTGAGAAAGATTCTGGAACAGTTAAGATTCTCGGATTCGAGCCAGAAAAGAATTGGGAATTTGTAAAGAACAGCTCAAATGTGGCAACTGCTTACTCCTGGCTTTCTGACGTGCTTTCAATAAGGCAGAACCTAAGGGTTTATGCAAGGCTCTATGGCGTAAAAAACCATGAGCAGAAAATCAATGAATTGCTGGAATTGTTTGAATTGAAGGACATCGGGGACAGAAAAATAATCAGGTTAAGCTCAGGAGAAAATACTAGAGCGGTGCTATGCAAGGGATTGATAAATAGCCCAAAAGTTTTGTTTTTGGATGAATGCACGGTAGGATTGGATCCTGACATCGCGGACAAGACAAGAAGCATAATAAAGGGCTATCAGCAGAAAAACGACTGCACAATTCTTTTTACTTCCCACTATATGTATGAAGTCGAGGAGCTGTGCGATAGGATTGCCTTCATGTCCGATGGCAAGATCATAAGCATTGACACAAGCTCCAATCTTAAAAAATTAATAAAAAAGCATACTGTTGAGATTGCAGTAAAGAAAGACGTCAAGCTTCTTAAGGAATTTCTTAAGACAGAAGGGGTTGATATTATTTTTGAGAAAGACAACGGCATAGTGTTTGAGGTCACAACCGAGAAGGACAAAATGTACAAGATAATAAGCAAAATTTTTCATAAGGGATTCATGCTAAGCAATCTTCATGTCAAAGGGCCTACTTTGGACGATATATTTATTAAAATAGCCAGACGAAAATGAAAATACACAGGATTAATGCATTATTGCTGAAATATTATTACATCACCATAAACAGGGTTGACAGGCTTTTTGATATAATCTACTGGCCTGTGCTTGACCTGTTCATCTGGGGCTTCACAGCGCTATACATACAAAAATTATCAGATGTCAATGTGTTGAGCATGCTGATGGGCGCAGTCATCTTGTGGGTATTTGTATGGAGGGCGTCGCAGGACATTGCAGTTTTTGTCCTTGAGGATTTTTGGTCCAGAAACCTTTACCACCTGTTTACATCCCCGGTAAGATTAAGTGAGCATTTAGTTTCAATAATCATAATTGGATTTCTAAGGGCTTTGGCTACTTTTGCACTCATGTGGGCTGTTGGAATGGTATTCTATGCTTTTAATATACTGGATATTTCGCCATTGCTGATATCCTTTTCAGTATTGCTATTGACAATATTTGGCTGGGCAATCGGGTTATTTGTGGCTGCATTCATATTCAGGTTTGGGCAGAGAATACAGGTAATGGCATGGAGCGTTACTTTTTTGCTGTCCCCTTTTGCATGCGTATTTTATCCTTTGTCTGCATTGCCTGAGTGGGCAGCAAGAATAGCTTCGGTTATTCCGGCCACTTACGTTTTTGAAGCTTTAAGGGCAATGATAAATGGAATTCCGGTAAATCAGGCAGGCTTATTGTATTCCTTAATATCAAGCATTATTCTGTTTGTTGCAATGGCATTTTTCCTTCAGCAATCATTCATAAAATCGAAAAAGACAGGATTATTGGCGAAAGGGGCTTAAAGGCAAAATTTTGGGGTTTTGGGGATTGATAAATATTAATTGTACATCAATAGAAATATATTTAAAGAAGTTAGCCTTTTAATCCTTTAAAATGGCAAGAGAAACAATTACAATACCTAAAAAAGAGTATGAGATCTTAGTTAAATGCAAGCATATTGTTGAGTCTGATTTTGAAGAAAAATTCTCTGAGCAATTTATAAGGGAAATTAAAGAAAGCGAAGAAGCTTACAAGAGAGAGGAATTTGTAAGGGTTAAGAGTTCTCAGGAAAGAAGGAAGCTTTTCGATTCTTTGTAATTAAGATGGCTTATAAAGAAACA
Source organism: Candidatus Woesearchaeota archaeon (assembly GCA_018303625.1). Taxonomy (GTDB): domain Archaea; phylum Nanobdellota; class Nanobdellia; order Woesearchaeales; family GW2011-AR4; genus JAGVXV01. The sequence continues at coordinate 13,782 of JAGVXV010000035.1, forward strand.
TTAACAAAACCTTTCTTAAATGATGTTAAGGATATCAAGAAAGATAAAGCTCTGCTGGAAAGACTGCACAAAAAGATGGACGAAATTTTGGCAAATCCAGAGCATTATCCTGCCAAAAAGTATGAGCTAAAAGGCAAAAGAGCTGCTCACATTGGCTCATTCGTAATAGTCTTTGAGATTAAAGGCGATGAAGTTATCTTCTGGAAATTCAAGCGCCATGATTTTGCTTATGAGTAGGGCAATTAGTTAAATAATCCTTAATTAAAAAGCTGAATTTCATTTATCCTCAAACTGGCTCATCAAGTCTGTATAATTCTCAAAACTGAACCTGTTAAAAAAGTCCTCAAAGTCATGCTCTTCAGAGGGCTTTTTCTGGCTTATCATTTTAACCACCTCCAACCTTGCTGTCTAAGTAACTGTATCTTTCATCTGCGCCCATCATTAAATGCTCGCAGTCCCTGCATATATGGGGGTCATGCAAAGCGCTTTTCCTGATTATAAAGCCGCAGCTTATGCACATATTCTGTCGCATCTTCTGCCCCCCTACTCAAGCGCCTCTTCATAGCCTCTCATAAAGGCTTCCTCATAAGGGCTTAGCTCATCATCTTCAAGAAGAAGGTCCCTTGCATTCTTTGAGTAGATGTTTTCTCCATCGATAGAGTAATCTATTTCCTCATCAACAACCTCTTCTTTTTCCATATGCCCACCTCCACTTTTTTATTAACTATAGTTAATGTAAGTAGAGAAATATATATACTTAACCTATATAATATATATAAAATTAATAGATATATGTTAAATAAAAAATATATTATAGCATATAAAAGCTTATATACTCCATATGCTTGATAATCTTAACAAATATTTTGCTTAAAAAAGAAGCGGGTGGATAAAATTTACAGAAAACTCATTAGTTTCGGGAAAGGCAGTTATATCCTAACCATGCCAAAATCCTGGGTTGAGAAAAACAAATTAAAAAGAGGCGACATAATAAATGTTGATGAAGGCTCCGCAGACCTTGTTCTTTCCCCCAACGCCTTAACAGAAGGAAAAAAATCCAAAGAAATCACCATTGAAGTTGATGATAAAAGCCTTGATCTCATAAAAGCGGAAATTGTCTCTGCTTACTTAAATAACTATGATGCAATAGATGTCATGGGCAAAGAGCTTGAAAAGCACATAATCAAAGTGAAGGAGATTGTAAGAAGCCTGACAGGGCTTGAGATAATGGAGCAGACTTCGACAAGGCTTGTTGCAAAAGATTTGATTGATATTAATGATATTTCCATCCAGAACATAATAAGGAGGATGGACATGATCACAAGGGCGATGATTGATGATGCCATACTATGCTTGGATGGAAAATGCGGCTACCAGAGCATAGAGCATAGAGACGCTGATGTCAATAGGTTGTATTATCTGGGATTTAGAACCATTAAGAATGCCATGGGCAATCCCATGATAGCCAAGAAGCTTGGAATGAGCAATTGGGAGCTGCATTCCAGCAAGATGGTACTTTCAAGGATTGAGGAAATTGCCGACAGGCAGAAAAGGATATGCAGGTTCTTAAGCCAGGTTGACTTCGACGACAAAACCTTAAAAGAATTAAAAGATATCTATAGGAATTTTGGAGACAGCTATCTGGAAGTTATGAAGGCTTATTATACAAATGACAGGGATATGGCCTATAAAATAGAAATTACAAATAAGGACAGGATTCTGGCATGCGAAAAATTCCTTGAGAAATGCGCCTGCGAAGGGCATGGCAAAAAAGCCGGATTATACTGCCAATGCGTCCCGACTGCAAAGGCAATGGAATACTTAAAGGCGATGTCAACGTTCATAAAGCATATATCAAGAATAGTAATAAGCCTGGATTAATACCCTTCAAAAGAAATCTTTTTGTTATTTTTTTCCAAAACAGTTACTGTCTTATTGCTTTTTCTCACTTCCCCGACAATTTTGCCTTCTTTTGCAATCTGCAAAATTTTATCTGCATCATTTTTCCTGCATATTATGAAAAATCCCATTCCCATGTTGAATGTCTTGTACATCTGCTCATCAGAAAATCCGGATTCTTTCTGCATCAGGCCAAAAATCGGCTGGGGTTCAAGGGGGTTATTTATCCTGAATTCGAAATTTCCCTTTATTCTGTTAAAATTTTTTAGTCCGTAGCCTGTATTGTTTATCCCGATAATCTCATGATTTTTGGCTATCTTTGCAATAATCTGTGTGTAAATTTTTGTCGGCTGCAATAAAATTTTTCCGATTGTTGAGTTATCAAATTTAGAATTTAAGGAAAATTTGCCTTTATACAAATTTTTGAATTCTTTTCTTGTCTCAAAATCCCCATCCAATAAATGATGCCTTAAGTCAGTGTAGCCGTTGGAATGGGGGCCTGAGCTTGGCAGTGCAATTATCCTGTCTCCTGCTTCAATCTTCTGCTTTTTTATCCTATTTTTTTCAACAAAGCCAATCATGCAGCCCGCTATGTCAAAGCCATAGCCTTTTTTTGCAGATGAAATCAATTCATTCATGGAAGCAGTTTCCCCTTTTCCAAAATTGATTCTTATGGAATTTCTTAAAATTTCCGAGGCATCGCATTGATTTAATCCCCTGACAATACCCTCAATTATCTTTTTTGTTATCAGTTCTTCCTGGATTTTGTCCTGGCATGCAAGATAGTCCATAAAAAGAAACGGGCTTACTGCGCCCAAAGTTGCAAGGTCGTTTGCGCACATTGCAACAAGGTCAATTCCTATTGTATCAAATTTTTGCATTGCCTCAGCAATTATTATCTTTGTCCCAATGCCGTCTATAGCAGTTGCAACATAATGCTCTGGAACAGCCTTGCTTTCGTAAAGCTCTGCAAACATGCCCCTGCTTTCTTTCAGCATATCTGCCTTTAAGGAAGAAGGAATTGCCTTTTTGATTGCATCAACTGCCTTTGACTCTTTTTTCTGGTAAGTCATAGGAAAAAAGAACTAATAGCGGTTTATAAAGATTTCTTTGCTAACAACTGCTGCTCAACCATGGTTTCAGGCACTACTCGCCAACCACGGGCCATACGGAAAAGCTCAGATGGTGTTAGGACAGCCATAGCCTCTTCCCATAATTTAGGCCTTGCTCCAGAACTTAACTCGCTTAAGGTTACTTTTTGATTTATTGGGTCGTAATCTAAGATTATTGTAGATAAGAATGGGCATTCATATTTTCCTACAGCCTCAGGATCCAACTTATAAGTAATTAAGCCTCTTCCGCGCCTCAGAACTCTTTCAAAACCCAGTAAGTTATAAGCCCTAAATAACATAAGAAGTTCTTCTCTGCTGCCCTTTTCAAGCACAGACAGCTCCTCTGCTATTAAACCATGCAATCCGCCATTAGCCGTAAGCCCTCCTCCTTCGGGCACGGCTTTAGCTACAAATTGCCTATTTCCCGCGTAACCCGGCATTCCTTTTAAGCCATAAACCATACATTAAGTATTTGAGAAGTATATATAAACTTAACCCCTTTTAAGGGATAAAAAAAGAAACTTACTCAATAGCAATTCCCTTCACAAATGGCATAGGGACCGGATAATCCCTTGGCTCCTCATACGGCAGCTCTATTTCATTGAGGCTCTCTATGCTGTCAATATCGTTCATCTTAATCTTCTTTGCAGATATTGTGTAAAGCACATTGCCCATGTACAATGACCTTCTTACAGCATTGGGGCTGCCATAGTATGCATCATCATCTGCCTTTTCAGCATGGGTTACTTTGCCTTTTAGCTCAAATCCATCCTCTTTTGTAAGCCCGAATGCATAGGCGCCCTGCCATACATCATTCCTATAATAGCCGTACTTTGAGTCATAGTACCTTCCCTTAACCTCCCTTACAGGTATGACAAGTATATTCTTTTCCCTGTCGAAAAGGAATGCCTTGTGCTCATTCAATGCTTCTGAATCAGTGCCTTGCTCTCCGATTTCGTACTTGTCTAGCTGCTTTGGATTTTTAACATCAGAGACATCAAACAATGCCAGCTTCACCCCTTTTGTTGAAATTCCGCCCCACTCATTGCCTTCTGTTTCCTTTCCTATGCCTATTATTGTATCTTCATCATAAGGGTGCAGGTAATTTGAAAAGCCCGGTATCTTCAATTGCCCGAGTATTTTTGGGCTTTCCGGCTCTGAGAGGTCAATAACAAAAAATGGATCAACATTCTTGAAAGTAACCATGTAAAGCCTGTCTCCAATGAACCTTGCTGAATAAATTCTTTCCTCAGGAGCTATGTCCTCAAGCTTTCCTATGACTTCCATATCGCTGTCAAGCACAAAAACATTGTTGTACATTGTGCTTTCCCTTGCATAGACATAAGTTGTTGTTGTGACCCTTAAATTGCCTTCTTTTTCGTCCATTGAAAATTGGTTTAAAAGATAGCCTGGAACCTCACCGTCTGCCTCATGCCTTATCTTTCCTTCATTTATTGATATTCTGTGGATTACTGTTTTTCTTCTCTCCTGCTCGAGCTTCAGCTCATATTCTTCCACTGCTTTTTCTATTTTTTCTATCAAAGCTGTTTTTTCCTTTTCCTCCATGCTGTTGTACATATCTTCCAATACCAAGGAAATTTTCTCCCATTTCTCATATTGGTCAAGCCCCCTGTCAGAGTTTATTTCATTAATCATGTTTTTTGCATCAGCTGGCAGCAATGGCAGCACTACCTCAAAAAACCTGTCTTTGTTGTGGCTTTCGTAATAGCCGAATGGCACATTTTTCTGGTAGGCAAGGTATATGTTGCTTTCAGACACATATAATGTGCTGCTGTCTCCCAGCATGAAGCTCTCGGCATTTATGCTAAGCTCATTTATATTGAAAGATGCTATTGTATGGAAAGTATATGAGTTAAAAGGCCTTGGGAAATAAAAAACAGAGGGGCTTGCTATTACCTTTCCGGATTCCCTTAAAACAGGCATGTCAACATAATTGCTGAAATAATAAACATTCTCCTTGGCTATGAAGTAGATGTAATCGCCTATCATCCTAGACTGGTAATAATAACCGCTTACGTCAAAGTCTTTTTCAAGAACCGGCTTTTCCCGGTTTTGTATGTTGAATACAATTGCATGCGTTTTCTGGGTGTATCTCGGCCTTGGAACAAAATCATATTCGTCTATTGCCAAAACCTGATCGTCGCCTTCAGCCATCACAACCAGCACATCCTTGTTTACAAACATGTCCCTTGGCCTGCCTTTTATTTCAGTCTCTGAAAGTATTTCGGCATCTTCTGCAGGATAAGCATCAACAATTACAAGCTTGTTTCCTGACAATGTATAGATGTATTTTCCGTCATTTTTTACAAAATCCGCTTCGTCCACGCCTTGCACCTGAACATTGGTCTGTGAGTAATCTGCTGCTCCTGCTGTCGGCGCTGCTGCTTTTGATGCGGTTGAATCCATGTCAGCCTCTTCCACTGCCATCATCACTCCCCTGCCTGCAAATCCACCATAATAATTCCCTGATGTACTCTGGCTTTGCTTCAGGAATTCAATGACTTCCTTTGAAGAGGAAAATTTTTTCAACTCCTCAGAGGCCTCAAGCCCAGTGCTTGTTTTCCCGGAGCTTACAGGCTCTTTTGGAGCGCAAGCTGCCAAAACTATCATTAAGGACAAAAAGACAAAAATGCCGATTCTCGCGTTTTTTTTCATTTCTTTCACCTTCTGACTATGATTTTTATCTATACTCACGGACAAAAATAATTAGGCAATTGTTGTCCGTTCGTAATACAAAGAAAACCTTATGGTTTTCGAGTGTTCGAAAATCTACGATTTTCGACAAGCAAAAGAAATATACCTTGTCTAAAAACTTGTGTCTTTTGCTATATGCAAATGTGTAAGATAAGCTTATTTAAATACCCATTGATAGCTTCAAACTGGATTGAAGTTATTCTTTCTTT
>JAGVXV010000036.1 GCA_018303625.1 Candidatus Woesearchaeota archaeon
TAAAAATGTCCCGATACAAAATCCTTGAGAAAATTGCAACTGCAGACATAGCTTTTGAAGCCTATGGAAAAAACTTGAATGAATTATTTGAAAACTCGGCATTTGCAGTCTTTGAGATAAGCGCCAATGTAAAAAAAATCTCTTCAAAAATAAAAAAAACGATAAAATTGGAAAATGAAAATGTTGAGGATCTATTATTTGACTTCTTATCTGAAATAATCTTCTTAAAAGACAGAGACTATATTATTTTCAATAAATCAACAGTAAAAATTGATAAAAATAAAAATTATAAACTAAAGGCAGAGGCTTTTGGTGAAAAAATAAGCCACGAAAAGCATGAATTGAAGATGGATATCAAGGCAATAACCCTGCACATGTTCAAGGTCGAAAAGACAAAACAGGGATATAAGGCTTTGGTCGTGGTGGATGTCTAGTTTTTCTGAAAACAACAAACTTTAAATACCATTATTATATCATTTTTATTGAGGTAATTGTATGCCTGAATCAGAACCTATATTTCATGAGCCGGAAGAGCATGGAAAGAAAGGGGAGCGCTTAATCATGTTCTCTGGCACGGAATGCGTGCACTGCAAGGAAATGTACCCTCTTGTTGACCAGCTTGAAAAAGAAGCTAGCATCAAAATAACAAGGCTTGAGGTATGGCATAATGCTCAAAATGCGGCTTTTCTTGAAGGCGTGGACAAAAATCCCGATGGAAGCGTATTCTGCGGCGGCATTCCATTTTTCTATAATGAGAAGACAGGAAAGAAGATTTGCGGCAACACAACCTATGAAAGATTAAAGGCATGGGCTCTAGGGAAATAAAGAGGCACAATGCAGGAAATAATTCTGAAAAAACCTGAATGGCTGAAAATCCAGACTCCTAATAAGGATTACTACAATGTAAGGGAGATTATAAAAAATCAGGGCTTGAATACGGTCTGCCAGGAAGCCCATTGCCCCAACATGTCGGAATGCTGGTCGGGAGGAACAGCTACTTTCATGGTTTTAGGGGAAATTTGCACAAGAGGCTGCAGGTTCTGCGCTGTAAAGACCGGAAACCCTATAGGAAAAGTCGACATTGAAGAGCCGAAAAAGCTTGCCTTGGCATTAAAGCAGATGAGGATATTTGATTATGTGGTTATAACTTCCGTTGACAGGGATGATCTGGAAGATCAGGGCGCGGCGCATTTCGCGAACTGCATTAATGAAATTAAAAAAGAGATCCCGGGAATTATTGTTGAAGTGCTTATCCCTGATTTCAGGGGCAATATTAATCTGCTAAAAAAGATAATTGATGCAAAGCCTGATGTCATTGCGCATAATGTTGAAACAGTTGAAAGGCTGCAAAGAAAAGCAAGGGATATAAGGGCAAATTACCTGCAATCATTGTTTATTTTAGAAAACATAAAAAAATTTAATCAAAAAATATACACAAAATCCTCGTTAATGCTTGGCCTTGGGGAAAAAGATGAAGAGGTAATGCAAGCCATGAAGGACTTAAGAAAGATAGATGTGGATATTATAACATTCGGGCAGTATTTGAGGCCAAGCAATTGGCATCTGCCGGTTGCTGAATATGTAAAACCAGAAAAGTTTAAATATTTTGAGGAAAGGGCTCTTAATCTGGGGTTTTTGTACTGCGCATCAGGCCCTTTTGTGAGAAGCTCCTACAAGGCAGGGGAATTGTTTTTAAAGGCAAAGATTAAAAATAATAAAAATGAGTAGCCCTCAATGAATAAAAAGAATCACAAGGGGGTGGGGAACGTAACTAAAACATTAAGAGCAAGAAGAAACCTATTCCCCCAAAAATTATTTTAAGGTTTCAATGATGAAAATTAAAAATTCGATGAAAATTAAAAATAATTGAAACAAAAAACCAATTAAAAAATTCAATAAAAAATATGGCAAGAAAAATCATTGAAAAGTTTGAAATAGAATATCTGCAGGTTCTTGGTGAAGATGGCAGATGCGATGAAAAGCTTATGCCAAAGCTGAGCGATGAGCAGATAAAAAAACTCTATGAAACAATGGTTCTTGCGAGAACTTTTGACGACAAGGCATTTTCCATGCAGAGGCAGGGAAGGATTGGCACTTACATACAGGCAAAAGGGCAGGAGGCATCGCAGATAGGCGCAATATTTGCAATTGAAGACAAAGACTGGCTTTTTCCGATGTACAGGAGTATTGCCGCATTGATAGCGAGAAAGCAACCAATGCATAAGGTACTGCAGTATTTCGGCGGCGACATAAAAGGCCTTGAAAGCCCGAAAGAGGTTAATAATTTCCCGATTTCTATACCTGTCGGAACGCAGACTTTGCACGCTGTCGGCGCTGCATGGGCTGCAAAGCTAAAAAAAGACAAAAATGTTTCTCTGGCATTTGTTGGCGAAGGAGGCACTTCAAAGGCTGATTTTCTGACTGGAATGAATTTTGCAGGAGTTTTCCAAGTTCCGGCAGTTTTGATTTGTGAAAACAACCAGTATGCTATTTCAGTCCCGAGAAAAATACAGACGTATGCGGAGACTTTTGCCCAGAAGGCAATCGCATTTGGATTTAAGGGAATTCAGGTTGATGGCAACGATGTTTTTGCAGTCTACAAGGTAGTAAAGGAGGCTGTTGACAACGCAAGAAGCGGCAAAGGCCCTACATTCATTGAATGCTACACTTACAGGCTTGCCGATCACAGCACATCCGATGATGCGCTAAAATACAGGGAGAAAAAAGAGGTTGAGGAATGGCAAAAAAAAGAGCCTATTGAAAGGCTTGAGAAATACATGAGAAGCAAAAAGCTGCTTGATGACGCTTACAAGGAAAAAACAGCAAAAGAAGCAAAGGAAAAAGTGGAGAAGGAAGTTGAAATTTATGAAAAGCTTCCAATGCCAAACAAGGAAGATACTTTCAAAAATATGTTTGAGGAAATGCCTTTCCAGCTAAAAGAGCAATATGAAGAGTTTATGAAAAATGGCTAAAATAAACATTGTTGAGGCAGTTAACTCTGCCTTGGCGCAGGAAATGGAAAAGGACAATGATGTAATTGTCATGGGAGAGGATGTTGGGGTAAATGGCGGTGTTTTCAGGGCAACGGATAATTTGCAAAAAAAATTCGGCCCTAACAGGGTTATTGACACGCCATTATCAGAAGAAGGCATTGTAGGCACTGCAATAGGCATGGCAGCTTATGGCTTAAAGCCGGTAGCGGAGATACAGTTCAGCGGATTTTTGTTTGCCGCATTTGACCAGCTATTCAGCCATGCTGCAAGGATAAGATGGCGCAGCAGTAACCGCTACCATGTTCCTTTGGTTGTAAGGACTCCGGGAGGCGGCGGTGTTAGAGCTTTTGAGCTTCATTGCGAATGCCCTGAGTCATATTTCGCGCATATGCCCGGAATTAAGGTAGTCTGCCCTTCAACGCCTTATGATACAAAAGGGCTTCTTATCTCAGCAATTCGCGATCCAGATCCGGTTATTTTCCTTGAGCCGATGAGGATTTACAGGGCGATAAAGGAAGAAGTGCCTGAGAAAGAATATACAATCCCATTGGGAAAGGCAAAAATTGCAAGGGAAGGGAATGATGTTACATTAGTAACCTATGGCGCCATGGCAAAATACGTCTTGCAGGCAGCTGAAAAAATCCAGGACAAGGTTGATGCAGAAGTCATTGACTTAAGGACAATTTACCCTTTTGATTCAGAGGCAATAATAAACTCTGTAAAAAAAACAGGCAGGGCAGTTATTGTGCATGAGGCACCAAAAACATCCGGTTTCGGGGCTGAAATAATCGCAACAATAAACGAAAAGGCACTGCTTAGCCTGGAAGCGCCAATTGTAAGGGTTACCGGCTATGACACAGTGCTGCCCATGGCAAAGCTGGAAAATTACCATATTCCGAGCGAGGAAAGGATCATTAAAGGAATAAGCAAGGTTATGAGTTTTTGAAAGTTTAGATAAACAAAGTTATTATTGCGAGCCAATGAGCGATCCTAGAATTCGCGAAGCATATTTAAAATTTTAATAAAAATAATTAAAAAATTAATGGTGATTTAATGGCTTATGAATTCAAGTTTCCTGATGTTGGCGAGGGAATCCACGAAGGAGAAATAGTGAAGTGGAAAGTCAAGGTAGGGGACAAAGTCGAAGCTGACCAGCCTTTAGTGGAAATTGAGACAGACAAGGCTGTTGTTGACATTCCAAGCCCGAAAGCCGGAACAATTCTGAAGATTAACCATAAGGAAGGCGAAACAATAAATGTGGGCGAGGTTCTTGTTGTTATAGGGGAAGAAGGCGAAAAAGCTGAAGGGAAAAAAGAGCAGAAAGTTCCGTACACAGGCAGCGTTGTCGGCTTTTTGGAAGAGGCGCCTGAAGAGGGGGAAAAAGCTGAAAAAAGAGTTTCAATAAAAAAAGAAGCGGCGAAGCGCGTTATGGCAACCCCTGCTGTAAGGATACTGGCAGCGAAGCTTAACATTGACATAAATTCAGTTGTTGGAACCGGCCCCGAAGGAAGAATAACAGAAGAGGATATAAAAAAAGCCTCCGGCACTGAAGAAAAGGAAGAAAAAACCGGAATTAAAATTGCAAGAAAATACGACATGTGGGGCTACATTGACAGGATGCCATTAAAAGGCGTGAGGAAAACCGTATCTGCCAGAATGTATGAGGCTCACGCAACAGTTGTCCCGATAACAAATTTCTATGATGCTGATGTAACGGAATTATCGGAATTAAGGGAAAAGGAGAAAAAGGCTGCTGAGAAAAAAGGAGTTCATTTGACATTTTTGCCGTATATAATCAAGGCAGTGATTAAGGCTTTGGGAAAGCACCCAATAATCAATTCGAGCCTGGAAGGGGAGGAGATTATAATAAAAAAATACTACAATATCGGCGTTGCAGTTGACACTCCGGATGGGCTGATTGCGCCTGTTGTAAAGGGAGCTGACAAAAAGGACATATTTGAGCTTGCCAAAGAGATTAGCATTCTGGCGGAAAAAGCAAGGGACAGGAAGCTTGACTTAATGGACTTGAAAGGAGGCTCTTTTTCAATAACGAACCTGGGCAGCGTAGGCGTCAAATACTTCACTCCCATGGTGAACTACCCTGAAAGCTGCATTTTAGGGCCAGGAAGGATCGAAGACAAGGCAGTTGCCAGGGAAGGCAAAGTTGCTGTAAGGAAAATACTTCCTATTGTAATAACTTACGACCACCGTATCATTGACGGGGCGGAAGCTGCAAGGTTCATGAATGATTTAATCAGTTATCTGGAAAATCCTGAAATGATTTTTGATGGCGAAAAAAGTCAATAAGGCAATAAACTCACTTAAGGATAGTAACAATGCAAAATCTTAAAAACAGGATAGGATTTCTTTTGCATTATGAATTCGGAACCTGATTTGAAAAATGCTGCAATCAAGTACTTATTGGACGAGTGGGGCGAAGCTGAAGAAGAGCAACTAAAAACATTAAGGTATGCTATCGCTTCAGAACTTGTTCCCAAGGCTTTTGGTCGCTCCAGAAAAAAAACAAATATCGATTATATACATGAGTATGTAAAACTTTTTACCGAAAGCCCAGATTCCGAAGAGGGAAAAGAAGCCAGAGTGTATTTAAGCTCTTTAGCAACAGCAGAGCAAAGTTCAGATAAAGGCGGCTTGGGGGATATTGTAGAAACTGCAAAGCTCCATTGTATAAGCATAAATTTCCTGCAAGGAAAAGCTAAGGTATCCGACCGTACATTAAACTACAGGAATGGCTACTTAGAATTGGGAAATGGGAAAGCAAAAATAAGCAAAAAGATGTACTGGAACCAATTTAAAGATATGGTGCCGGATCCAAAAGATATGTATGCATTTTGGCCTAATTTTCCTTCGGGATTGGTTTTTAGTGGGGTAGGGGATAATCATTTGCTTGATTTAAGTGCAAATAGAGGTTTATGGACGCCTGTAACAACAGAATTAGATCAGAATCAAGCTGTGGAAGCTGTAATAAATAATTTAAGGCAGGAAGCAATGGCGAGATTTGAGGCTGCAGCAGAGCAGCAAAGAGGCGGTGAGGTTTCTGTACCAATAAGGTTCCATCCGGTAACATTTGCCGTTATATTTGATGAAGGCACATTAATGCCAGAGTCTTACAACCGGGCTATGGAAAGAGTATATACTCTAACATTACATAAGTATACACCGAGAGCAGGCAGAATTTTAGACAAAATTTTATCGTGAATTAATCCAGACTTCATTTTTTGTGTCAAAGCCGGATTTATTATTGCCTATTGCACATGGCAGCTTCCCTTAATGGGCTTATTAAAATTAAAATTCCACTCATCGGTTTTATATTTATTTTTCAGTAATTCGTTTACTTTATTCCATTCTTCTTCATTTAATTCATCTACAAAATAATCTTTATTTTTCAAAAATCCTCTTTTAAATGCTTCATAAACTTCATTGAAGGAAAAATCCCCAAAATCTGAAATGCTAATTGTTTTATTTTTTATTATTTTTTTATTTATATTAAATATTTTTTCTAATGTTTCTAAATTTAATGAATAAAAAATGCTGCCATGCTGCAAAATCGGACTTAAAACCCTTGTCTGCGCGTTCCCGCAGATTTTTTTATTGTTTGTGAGAATGGAATTTTTTGAGTCAAATTCTGTTTTAATGCCAAGCAATGAAAATGCACTTACAATCCAACTGCAGATTTCATTATAAGAATCCATAAACTTCTCAAACTTGCCGTCTGGATTTGCAACAACGCAATAAGTGAAATCCTTTGGAGAATGAAACAAAGCCTGCCCGCCAGTAGGCCTCCTTACAATGTCTATTCTGTTTTTTTCGCAATAATCGGCATTGACATCATTAGTGTTCTGGTTAATGCCCAAGGAAACCCCCCCATTGTTTTTCCACTTATACCCCAGCCTTATCACCGGGACATAATTTTTTTTTACAGAAAAAGCCAAGGCCTCGTCAATGGCCATGTTTGTATAGGCATCGTAATTTCCTTTTTCTATTAAGCGCCATTTTTGCTGCATTTTTCTTTTGATTATTTTTATTTTTAAATTTTTATAAAAAATCTTTCTTGTTCTTTATTCATTGTTCTCAATCTTAGTGATCTTTATCGCTAAAACAGGGCAAACTTCCTCTGCTTCCTTGTTTACTGCAAAGTCTTCTTCGTCAATAATCAATTCCCACTTCTTTGTTTCTTCATTATAAGCAGCATTTGCCAGGTCAACCTTGCCATCATCAGCCCTTGGCCAGAATTTTTCCGCTACTGCCGTGCACGCCAAGGCCCCGATGCACAATTCTCTGTCAAACTCTATCCTGTATTTTGCCATGGCAATTGAGATAAAAGAAAGAGAATTAAAAAGTTTGCTCTTTCAGCGCATTATTCTGCTGCACCTCACCTGATGTTTTTCAGAGCCGCCAGTAATTCCCCGTTCTCAAGCCTCATTCCGGGATTGTCCATGATTTTTTTGTATTTTATTGTCCCATCCCTGCCGACAATGAAATAAGCCCTGTTGCAGAAGCCCTCCTCCCTCAAAACATCGTATTTTCTGCTTGCTTCCCTGTTAAAATCGCTTAACAAGTCGTAATTCAGGCTTAATTTTTCTGCAAATGCCTTGTGGCTCCAGTGCGAATCAACGCTTATAGCCAAGACTTCTGTATCCGCGTTTTTCAGCTTTCCCAAGTCCGCCTGGAAGCATGCCATTTCATCAGTGCACACAGGTGAGAAATCAAACGGGTAAAAAGCCAGAATTACGTTCTTTCCCTTAAGATTATTCAGGATTATATCTTCCTTATCCTGGTTTTTAAGTGTAAAATCCGGAGCCTTTTGCCCTACCTCAACGATAATTATCACCCCGATTTTTTATTTGTTTTATTTCCCACGAAAACCGGAGATTTTCGGGGCACCAAAAATCCCTTAGTATTTTTTAGTGAATTAAAAAGTTTAATGTAAAAATCATAAATGGAACTAAAATGCAATTAAAATTAAAATAATAAAAATATGATAAAATTAACCAAAGCTTGAGCCGCAGCCGCAGGAGCTATGCGCATTGGGATTGCTTATCTTGAAGCCAGCGCCTTGCAGGCTGTCAAGATAGTCTATATTTGCGCCATTGAGCTTTGCCATGCTTGGCTTGTCAATAAAAAGCTTCACTCCCTTGTCTTCAATTACAATGTCATTTTCGCCTGTTTTGTCGTCCAATTCCAAGCCATAAGTAAATCCTGAGCAGCCTCCAGGCTTAACTGAAACCCTCAAAGCCTGTTTCTTTTCCTGCTTTAAAATTTCCTTTATTTTGCCTGCTGCTTTTTCCGTTAATGTTACAGTTGCCCCGCTTAAGTCAAATTCCTTGGATTCCTTCTTTGCTTTAGGGCTTTTTCCAATAACCTTGTTAAGCTCCCTGACCGCACTTTCAACATCATCATCAGTCATGCCATGGCCTTTAAACCCCATTTCAAGGCTTTCAAAAGGGCTTACATGGCAGCCAACGCAATGAACGCCATAGCTCATTAGTGTTTCAACAACCTCGGGATGCTTATCTACAATTTCCCCTATGGTTGTGTCTTTTGTAATATGCATTTGCTCGGTTTTTTGCTCCATAAATATCACCCTGATTAACTATTGTTAATTTGATTGTATTGCTAGTATATAAATGTTTTGGCAATAGGCAATAGTTACATTATTTAAAAAAATAAACATTAAAATAAATTAAAAATTAGAAAAATAGAATAAAAAATCACTTTGCATTATCAAACAACTCATTGACCTTTTTCCAGTTTACTACATTCCAGAATGCTGCAAGATAATCTGCCCTTTTGTTTTGATAGTGTAAATAATATGCATGCTCCCACACATCAACTCCCAAAACCGGAACTTTTCCTTCCATCAAAGGGCTGTCCTGGTTAGCGGTGCTGTAAACCTCTAATTTGCCTTTGTTCAGGACAAGCCATGCCCATCCCGAGCCAAACCTATTTAAGCCGGCATTTGTAAATTCTTCCTTAAATTTGTCAAAGCTTCCAAAGGCCTTGCTTATTGCTTCTGCAATTTTTCCTGTCGGCATTCCGCCAGCTTTCGGCCCCATTATCTGCCAGAAAAAGGCATGGTTGCTATGGCCTCCGCCATGGTTTCTTACAGCAGTCCTTATGTTTTCAAGCACGTCATTTATCTTTTTAAGAATCTCATTTACTTCCATGCTCTCAAACTTTGTGCCTTTTACTGCTCCGTTCAGCTTGTCAATGTAAGCCTGATGATGCTTTGTATGGTGTATTTCCATTGTCTTTGCATCAATGTAAGGCTCCAATGCGTCATACGCATAATTCAATTTAGGCAATTCAAAAGCCATAAAAACCACCTCGTCTTTAACAATAGTTAATTTGGGTAACATAAGAAAATATAAAAAGATTTCTGTTTAGGCAGGCAGAGGCAATTTGTCAAAATCAGGCAAATATGCGGTTTTTGCCCTCCCACTATACAAAGGTTTTTAAATAAGCTGTATTATCATATACTAAAACATAATGAAAACCAAGCGTTTTCTTTTATGTTAAAATAATGGAGGAAAGAAAATGAGACAGTTTGAGAGAGGCGGCAGTGGTGGTTTCAGGAGAGACTTCGGGCCGCGAGAGATGCATAAAGCAACTTGTGCTGAATGCGGGCAGGAATGCGAAGTTCCGTTCAAGCCGCAGGAAGGCAGGCCAGTTTACTGCAAAGATTGTTATGCTAAGAAAAAGAGATTCTAGGTTTCTTGCAGCAGGATTTATTTAGATCCTTTTCTTTTTTATTTTTTCTTATTTTTGCCTATTAGAAAACTCCGGATTATTGCCTAAACTGCAGAATTTACCGGCCTTGCCAGAATAACTACTGTATTATGCTAACATAACTTTTAATAGGATTAACAAAAAAGTATTTAAACATCGGAATTCCATTTACCTATGATAAGTGGTTTCGCAAAAGTTCAACCACGAATCTTATCATGGAATTCCGACTGTGATCAAAAACCACGCAAATACATTTGCGATAAGCAGCATGCCACCTTTATATGAAAGGTGGTTTTTGACAAAAAGGAATTAAAGATCAAAATAAAATGGTAGAAACAAGCCTTGGAATGCCTCCTCCGCCGAAAAAGCACATGTTTGCGGCAAGGCAGCAGATGCCGGATTTGAGCAACATAAATTCTGACCTGAACAATGTAAGCAGGCGCCTGAGGCTTTTGGAAGAGAGCTTTACAAACATGAGGAGAAGCCTGCAGGTAACTGAAGAGAATATGCTGCAGAAAAACAAGACTTTTGCGACAGAGATAAAAACAATAAATTCCGAAATCAATGAGGTAAGGAATGAAATTGCGGATGTGAAAGACAAAATCCTCATGCTGGTGCAGGAGCTTAAGACAGCGGCAAAAAGGGACGAGGTCAAGGTACTTGAAAAATACATAAACCTGTGGAACCCCGTTAAGTTCGTTACACAGAATGAAGTCGAGGCTATTGTCAAGGATATGCTTGAAAAAAACAAATAGAAAGTTTTATATAAGCATAATTGAAATAGAATAAATCAAAAAAGAGGTGCGTTATGGCTTTGTTTGGCATTGGCAAGAAAAAAAAAGAAATTCCCGAGCAGCAGGCGGCAGCGCCAGGCGGCTTGCCAACAGATCAAGTAATGTCGATGAGGCAGCAGGGCTATACAGATGATCAAGTAATCCAGAACCTGCAAAGCCAGGGCTATAATTCTTCCCAGATATTCAATGCAATTAACCAGGTGAATATCAGCGGCTCGCAATACCAAATGCCCCAAATGGAGCAGCAACAGCAGCCTTATATGGAAAACTATATGCCGGAGCAGGCGCCAAGCTATGAGGAAGCCCAGATGCCTGAGCCAAAAGAAAGGATTGAAGAGCTTGCAGAAGCCATTATTGATGAAAAATGGAAAGAGATTTCGGCTGACATAACCAAGGTAATTGAATGGAAAGACAAGACAGAGCAGCGCATAACAGTGCTGGAGCAGCAGCTCATCAGCCTAAAGGCAGGCATTGACTCTTTGCAAAAAAGCCTTTTGGGCAAGATAGGCCAGTACGACCAGAATATAACTGATGTCGGGACGGAAATAAAGGCCATGGAAAAGGTATTCCAGAAAGTCCTGCCAAGCCTGACAGAGAATGTAAACAGGCTTGAAAGGATGTCAAAAAAAGCGCCTCCTCCTTCTAAGAGATAATTCTATAGATAGAAAAAAACATAGACATCTAAAATTTTTATAGCTAAGCCTGCTTGGAAGCAAGCAATGCGATTGTAAAGACAGCTAAAGCAAGCAAAAACATAGCCCCTAAAAAGTTCGGGTGAAAAAAGACTGTTACTGTCTGCGAAAAATCCCTGTCAAAGTCCGTTGAGGTTTCATTGTCACCAGGCACCGATACGCTCTGCCTTACCTCGCTTAAAGCGCCGACTATTATCGCAATAACGACAAAAACCAAAAGGACATATTTCAAGCCGCCATATGCAGATGCCTCGAATGATGCGCCAAAAGACTGCGTTGCCATGCTTATCAAAATGATAAAAACGAACAGCAAAGCCATCCAAGGCACTATGTCAAGGACAATTTTTGTTGCCAGTTGCGAGAAAAGCACAAAAATAGCCATGACCAAGCCGATAAGTATGTTAATAAACTGGTTTTGGCCAAGGACTTTTGTATACGTCAAGATTGCATAAACAGCAAGCCACACAAACAGAAAAACAAAAATATTTGAGAAGCTTTCTAAGGCAGTAACATCAAGAAAAGTTGCCATTTTTTAATTTATTTTCCAAAAAGTTTTCCAAAATCAAATCCCATTCTCTTAAGAGCGCCAACCTTCTCCCTTTCACCTTCTCCTCCGGTAACAAATGCGATTATAACTCCAAACACAACTACCATAATAAAAACTGCCAGCGCATCCGAACCGAATGTGCTGTCCAGCCATTCATCAAAGCCGGAAACCCACCATCCTGCAGCACTGCCGAATATTATTATCAGCAAAATTACTGAGATGAATGCTATCCAGCCCGGCATTGTTGCGCCAAGCATAATCTTCTCATGCGCAAAAACGCCTATCATTATCATTAAGGCTACAATTGCAACAACAACCAATGAAACAGAAGGCAATGCGCTGTTAATTACCAATACAGGATCATAGCCGGCAGGCAGATTTCCAGTTAGGTGGGGAATAACGACAATCAAAGCCATTATCAAGGCAATAGCTGAATTCAGGTTTCTTTTCTCCTCTCCAAGGATTTTGCTTTTTTCCAGAACTGCAAAAACCAGGGTAAAAATCAGCAAAAAGGGAAGAAGTGCGTCCATCAAGCCCCATGACTCAAGAATCTTTCCAAATCCCTCAAGCCTGAATACCTCGCTTACCATCATAACACCTTTTTTAACCTTTTACTGGTAATTTAATTCAAACTTTTTAAATTTTGTCATTTCTTTTCCTTTGCATGGGGCTCTTTCACTATCCAGCCGACAAATATCACAATCACAACAAGCAGTATTATTGCGCCAACAACCTCATTCCTGCCTCCCTTTAAAAAGTCGAGAGTGTCTTCAAGAAAGCCCAAAGCGTCAAGGAAAATCAAAATTATGCCGATAAAGACTATTGCCATAAACAAGGTCTTCCAGCCTCCCTCGAGGAAAACACTTTTTTCCCCCTCTGCGTAAAAAGAGCCTACAAGCAGCAAAAACAGGACAACCAGCAGCAGCAAGACAACCATGTTTGCAGAGACTGTTGTAACAATTTCAACAAGCCTTGCTGATGCAATGACAAGGAATGCAATCACAAATGCCGCTATTGAATTGAGGTTTTTCCTTGTGTATTTCTTGCCTTCAATTTCCTCAATCCCGAAAACCTTTGTCTTTTCAAGGATGGCAAAAACAACCGTGAAAACAAGGAGAAAAGGCAGTACAACATCAAAAAGGCCTATCTCACCAAAAAAATCCACAACGCCTCTGAATGCCGATACCATGCATTTATTTTCCGATTGATTGGTATTTAAATCTTTCGGTCAAAAATAAATATGGCAGAATTATGGAGTCAGGGTTAAATCCACCGCTTCGCGGCAAAAAATAGCCTCGGCAAAAATTGCCCTGCCACTAATTTTTGCCTTGAATCCATTCAATAATTACTGAATAAACAGGCTCGGCTTTTTTTAGTGGCAGGCAAAAAAAGCCGAGCACAATATTTGTGCGAAGCACTGATTTGAAAATTTGCCTCAGAAAGCCAAATATTTATACAGTGCCATAAGATTTATAAATTATCCAGAGTTTACAATAAAAATGCTCAACAAGCAGGAATTTGCAAAGATAAGGAAGGAAATTGAAAATTTTGACAAAAGAAGGGAATTTGTCATACAGCTCTCAAGGGAAATTATAAACCTTTCAAAAAGGGTCATTTACAGCCTGCACAGGAATGACATAAAAGAAGCCTCTGATTACATAAAGCAGATAAGCAAAAAAAAGTCTGTTTTGGACAGGAATAATGTATATCTGGACACAAACATAAACAAGACTGCCTACCAGGAATATGTAGAGGCTCTGGCATATTTCCATTTCATAAAAAGCAGGAAAATACCGGCAAAAGCAAGCCTGAAGGTCTCAACTGATGATTACTTGATGGGCTTGTGCGACTTAACCGGAGAGCTTGGAAGAAAGGCTGTGAATGAGGTTATTAAAAACAACTTCAAAAAGGCGCTGGAAATAAAAGAGCTTGTTGAGGAAATTTACGGCGAGTTTTTGAAATTTAATTTAAGGAATTCTGAGCTGAGGAAAAAGTCCGATGCAATTAAGTGGAACCTGCAAAAACTGGAGGATTTGGTTTTTGACATCAAGATAAAGGGAAGAAAATGAAATTGAAAAGGACGCATACCTGCGGTGAATTGGCAAAAAAAGACATTAAAAAGGAAGTTGTTTTAGCAGGCTGGCTTCAAAGCTCCAGAGACCATGGGGGCATTATTTTCATTGATTTAAGAGACAGGTATGGCTTAACCCAGATAGTTTTTGACCCAAAGCATGATAAAAAACTGCATTCTGAGGCTGAAAAGCTAAGAAGAGAAGATGTGATTGCAGTAAAAGGCAAGGTTCGCGCTAGGGGCGAAGGCCTTGAAAACTTAAAGCTTAAAACAGGGGAAATTGAAGTTTTGGTTGGCGAACTTGAAGCCTTAAGCAAAGCAGAAACCCCCCCAATAGAGGTTGAGGACAGGGTTGATGCGAGCGAGGAATTGCGCTTGAAGTACCGCTACCTGGATTTGCGCAGGCCGAAAATGCAGAAGCATCTGCTTATAAGGCACATGGCTGCGCAGGCTGCCCGTGAGTATTTGAATAAAAACAGTTTTCTTGAGATTGAAACTCCGATGCTTGTTCGCGCGACACCAGAAGGCGCTAGGGATTATATTGTGCCTTCAAGGGTAAATCCTGGCAAGTTTTATGCGCTGCCCCAAAGCCCGCAGCTGTACAAGCAGATTTTGATGGCTTCCGGATGTGACAGATACTACCAAATGGCCCGCTGCCTGAGGGATGAGGATTTAAGGGCTGACAGGCAGCCGGAGCATACCCAAATAGACATGGAAATGAGCTTTGTAACTGCTGATGATGTTTTAGAGATGGTTGAAGGCCTGTATAAGCATCTGATGAAAAAAGTGCTCAATGCTAATATTGATTATAAATTCCCAAGAATCAGCCATAAAGAGTCAATGGAA
>JAGVXV010000014.1 GCA_018303625.1 Candidatus Woesearchaeota archaeon
ATCCCCTTGTACTGTCTTTTCAACCTCATCTGGGGTTTTATGCGCCGAATAGATTTTAAAATCAAAGCTTATTTTATTTTTTTTCAGAATTTTAAGTATTGGATCGTATGTTTCATTATCCGATATTGACGCGAACAAAACAAGTATTTTTGGCATTTTAATCATATTTTATTGCTCTTTCTTTTCCTTCAACAAACTTTATTATATCATGAATCTGATAATCCGCAATAATTCTTTCAGCCGAATTAACAACTCTTTCTGGAAAATTAGTAAATTCTATATCCAAAGCAGAGGGACTGCCATCGCCATTTGCATGCGCTTTAAGGCCATCCTCTTTTAAAATTTTAATTAATTCTCTGGCTATAGCCGGGCTTTTCGTAGTTACAGTATAGTATTCTACAGGTGCTGCAGTTTGACTTGAAGATTGTGCCATTTTTTAGCTTAAAATCCTGAATTTCTGATAATTTTCATTCATTAATAAGCTTTTTGCTATTTCAATTGCAGTGTTTTTTGCATTTTCCTCATCTGCATCAATGCTTAAAGCCCACAATACGCCTTTTTCAGCACAATACGCCTTTTTCAGCATTTTTCATATTTTTAAATCCTAATCTGTTTTTTAAGGTTGACAATAATCCTTTCCCATCATCCAAATCCTGCACAAGTATATTTATTTTTTTGATATTATTTTTTTTATTGTTTTTTTCTAATTCAAAACTTAATTGATGCTTGTTCGCATTGATTAAAATATCCACTTTGCTTATTTCACTCTGAAATTTTTTAATATCCCCAAAAAAATCAAATTTATAATAACCCTTTCTTTCCAATTTTTTCAGCTTCTTGTAGCCCATCCTCTCCAATGTATGAAAGGCTGTTATCGCCACATTGTCTGGCACTTTCAGGCTGACAAATAATTCTGCTGTTGGCATTTTGATCTATCTTATTCCAAAATTTATTGTTATATCCCGAAATTGATGCTGGAATATGAAAGCAAGCTCCATTAAACTTTCCGGGACTTTTTGGAATTGGTCCTGCCCCGTACATGTCCTGCTGAATAGCCTCACTAAACTTGGCTCCATTCTTTTTGCATAACCAAAAAGCTCCTGCAAGCCTCCAACAGGCATACAAGCCCCGGAAAAGGCAGGCACCAAATACCTTTGCCCTACAGGCAGGTAAATATCAAACAGTGAGCGGGCTTGCTCCAATGACCTTTTATCATGGAGTATCAGCATAGGGTCTTCTATACCCAAAAGCGCTTGGCGCATATAATCATCAGGGAGTTCTATGGAACGCAAGTTTGCAACGGTGCTGACACCATCTTCGTGTCTTATGTGAGGATGAATCTGTGTTTTGAAAGGGTGCACGGCAATGTATAAAACCTCGGTTTTTCTGCCTAAGCCTGCGCCATCTCCAACATACAATTCTTCGGCTAAACCCACTCCCATTTTATTTCTCCAAAATATAGTTTTTTATTGATTCAAATATTTTGATAGTATTCATTTTTTTATCTGATTTTTTAAAATCCTGATACTGCCTTTCCCATATTGCCCTTTCAGGATGTGGCATTATTGCAATGACATTGCCTTTTTTATTTGAAATTGCCGCTATATTAAGCATAGAGCCATTTGGATTAATTGGAAACTTATTTTCAATCTTTCCCTCTTTTGTGCAGTACTGGAATATTATTTGTTTATTTTTTATTAATTGTTTAATTAATGCTTTGTCTTTTGTTACAAACCTGCCTTCGCCATGCGCAACTGGAAGGTGCAGAATCTCATCTTTTTTAAACAAGCTGTTAAATGCATTTTTTTTATTTGCAGTGTTTTTAATGTAAACCCATGCATTGTAATAGCCTGAAACAAAAGGGTTTTTATTTGGCGCAAGAGCCATCTCAACCTTATCTTTTAGGCCTGGAATAATTCCTGTCTCAACCAAAACCTGGGCGCCATTGCAAATTCCCAAAACAGGCTTTCCTTTTTCAGCTTCCTGCCTTATGATGCCCATAACGGGGTCTTTTGCAGCAATTACTCCAGCCCTTATCCTGTCTTCATAAGCCCATCCGCCCGGAATGACAAACCCGTCATAGCTGCCTAAATTTTCCTTGGTGTTCCAGTTAAGTATTTTTCCCCGCATACCTGCGGCTATCACAGCTCTTAAAGTCTCTTCCTCGCAGTTGTTGCCCGGGAAGTAAATTACTGCTATGCTAGGTTTTTGCATTTTGGGTATAATCTTTTGCAATTGTTTCGTAGGCTTGTCCTATTTTATCAAGAATTTCCCTCCTGCCAGTTAAAAATTGATTTCTGGCTTCTCTAGGAGACCCTCTAACTAACTTACTTTGTATTGAGAACATTCCGTCTAATGCCATATAAAAAAATGTTGTTAATAAGGCAGCACCAAGTTCTGTGAAGAAAAGAGTGGAGACATATTTAGAGAATTCTTCACCACCCTGAATTAAATTTTTTGTAAAAGAAATTCCATATTGCCATTGATAGAATAATTCTAGGACCCCATATGCTGCAAAAGCTATTCCAGTAGCAGATTTTCCAAATGATTCTAGCCTAGTTTTTTCATATTCCCTCTTTTTTCTTTGCAGTACAGTGACTATATCAATATATTTGGGAATGATTTCTTCCACTTTTTTTTGAATTGGAAGTATGTAGTCTGGGTTAATGTCCGAAATTCTATTAAAATATTGTAGATGCTTTGAAACTCCTCGGGACAATGTTGTTTCTAAATCTTCCCTTATCTTGACAAATACTGCTGAGTCTGTTTGTTCATTTAAGATTGGGGGGTACTTTAATAAGGTATCTTCAATACCAATTCTTAATTTTCTAATAAACATATCAATATCGAATTTTACACCCTTTTTTTCTGGCATTATCTTTTCTATTACCATTTACTCCAAAGCCTCCTTAAATCCTGATGTCCATGCTTTTCTTAATTCATCAATGCTCAAATCTATGATTTTTTTATTTGAATTTATGATAGTTAATGATTTTTTATTTGTTGTTTTTCCCAATTTATGGATTAATAAATTATATTTTTTGAATATTGACTGGACTTTTTTTATGTTTTTGTCTTCAACTTCAAAAAAAAACCCAGGGCTTTCGCAGAAAAGGATTTTATCATTTCTCAAGTAAGGGTAATTGAAGTTAATATCAGCACCTATAATGCCGTCTGCATTTCCTCCTAAAATCATTTCCGCAATAGCCACAGCCATGCCACCATCGCTTATGTCATGGCAGCTTAACAACAACCCATTGCTTATGCATTCAATTACCGCATAAATCCTGCCTTTCTCTCTTTCAAAATCAATTTGAGGAACATTTTTTCCAATCTGATTAAAAATCTCATAATAAGCGCTTCCTCCTAATTCGTCTTTCCTTTCTCCAGCTAAAAATAAAGTGCTGTTTGCTTTCTTCAGTTTCATCGTAATTGCTTTGCTATAGTCTTTCATAACTCCAATGCAGGCAATTATCGGGCTTGGGTCGATTGCATTTCCAGACTTGCTTTCATTGTAAAAGCTTACATTCCCAGAGATAACGGGCACTGGATTTTTTGTTTTATAATAATTGATTTTGCCAGCTGCATCAGCGATGCCCCTTACACTTTCCTTAAAATCGTAAAATGCCTCCGGCTTTTCCGGATTTCCAAAATTCAAACAATCAGTTAAAGCAGAAGGAATTGCGCCTATTGCCGCGACATTCCTCATTGATTCTGCAACTGCATTAGCAGCTCCCCAATAAGGGTCAATCCTTCCGTATTTCGGGTTGTTGTCAACAGATAAAGCTATTCCATACTTGCTTCCTTCGGCAGCTTTGATTAATCCTGCATCTGCCTGGCCGGATTCTATAATTGCATTGCCCATGACATTCTTGTCATAATGGCTGAAGCACTTTGCCTTTGATGCTACGCTGGGGTTTGACAAAACTTTCAATAAGATTTCATTATAATTATTTTTCTCTTTTATCATTGGCTCTTTAAAATTCCTATTTGGCTTTTTTGCTTCCCGGTCATACCTTATCCCTGCAGTTATAGCTTTAATCGGGACATTGCAGACTATTTTGCCTTTATGGGTTACGACATAATTTTGCTCTTTAGTCACTTTTCCAATAACAGATGCTCTTGCATTTTCAGCAATATTAGGCAATTCAAACTCTTCATTATAAATCTCTAAAATTCTTTGGGTAAAGCTTGGTGGGGAAATCCATGTGAACCTTTCCTGCGTTTCTGAATTGATTATCATAAAAGGTGGAATGTCCATAGAAACATGCACTTTGTCCAAATCAATAAAAGCCCCATAATCCGCGTCTGAGCACAATTCCGAAGTGGAGCACATAATGCCTCCTGCTCCCATATCCTTAAATCCTAATTTAACATTATCTTTCTTTGCCTCTTCAAAAACCCTGTAAGTTGCCCTTATAATCACATTTTTTAAAAAAGGGTCTGGCACTTGCACTGCACCTCTGTTTGACTCCCTTGCCTCCTCATCCAGAATCAATGATGCAAAGGCAGCCCCTCCAAAACCGCTGTTGTCGGTTGCTTTGCCAACTATAATTATATCATAGCCTTCTGAATTTTTTGGGGCATAGCTGTGTATAATGTCTTTTTCCTTTACTAAGCCCAAACAAACAACATTTACAAGGCAGTTGTCATCAAAGCTTTCATTAAGGTAAATATCGCCTGCAAGATTAGGAATCCCGACAGCATTCCCGTAGCCTGCAATTCCATTGATTACTTCATTTGCAATATACTTTACTTTGTTTTTGTTTTTTCCAAAAGAATTTCCAAACCTTAAGGGGTCTGCTGTTGCAATGATTTTTGCCCCCATGCACAAGACATCCCTTAAAATGCCTCCAATGCCAGTTGCAGCGCCTTCGTAAGGAACTACCTGAGAAGGATGGTTATGGGATTCGTGGCTTACAACAATTCCATACCTTTCATTGTTGATTTCTCCCAATTCCACTATGCCGGAATCTTCAACAGGGCCAAGAATGACATTCGGGGCTTTAGTAGGCAGCATTTTTAATGTATTTCTGCTGCTTTTGTAGCTTGAATGCTCACTCCACTGTATGTTGAAAATATGCAATTCAGTTAAAGTAGGGTTTCTCCCAATCAATTTTGCAGCTTTCCTTGCCTCGCCAGCCTTTAAAGAAATTGCATTATGCTGCATAAAATTTTGCAGCTCTTTGTCATTCATTCCGCTAATATTTATCAGCTCAGAGTCAGACTTCCCCACGTTAATCACATGGTTTAAGATAGATAATATGTTTAAAAAGGTTTCTACTGACTTTTAAACTTGTACGGGTAGTATTTAGCAATTTTTATAAACTCATGACTTTTTGCATGCTAGCGATATGGTTAATGATATTGTGACAAATGACATTGCCGGTTTTGTAAGGGCGCATTTAAGCGAATCAGGGAAGTTTGGAATGAGGTTATTTGAGGCTGTTAATTCTGCTGATGTTTACTGGATTATTAAAGAAGTGGAAAAGCGAGCAACAACTGTAAGGGAGAGTATAGTGATATTCACGGACTGCCCCTTTATTTCCGGCGAAATTGTATCTTACCAGTCCAGAAAAGAATGTTGGAAAAACCCAAATTTAGAGTCAGCCTCAGATGTTACTTTTGGCGGCCGCCCAATTTACATACACGAATACGGGCTTTGATTAAATAACCCTGCTCGTAACATAAATGGATCCGTCAATCAAAACTGACCATCAACTTCTGTTTCCAGCTTCCCTATTATTCGCAAAAACATAAGCAACAATATGTTTTCCATCGGGGGCTGTATGATATGATTTTCTAAGCAGATTGCTCCCAACCATAGGTTGAAGAGGCACTTCATCATCTTTCTTATAAGGCATAATTATACTACGATTCTTCTCTTCTCCAGAAACATGCTCTAAAAACCTTATGTAATTAAAGATATGCACTTCACATTTTACTTTGCCCCAATTCTCTTTTTTTTCGCGATAAAAATTGAGGAAGTAAAGTGAATTATCAACTACAACATAAACTGATTTTGAGTCCTGCCCCAGCTTTTCGTATAGTGTTTCAGCATCTTTTAAATGAGGCATGCCATTAGACTGGTCCAAATCTAGTATTGGATTATGCCCTAATCTCAACTGTTCCAAAAGATCACACAAGTGAACATCTTCTTTCGGATTTGGTACACTTCCTACTTCACTTTCCAAACCTTGTCCTGCCACAGCTACTTCAATTCTTAATGCACCCCCAAATTATCATCATTTCTCCAAAAATTCTTCCATTTTGTCTTCAGGATTGATTAATTCAAGCTTTAATTCCATACTATCCACCTCGATTACAATCTTTTTGTTGTTTGCACTCATTATTCTTATCCTCTGGATCTCAATTATTTGGTTATTTTTGGCAAAAAAAAGCCCTAAAAGCCTTTCATTGTCCTTAAAAAGGGCATAAGTTGCCGTTTTTTGGTTTTGCAGCATTTTTTAGCACTCACAGCCATTTTTACGAACGTCATTATTGAGATTCAATAATGAATCACAAACTCCAGCAAGTATATAAATTTTTCGCTTTTGAAGTACAATATTGAGCCACAATATAGAAAAACTTAAATAATAGTTCTTGATATCCATTTGTTATGGGGGCAGAAAATGATATTATGGAGTTTCTGAGGGCGAAACCCGAGGGCGCTTCCATAACCGAGATTTCAGGCGCTACAGGGCATACAAGGGCGACTGCCGCAAAATACCTTGAGATGATGAACCTGCAAAATAGGGTCGCTTTCAGGGAGATAGGCAAAGCAAAGCTATGGGCAGTTGCGGAAAAAAGGAAAAAAATCCTCATTGCTGAAGATGAAGAGCATATCAGAAGGCTTGTTAAGGCTATACTTGGGCAGGAAAAATATGATATTATTGAAGCAAAAGACGGCAGGGAGGCATTGGAAAAAGTAAGCGAGGAAATGCCTGATCTGATAATTCTGGACTTAATGATGCCAAAGGTTGACGGCATTGAGGTTTGCAGGCAATTGAAAAGCAATGCGCTGACAAAGAAGATCCCAATTATAATGCTGACTGCAAAAACAGAGATGACTGACAAGATAGTTGGGATAAAGGCAGGCGCCGACGATTACCTTACAAAGCCGTTCGAGCCCAATGAGTTAAGAGTCAGGGTGAAAACTTTTGTCAGTAAAGAGGCAAGAGAGAGAAACCAGATTACAAATCTGCCGACATTTTATTATGTCCTGAACAAGCTTAAAAAATTAGACGGGGACATGGAATTTTTTTATTTGTTTTTCAAAAACCTGGAGCCATACAAAAAAAATTACGGCTATTCAAAAACCAACGAGCTTATCAGGCTAGCCTCGCAGATGATAACACACAGCATGGAGAGGCTAAGCAATAAAAATTTTGTCGGGCATGACGAGGAAAACAATTTTGTCATGGCAATTGACGACAAGGATGCGAAAAATGTTCTGGACAATATTCAAAGCGAATTTAAGTCCACAATCCCATTTTTCTATGATATTGACTACGAGAGTATAGACCTCAAAAAGAATGTTATTGTGAAAACCGGCGCTAAAGGGAAGATAGAGCAGCTGCCGTTAATCCAATTGGAAATTAAAAAACTGGATAAAGGCGATATCGGCAGTTTAAGCCAAAAATTAAAACAAATCCGGGAGGGATAAAATGAAGAAAAAAATTCTGGTTGTTGAGGACGAGCCGCACATCTCAAAGCTTGTCAAGTTTATTCTGGAAAAAAACGGCTTTGAAGTGATGCAGGCTTTTGTAGGGCAGGAGGGCATAGAAATGGCCAAAAGGGAAAAGCCCGGCCTGATAGTTCTAGATGTGATGATGCCGAATATGGACGGCTTTGAGGTTGCAAAGATACTGACTGCAGCGAAAGAAACAAAAGACATACCGATAATAATGCTCAGCTCGGCAGCCCAGTTCAAGGACAAGATGAAGGGCATTGACTCAGGAGCAATAGACTACATAACAAAGCCCTTTGACAAGGACGAGCTGGTTGCGAAGGTCAAGGAATACATACAATAACTTAATATAGAGCAAATGGCTATAAATAAAACAAAATCAGAAGAAAAAAGACTGAAGATTCTTCTTGAAGTTGCAAAAGCGATAAATTCTCCCCTAAATATAAATAAAATACTAAATTATGTTGTTGATGCTGTGAAGCAGTTGGGCTATGATTTATGCTCCATACTTCTCAGGGAAGAAGAATTTATTGCGGTAAAAGCCGCTTATGGATTGCCTGAAAAACAAGTAGAGAAAATTAGGATTAAAATAGGGGAAGGTATAACGGGCAGTGTAGCCAAATCTAAAATGCCAGAAATGGTGAATGATGTAAGTAAAGATAAAAGGTACATTAAATTTGGGGAGCGTTTAATGACTGGTTCGGAACTTGCGGTTCCGATTATAGCAGGCAACGAACTTATAGGAGTTTTCAACTTGGAGGACAGGAGAAAAAATGCTTTTAATAATGAGGATTTGAAGATTGTAACTGCATTAGCCGATCAATTGGCTATATCAATAAAGAATTCCAAATTGCTTTTTAGTTTAAGACATACAAATGAAAATCTTTCTATAATATACGAAACAGGGAATATCATTAATTCGACTTTAGTATTAGATAAAATTTTAAAAAATATATTAAATTTAGTAGTCAAGAAATTAAATTATGATAATTTTTCAATATTGCTATTAGAGGGGGATAAATTATTTCTGAAAGCAGCTTATAAACATCCAAAAAAGTATGATAAAAATTACTATATTAAGGTTAATGAAGGCGTTACAGGCTATGTTGCTAAAAACGGTAAACCGCAGATAATCAATGATGTAACAAAAGATAAAAGATACATCCCAGTAAGAAGAGGTATAAAATCCGAGATGGCAGTGCCTTTAAAAATAGGAGATAATGTAAAGGGTGTTTTAAATGTAGAAAGTAAAAAATTAAACGCTTTTGATGAAAATGATTTATTTTTACTGTCAACCGTGGCTGATCAAGCAGCTATTGCTATCCAAAATGCTACTATAAACAAATTTTTAGCTCAATCAAACCAAAAATTGAAAATTATAAATGAAATAGGCAAAGTTATAAATTCAAGTTTGGATCTGGATAAAATTTTTAGTAGATTCCTGCATTTTATGTCTAAACAATTAAATTATGACTTTTGCGCTATACTCTTGATAGAAAACAATAGGTTGTATTCCAGGGCAGGAATAGGATTTACGCCGATGGAAATAGAAGATTATGGTGCTGATATTGGGGAAGGCATTTGTGGTATGGTAGCTAAAACCGGCAAACCAGTTATAACCAATGATGTATCAAAAGTTCCATTTTATAAAAAACAATCTCTAAAAACTAAATCTGAAATTAGCGTTCCGTTAAAAGTCGAAGGCAAGGTTATTGGTGTGGTGAATGTCGAAAGTAGAGAATTAAATGCCTTTGATAAAGAAGATTTAGTATATTTATCCGCCCTTGCTGACCAAGTGACTGTTTCAATAAGAAATGCTCAGATGTATAATAAAATCAAAAATTTTAATATAGAACTGAAAGAAAAAGTTGATAGAGCGACTACAGAATTAAGAAGTGCTAATAAAGAATTAGAAAGGCTAAATCAAGTAAAATCAGATTTTGTATCTACTGTATCTCATGAACTTAGGACACCAATAACAAGCATACAAGGTTACGTTTCATTGATTCATGATGGAGATGCAGGCACAATAAATGAGGAACAGAAAGAATTTTTGGGAATTGTAAAAAGTGAGAGTCAAAGGTTAACAAGACTTATTAGTGATTTGCTGGATATTTCAAAGATAGAAGAAGGAAGAATGCAGTTAATTTTTGATGATTTTGACCTTTTGGATTTTCTGAATAATTATAAGAAAGAAATTCAAAACATGGCTCTATCTAAAGATATAAAAATTCACATTTCGATGCCCCTTAAACTGCCAATTATAAAGGCAGATTCTGATAAAATTAAACAAATATTCAATAATCTTATTGGCAATGCAATTAAATTTTCAGATAAAAATACAACTTTGGAAATAGTTGTAAAGGAAAATTCTAATAATATTCAGATTGAGATTACAGATCAAGGAATCGGCATAGCGAAAAAATATTTGAAAAAAATTTTTGAGAA
The DNA here is from genome assembly GCA_018303625.1 of Candidatus Woesearchaeota archaeon. Taxonomy (GTDB): domain Archaea; phylum Nanobdellota; class Nanobdellia; order Woesearchaeales; family GW2011-AR4; genus JAGVXV01. Next base: position 10,139 of record JAGVXV010000014.1, read on the forward strand.
ATTCCAGCAAGTTGACAATAAAATGACTAGGAAAGTCGGGGGAACTGGTTTGGGATTAGCTATTATAAAGCATTTAATTGAAGCTCATGGCGGCCACATTCGTGTAAAATCAAAATTGGGTGAAGGAAGTACTTTTAGTTTTACTATAAGTAAGAATTTGAAATGAATTATTATAAGGGTATCTTAAATTTATAAACAGAGGTTATTTCCGAATCTATCCTTTTATGTTCAATAACGACGCCTTGCTCGTTTAATAAGTCTAGAAAATTTTTCTTAATTATGCCTGTAATAGGTAAATCTTTGTTAGTTTTTACGCTTATCTCTAATTCTAGACACATTCTATCTAATTTTTCATATTTCACTATACATGGAATTTGTCCATTTTGGGCTCTGTATTTTGCTGCGTAAGTAAACACCTCTCTTAATATACCCTGAACATCTACAACTGTTGATTCTTTTTCAATTTCTTTTTCATTTCCTTCTAGATGCACCATTATTTCATAATCATCACCTATGAGAATTTTGTTATAGCCTAGCGCTATAAATTGCTCATTTAATATCGATGTGAGGTCATAGTGGCTTATTTTTTTAGGTGGCATTTTAGATTTTTTCCTAACTGCAACTATATAGTTATTAAACTGGCTGTACTCCCACGGTTGACCCTCCTTCCATTTACCCTTGCCTATAATCCTAATAAATTCTTTCTCAATTTCTTTCCATATATGGGCTTTTCTTTCTTTGCCATAATGTGGCACGGATCTCAAAAATGCATCCTGGCCATATGTTTCAACTGCCTTAGAATACTCCCTCGGATCATTATAAGCTATACTCTCTTGTAAAGTAACTGAGGAAACAACTTGAAAACCGTTACTTTCAATCATATTTACAATCTCATCTAAAGGCCTGCTGCCTATTGGGTCATCCTCAAAATCTTGAACTCGGAAGCCTTGTTCGTTGGCGTGGATATCATAAAAACCTAAGCCTTTAAAGACATTAATATATGCAGCTCTGAAATCCCGAGCCGTGCCCCCAGAGGACATGCTTATGCAAAGAACTCCTCCTTCTTTCATCACAGAATAAAACTTTTCCAAGGCTGCGTATTTTTGTCTAGGCTCTTTAATCCAATGAAACATGGAATTTGACCATACCATTGCAAATTTTGGCATATTGGCTTTTTGTCCATAAAAAATCAAATTTTTTGTGTCCATCTCTGCCAGGTCTTGCGGATCTTGAACTTGGTATACCAAAGAAAGCCCTGTTTTTTGTCGATAATTCTCACTGACTGTATTGGCAACTTGTCTTGCTTTCCAAACTTTATTCTTATCTATATCAACACCTACAATAGTTCTTCTGCCTATGTCTTGTCTAGAAAAGACCATATGGGGCGCAATAGCAAAGAGTATACCATCACCGGCTCCTGCATCCAAAATTGGCCCTTCTGGAAGAGGCAATCCTGTTCTGATGTATATTTCCCATAAAGTTTTTTGGTTTTCTAATTGTAACCCATGGGAAGTACTAGTAAAAAATGGTTTGCCATTAGACTCTAAAGCAAGTTCCTCCAAAGGAGGAATCTCAAATGAATGTTTAATAAGTTGTACTACCAAAATGTTCCACCTCTTCATTAGAATTAAATTATGGCTTATAAAGCTTTCGTTTTTTGCCACTAGTCAAAAGTAACATAAAACCGAGCTATAACAGCTCCCCGGCAACATAAATAGAGCCTGCAACAAGCACCAAGTCTTTCTTATCTGCAATATTTTTCGCGTATTTCAATGCATTTTTCGGGTTTTTTATTATCTTAAATGGCTTTTTAATAAATTGAGAAATGAATTCCGGCTCTGCAGCCCTTTCATTTTTCGCTTTCGTTATAATAAAATAATCAGCAACAGGATTGAGCATTTCTATTATTTTTTCAATGTCCTTGTCTTTCATCAAACCTGTAACAAGAATCAATTTCTTATAATCCAGTTTTTTTATTTCCTTAATTAAAACCTCAAATCCAGAGGGATTATGCGCGCAGTCAATCAAGATATTTCTTCCTAAGAACTCAAACCTTCCTTCCCATTTCGCATTCCTAAGTCCATTTTTAATAATGTTTTTATTAATTTTTAGATTATGGAATTTATTTAATGCTTCTATTGCCGTTAGGGCTGTTGAGGCATTTTCAAGCTGGAAGTCCCCCTTTAAATTATTTAATTTTAAATTTTTATAATTATTAATATTGAAAGTATTGTTTCTGTTTTTTTTATATTTTTTATTCAAAATTAATGGGGCATTTCTTTTTTTTGCCGTTTTTTTTATTGTATCTAAGGCCTTTCCTTCTGCCCCAGTGACTATCGGCACATTTCTCTTGATGATGCATGCCTTTTCATAGGCAATTTTTTCAATGGTATTGCCCAAAATATCGGTGTGCTCTAATCCTATATTTGTGATAACGCTTGCCAATGGATTTGCGACATTTGTTGCATCCAATCTTCCGCCCAAGCCTACTTCCAAAACAGCAAAATCAACGTTTTTTTCATAAAAATAAAGAAAAGCCATTGCCGTTGTTATTTCAAAAAAGCTCTGGCTTGTTATTTTCGGCTTTATCTTAAGGTAATAGCCTAAAATTTCCTTGTCAGTTATTAATCTATCATTAATCCTTATCCTTTCATTGAATTTCTTCAGGTGAGGGCTTGTGTAAACGCCTACTTTATAGCCAGCTTCCTGCAAAATTGAAGAAATCATCATGCAGACAGAGCCTTTTCCGTTTGTTCCTGCAACATGGATTATTTTCAGCCTTTTTTCAGGATTGCCCAATTTTTTTAGCAAAGCTTTAATATTCTTCAGTCCCAGCTTCACTTTGCTTGAGTCAAGGCTGTAAAGGTATTTCAATATTTTCTTATGCTCCATAAGCATGGATAATGCAGAACTTGTTAATAAATGTTTATTCTAATTATTGGGCCTATAATCTCTAAATCTTTCAAATATAGGAACGACAATAGTTTTACCCTCTTTAGCTGCTATTCTACTCGCAATTGATAGGGCTCCAGCACTCGTCAATCCAATATCAAAACCTTTATCATGCAAATATTCCAAAACTGCGCCATCTATGTTTGGAGCTATATGATAAATTCCACTTACTTTCTCCCAGAAATCTTCTGGAATGAATGGATTTAATTGAAGCTGTCTTGAAATTATCCCTCTTGCTGATGAATATTTTCCTTTTGTATTTAATATAGTTTCTGAAAGTATTATTTCTGGGTAATCGTTTATTATACCCTTGAATCTATCAGGAATTCTATTTTTTACCGGGGTGAACTCTATATACTCTCCAATCACGATTTCAGTTCCATACGCATTCTGCAGAGGCTCTCCAATTCCCACTAAAGTAGTCCCTGCGCCAACCGGAGTTAAAAATATTTCTGGAACAATCCCTTCTCTTTCAAATAAGCTTACAAAACTTCTACCTATTGGATAAGTTGAAAAAAAACCCAATTCTGCATGGCCCAGGTAAAAAGCTCTTTCTCTAAAACTTGGTTCTTGAAGTTTTCTCAACAAAGCTCGGTATGTTGCATTTTTTTTATCACGTCCCTGCTCATTAGGCAATAAGACTCCAATTACCTCAAAATTCTGACCCTCGGGTACTAAACTCTTCGGCGTATCTTCAGGAATATAATAAACTCCTTTCAATCCAAAATTCTTTGAGTATGAATAAACAGCATTAAGAGAATTGGCAATACCTGAGTCTACCAGCGTATTGAGTCTTTCTATTGGTAATCCTCTAGTCATCAATTTCATGGCTAAAAGAGAAGCAATTGCAATATCTTTATGAGAACCACTTGGTCCCATAAGCCTTAACTCTAATCCATATACTTTTCCACTTCTTAATCCAAGTAAATTGCTATAATCGGTGATTTGAGGCTGTTTCAATCTTAATAATCCCTTAACTTCCAGATTGTTAAAGTGTTCTTCAAAAAAATCAATTGTTTCTGTTGACCCTCTTCCTCGTTCTTCAAGTATTTTTTCTCTTAATGGCTTAATCCACTTAGTACCAAAATGATTGGGGAAATCTATTGGAAATAATTTTTCTTCCCTCTGCAAAATTTCTACTAGTTTTTGAAATTTTTTGTTTCCAAACATATTAATCATCTATTTATAATTACTAGGCAGTAAGAACTATAGGACTATATCAATTTTCCAGCGACATATATCGTCTTTTTACCAAGAATTAAAGCTCTTTATAGATTTGGGGCACTATCCTGCCCTCTGCTTTCCTCAGATGCGCCTGGAATGTAGAATATGAGATTTTCATGATTTTTGCTAATTTCTCTAATTCAATCTTTTTTGGGTAATCATAATAGCCATACTGAATTGCCAATCCCATAGCATGTTTTTGCTTTTCAGTTAATTCAGGCAATAAATGAGTTATTGAGATATTTGATATTTTCTCTTCCTTGAATTTTAACATTTCTACTCCCAGGTATTTTTTTGCAAACTTGTAAACTTCCATAAGTATTTTCTTGTCAAAGCTTGCAAGGTGCCATGTATGCTTTTTTTCCCTATGGTTTATTACAACAGGCATTGGCCTTATTATTTTTGGGTTCCAGACTGGCTCTGTAAACAAAGGCTGTTTTGTAACAAGCAATGCAAAATCATTTTTTACTTCCAACTCGACCAATTCAGGCTGCTTTTTAATGTCCTTATATAGCTGTTTTTTGTTTTTTTCATTTCCGAACATAAAGCCGCATTGAATCAAATAAACCCATTTATTATCCTTGTAATAAGAAAGAGGATAGCCAGTCATTGAAACCTTATGCTTTATTGCCATTCTTCCAAGAAACTGGTTCTTGGATTCCAGCTTTAATTTCATGACCCACATATTAACATACGATAATTATCGTTTTTAAATATTTTGCTAAAATTTCAATAAATTAATAAACTTTGTCAAAAAATATCAACTAAAATGCAATTTGAATCTAAAGAACATGAAAAATTCAGCAAAAAAGATTACAATTCATTTATTCTGGCGGGGGATATTGGCGGAACAAACACAAAACTGGCAGTATTCGGCATCAAAGGCAAAAAAGCGCGTTTGCTTCTCGCTTTTCATTTTGGAAGCAGCGAGCTTAATTCATTGGAGCAGCCAGTCAATTATGTCCTTTCTTATATTGGCGAAAAATACAAAATAAAAACGGAAAAAGCATGCTTCGGGGTTGCCGGCATGATTTCTGAGAAAAGGAACAAATGCATTATCACAAAGCTAAAATGGAATGTTGACAAAAACCGCCTTTTGAAAAACACAAAGCTGAAAAAAATATTCCTTATGAATGATTTTGAGGCAGTAGGCTATGGCATAAATCTGCTGGAAAAAAAGGATATAAAAACAATAAAAAGCGCAAGGAAAGTCCAAAAAGCGCCTATTGTTGTCATAGGCCCTGGAACTGGGATAGGGAAAGCAACGCTTGTCTTTAACGAGGAAAAAAAGCTGTATGTGCCGATGCCTTCTGAAGTGGGCCATAGCGACTTTGCCGCCCAAGATAAATTTGACATGGAATTAATTGATTTTATCAAAAAAACAAAAAAGATTAAGGAAAGCATAAGCTATGATGAATTAGTGGCAGGCCATGGGTTGAGCAGCATTTACCTTTTCCTAAAAAAAGTAAAAAAATTCAATGACTCAAAATTCTCAAAAGAGATTGAAAACAGTGATTACAGCCCTGAAATAATATCAAAATATAGAAATCATGACAAGACGTGCAGCATTACATTCAAAATCTACAAAAATTATTTTGCAAGGCTGGCAAAAAACTGCGCCCTTGACGCCATACCTTTGGGAGGGCTGTATTTTGTAGGGAATATTTCAAATATCAATAAGGAAATATTTGACAAAGAATTTGTAAAGGCTTTTGAGAGTAATTACCGGGTAAAGGAGCTTCTGAAAAAGACTCCAATATACCTTGTTTTGAATACCAATATTGGGCTGTTGGGAGCTGGATTTTTTTGCGCGAAGGGGCTATGACTATGCGCTCTTAGCCAGATCTTTTCTTAATTTTTCCAGTTTTCCGACTGAAAGCTTATTGTGAATTGCTAAATGCCAGTCGTCAATTCTGCGACATGTCTTTCCATCTGTAGTGGGCAACAGGCGATTCTTAAGCCAATTCTTGGGAAGCCTGCCTTTATTATTTAGCCGCATCATTTTAATTATTTCAGTATTGCTCATCGGGTTTGTATTGGTGAAGATTTTCAGAATAGTCGGATAATCCCGATTGTGCACAGCATATATACTTGCGGAGGCAATGCTTATGGATACAGTGTTATATCTTTCTTCATCCTTGATCAGCCGCGCAAAGGTTACGGGAATAAAGTAGACTCCGTCAATCTTTGGCAATGGCGCCATGTTGTCTCTGGTATATACACCGAATGCAAAATCCCAACAGACAAGAGCTTCTGCAGTCCCGCCAATATGGACATCTTTAGCAACAGCGAGGTACATTCTGTGTGAACTTTCCATATCCGCATAATAAAGTTGCCTGTATACATGTTCACTGATAACAGTTTCAATGCTGGAATAAAAGTCATTTTGAATGATTGGATTCCAAGGGCTATAGATGGTGATGTTTTTTTCCATTTTGTCTGCAATCATTCTTGAGCTTATTTCCACATCCTTATCTGCCGTGGCGACACAGACATCTTTCCCATCCAGAAGGCTCTCTTCTACTATCTTCACAAGCTTCTTATCCACTACTGAAAGACTCTTTGGGGTTCTAAGATAGACTCTCTCCTTAGTTAGCCGGTCAATCCCATCAGAAAATTCATCGCTATACCTAGTATCAGTCACTGAAAGCCTGCCTTGGATGACCAGCTTTTCTATATCTCTGTCGGCTAGGGGTATTTGGCATTCATTACTCGCAGACATTGCGTATTTTTTAAACTCTCTCTTTACATCTAACGGCACTAAAATAGGGCAAGGAGGATAGTTTGTTTGGTATGCAGCATGATTTGCCCATAATTCCCCATTTACATAGCTAATAAATAAGGATGTGTCCATTACAAAACATCTTTTCTGTGACAACTCAACCATGGTGAAATCATTTTGGGTATTCTTATTTAGCTTAAAAAGCTTTCAGTATTCAAGCCTCAATATTTATAAATAAGGAGATAATCCTTTTGTATATGTCAGATAAGAAAAAAATGCCCCTGAAGTTCAGGGCTTACCAGGCAATTTACCCTGCAAAAATAAAATTAAAGCAGCTCAAAGAGAAATTAAAAGGTGGAAAAAAGATGGCTAATTTTAATCTGGAAGGAAAAAAAGCAGTTGTTTTTGGAGTTGCCAATGACCAAAGCATAGCTTGGCATATTGCAAAGGCGCTTAATGATTCAGGCGTAAGGGTAGCTTTAGCTTACCAGGAAAGGATAGAGAGCCTTGTAAAGCCTTTATTGGGAATGCTTAACAATCCTGTTGCTGAAAAATGCGATGTTGTTGATGATGCTTTGCTTGACAGTTTTTTTGAAAAAATAAGAAAAGAGTTCGGAAAATTTGATTTCTTGATACATAGCATTGCTTTTGCAAAAAAGGAGCATCTTGAAGGCGATTTTTACAGTGTTGACAGGAGGGGCTATCAGGTTGCAAATGAAGTCAGCTCTTACAGCCTGACAGAGCTTGCAAGAAGGGCATTGCCTTTAATGAACAATGATGGAAGTATAATAGCAATGACTTATTACGGCTCTAAAAAAGTTTTTCCGAATTATAACATAATGGGCGTTGCAAAAGCCGCTTTGGAAGCTTCTGTAAGGTATTTGGCCTATGACTTGGGCAAAAAAGGCATAAGGGTTAATGCAATTTCAGCAGGACCTGTAAAAACCCTGGCAGCTTCTGGAATTAGCGGCTTTGACAAAATGCTGAAGCACGCCGCTGAAAAAGCCCCATTGCAGAGGAACATAGATGCCGATGATGTCGCAAACATGGCTTTGTTCTTATGCTCTGGTTTAAGCAGAAACATAACAGGGCAGGTAATTTATGTTGACGCAGGATACAGCATTATGGGGATTTAAGCGAAGATGGGATTAATCAGCAGTTTAATAGATTCTATTTTGCATCTTGACAGGTATCTCAGCTTAATAATTCAAAATTTCGGGCTATGGACTTACCTCTTTCTTTTTGCAATAATATTTGCCGAGACAGGCTTAGTGGTAACGCCATTCCTGCCAGGAGACTCTTTGCTTTTTGCGGTAGGCTCTTTTGCGTCAATAGGCGCTCTAAATATTTTTTGGGCGTTCCTTATTTTAGGTGCGGCTGCAATACTTGGCGACAGCCTTAATTATTCGGTCGGAAAATTTTTGGGGAAAAAGGCAATTGAGCATGAAACAAGGTTTATAAAAAAAGAGTACATTGAAAAAACGCAGCATTTCTATGAAAAATACGGCACTAAGACAATTGTGCTTGCGAGGTTTGTGCCCATAGTGAGGACTTTTGCGCCGTTTGTCGCCGGGGTTGCAAGAATGAATTACTTTAAATTCCTGCTGTATAATGTTGCCGGAGGCATTGCATGGGTCGCAATTTTCCTTTTTGGCGGCTATTTTTTCGGCAATATACCGATTGTTAAGAATAATTTCACTGTTGTGATATTCATCATCATTCTGGCATCATTTGTGCCGCCTTTGGTTGAATACTGGAGGCACAGAAGGATGAAAAATAGGGCTGTTTAGATTTTTTAATAATTTTATTAAGAACCAAAATTAATGACTTCCTTCATAGGTTTGTGGTTCATAAGGTTTACGAACGCGGATGCTATATGCCTGTTCACAGGGACTAACCAATATTTAGTTTTGACTATAACTACCTTATTATGGCCTAGAAGTGAGTATCTCAACCAATTGTTTTGGAGATTGGCCTTGAGAAACCAATCTCGCTGGCTTCATTATTGTCTGATAGTATTCAGCCAGCCCTTCACTGGCATTTTTAAGTTTTGTTTTAGCTTCTTTATACAACATACTGGCTAAAATAGGCCAATGGGAATCATGTATGCGCCCGTAGTCGGTTGGAGTTAACCGAAGAGTAGACTCAGCAATCTTTTCAACAAAATCTTCTACAAATGAGCCATGCGGCAATGTCCTGAGGTTTTCTGCGTCTATTATGCTCTCCCAGCCATCAGCTTCAGGTGAGCACCAGCCTACATCAGCTACAACATCCGGATGAGAATTTGCTTTAAGGCGTCTTGTTATTTTTGGATATTCCCTATCAAAACTTGTTGCAGGCGTAACTCGGACACGGTAGTCACTGCCTCCACCAGCCCCATTCTCCCAAGGCATGAAAGCACGACCTGGAAGATTTATAAATATTATTGTGTCAGGATATTCACCGTGAATATTATCTATAACACCCGCTGCTCCCTCAACTTTCTTGAGCAAAGTATCTGGAATTTTGAGCATTCCAGTTGGTGCATAAATTGTTTTCATTACAAAGTAAAAATTAGATACGATTTAAAAACTTATCGCTAAATTATCTCAGCCAGCTTTTTTGAGAATTCCGAGCGGGCATAAACATTGTCGAAGCCGATTTTCAAAGCCTTATTTTTTAATTCTACTTCAACGTGGGGGATAAAACCTATAATCTTTACTTTTGAAAGGCTCAGATTGCTTCTTATATCTTTTACAATGCCCAAGTCCAGAGCCTTATTGCTCAAGTCAAAGATGATAAGCTCTGTTTCCTTGCTTAGATAGTCAAGCAGTTCATGCTCGCTTCTCACAAAAGTAATCTCGGCATTGTTGAGCCTTGCAGTTTCGGCTATTTTTGTAGCGAAGAATAGGTCATTGACAAACGCGATTATCCTTGACATGATTACCTCTTTTTTATTGGTTTAGCTGAAATAAATTATTTTGATTCTACCTTGACTTCATCGCCTTCAATTTTGACCTTGAAGGTTTCTATCTTAGCTTGGGGATTTACAGGGCTGACCCCCGTTTTCACATTGTATTTCCATCCGTGCCACGGGCATGTTACAATTGTGCCGTCAAGCATGCCTTCCCCCAGAGGGCCGCCGTGATGGAGGCATGAATTATCAGTAGCATAAAAATTTCCATCCACGTTGTACAAGGCAACTCCTTTGCCATTCACATCAACAACCTTGCATTCCCCTGCCTTAAGCCCGTCTTTTTTCGCGACAGCAACAAATTCACCCATATAACCACCCTTTTGGCTTTAGTTTGTTTTTAATATAAAAACCTTTTGATTTTGCTGAATGAAGTTTCTAAATGGGCATTAAATCCGTATTTTTAATTAATTTATTTTAAAAAATTAAGGGGGAATAGGTTTATGTCATTCTCTTAATGTTAGAGTAATGTTCCCCACCCCCTTGTGTTCCTTTAGTTTAATTGGCACTTTCGGCTGCTAAGAACAAGCTTTTTATAATATCAACATTTTCTTTAAACGGAGGTGTTTTGAATGAAGACAATAATCGCTAAAGAGCTGAAGAGGAAAATTGACGCGAATGAGGATTTTATACTGGTAAATGTGCTGAGCAGGGAAAGCTTTGAAATAAGGCGCATTCCAAAATCAATAAACATCCCTGTTGATGAGATTGAGAAAATGGCTTCTAAAGAGCTGCCAGACAAAAACAAAGAAATTATTGTTTACTGCACAAGCCTTGAATGCCAGGCATCACCAACAGCTGCAAAGAAATTAATTAAAATGGGCTATAAGAATGTTTATGACTTTGAGGAAGGCATTGCAGGCTGGCAGGATGCAGGCTTTGAGTTTGAAGGGGATGTTGTTTAGGTTTTTAGGCTAAGCATACTAAAGAACGCAGGCTTACAAAATTGTCAATTGCTATCTTAGTGCAGGTCCTGTCTCCGGCATTAGCAGGCTTTCCTGTTAATTTATCTAAAATCTGGGCGCATGTGCAGCCGCCAGTGCCTCCTGAAGAGGCTATGGTATAACTGCTGTCGACAATCTCTTTTGTTTGCGCATTTTTTGTCTTGAAGAAAAGGCCTCCAAGCCAGGAATAATGGTTTTCTGCTGGAGCATCATCAAAAACTGAGTTGGAGCAGACATCATTTGTGTCAGGAACATTATCGTTATCGTCATCAGGGTCGCAAACATCCCCTAGGTTATCATTATCAGTATCTTCCTGGCCAGGATTAAAATCGGATGGGCAGTTGTCTATTCCATCCAGTATGCCATCGTTATCACTATCGGCTTCGGCTAAAGAAGATAAGTCAAATTGCGTCAATTTATATATCCATGAGCCCCCTCCGCCTGTTGCGTAAGCCAATACAGCAACATGCAGCTCACTTGAGCCTATAAACCCGCTTACATCCACGCTCCGCAAAAACATATCCTGGTAAAATACATCAGCTGTCCATACGCTCCCCTCTCTTACCAAGTCTATCCTTATTTTATGCTCGGCTGCACCAGATTCCTTATCTATCGAGAATTGGAATAATCTGGTAAAAAATGCGTCATCCAGTAAGAGCGAAGTGCCGCTCCTGCAAGTCAAACAAGTATTTTCATCCACAAACACAATATCTATATGGTCATGCACTGTTGCCATATCCGCTTGAGTGAAAATAAATTTCATGCTGAAGTTTTTGTCCTCAATCAGATTATGGTTTACCTTGAACACAAAATCAGATTCGCTGTTTATGGATGCTACCATGAATTCGCCATTTGATAAAATCGGTATGACTTCAGGCGAAGAGCTATAAGTGAAGAAAGAGGCACTATCTAAAACTGAACCTGAGAAATCATCAGAGATGATAGGAGTTCCTACTCCTAATGATACACTAATTGAAAAGACAAAGATTATCATGACAATAATCATAAGCAGAAAACTACGGGGAACCTTCCCCATGTTGCCTAATTTATTTTTTAATTTAATCGTAAGCACCACCACAACCCCAATTACTATTTGTATAGCTGATTCATTTATAAATTTTTTTATTTTTTAATTCTATTAAGCTAGCATTAGTTTGGCATATATATTGATTTTAATAAACCCTAAAAATTTAAAATTTACCATTTTTAAGTCATAATTTGAGGAGAATATTTTTAAAGAGAAGGAATTTCCATAAATAAATGGCAGATAATACCTACACTAGAAGAGATCTTGGTATGCTTATTAGTGAGGGCGTGAGCAATATTATCCAGGAAAGGGACTTAAAAGTTTATGATTTTGCTGATAAGTTGCACGCCTCTATGGGTTATAAAAGCAGGGAGAGCGCAGTAAACTTTATTGATCATGTAAGAAAAGGGTTTGAATATCCTTGGATGATACGATACTACTTGCCCCACACTCCTATAACACCAACTGGAGAAAAAAGGCATAATAATGCGCTTCGCAAGCTCTCAATATTACTTAGTCACATTAGTATAAGTCCGAATGATGAATTAATTCAACAAGTAAAGGAGACGTACCCTAATTTTGCCTACCCTCCTGATAGCTTTGAGGGTGAAGCCAGTAGTCTTACAACAAGTCTCATAGGCTTCACTAGTAAAGGGGGCTATACTGGAATAAAAGTATCAGAAGAGGTACTTAGAAGTGAGTTGGGATTGATACATTCCAAAGATCCTAGGTCATTTTTTTTGCTATTAATGTTAGTAGAGCGCTTAGCATACTTAGGATCAAAGGGTAAATAACGATTTTTAATTAAATCTCAATTCTCAAAAAATAATAAAAATCAAAAAAATAAAGATTATATCAGCTTACTATCAAAGTCCCTTTCATGTCTCTATGCCCTGCGCCGCAGGCGATATCGCAGAAGAAGCTAAAGCTTCCTGCCTTGTCAACGGTAAATTCCACTGTCGCTGTTTCTCCGGGGTTTAAATCTGCTCGTAGATTGAAATCTGGAAGGTTAAAGCCGTGCTTGACATCAACGCTTGTTATTTTCAGCCTTACCTTGTCACCTTTATTCACTTGTATCGGATTCGGGCTGAATTCCCATCGCTTTGCAGTCACTTCTATTTCTTTAACTTCAGCTTTTGTTTCTGTTGTTACTGTCCCTTGTGCTTGCCCTGCTTCAGTTTTAACAGCTTTTTCCTCCACAGATCCAGCATCTTCGCCTATGGCTGGAGTCCTAGCCTGCACAGGAGTTCCCTGGCCTATAGGAGGCTGCTGCTGAGCGCAGGCTGCCAGAATAATCAAGCTTAAAATTCCTAAAACAAACAATATATTTTTCATTGAAACCGCCCTTTTTATTAAAATTTTTGAATTTTTAAAAAAAAACAATAATCATATTTAAGATTTTCTATTTTCTTGTTCTTGCTTTTCCCCCCTGTTTATAAGGGTTGTACTCTGCTTTTGCCTTCTGGCTTTTGTTTTCTTCAGGAAACACATTATACTCCTTAGTTTCATCAAAACCGCATTTGCTGCATATTACTGCTTTAATGCCTAAATAATCAACCTGCCTTATGTTTTCAGAATCGCATTGAGGGCATTTCTTATTGGTCATATCCATGGCTGGCTTGGTTATTTAGCCTTCCTTCTCCCAGTTTGATGAAGAAACATGCATCCTGGCGCTTTGTTTGGGAAAAACCTTGAATGAGCGGTAGTGGCTTCCCGTATCAATATTATATTGCTTATGGGAATTGTCGCAATAAGGAAGTTTTTTGCTTTGCCCGCATGTGCAAAAGCTGTATTTTTTCCCCGCCTCGGCATTTATTTCAACCGCGGTTTCCGGCAATTCAGCCTTGCTGTCTTTCTGCGCTTCCATTCTTTTTATTTTTCTTAAGTGCTTAAAAACTTAGCGAAGCATAACCTTACAGGATATAAAAGAATTTTTAAATGATTTTTTCTCCAGTATCCTTCCTGACAAGATGAATGACATTTACAGGGCACGAGTCAGCAGCTTCCTTATTTGCCTGGAAATCCTTTTCTTCCAGATCAAGCTCCTGCCAGCCGTCATCACGGTTTTTGCCGTCCTTGATGTCAGATTTCCCGTCTGAGTTCATTTCCCAGAATTCAGGGGAAACCGCTTCGCAGGCAGCGCATCCTATGCAGTTGGGCCTGTCATGCTGCAGCATATACTTGCCTGCCTTTTCCTGCACCTGCTGTGTTTCTTCCATTTTTAGCTGGTTTTTGGCATTATATTTAAATTTTTTTGGTTGTCAAAAACACTACGCACTAAAGTACGTCGCGTGTTTTTGAGCATGCTCGGAAATCGCTAGCTTTCTCTACACTATAAATAATAAGGTGTACACTTTAGTGATTTCCGACATATTAACTATTGTTAACTTCATAATTGAAGTGTATATATAAAGTTTTTTGTTTATTGTGGCTTTGCACATAAACTGATTTTTGCACATAATTAGAAGGCTTTTGCATAGAAATTAAACTTAGACTAGAATAAGAGCACTGGACATTTCCCATATACCACTGGACATTTGCCCACGTAAGATATTTAAATGATGTTACTTCCTTTAATAAGTGAAAAAACCGATAGATTTATAAAGGTGCTGGCGAATAATATTGATATTGTTTATTTGTCAATTAAATGCAAAATACAATAAAGCTAACCAAAAACTTTATAAATTTTCAAAAAATCCAAAAAAAAGATGGTAGAAAACGAGGAGGTGAAGGTGATGAAGAATATAGTAACCTTCGATAAAGAACTTAAGGAGCAAATTCTTGACATTTTTGACAAGACTGTTGATGGGCAAGGACTCATAGTAGAGAAAAGTAACCCAAAGCAGCTTGTGTTAACTCAAGACGGAGAAAACTTAAGCATAGAAGAATTTGCAGGAATAACCAAGGGATCGGAGATTTTCATAAAATCTGACCTAATATCCCTAATTGACTTTTCAAAGAAAAAATAACGGCTTAATCTCGCCTTGGGGGTTTAGGCGATTATGGGATTTTTAGAAGCTTTAAAACAGATTATTAATATTGATCTAGACCTAAGTAATTTTATCAATATAAAAATAATAAGAAATTCCCAGAACAATCAAAAATTCATTCCTTCTAGGGATGCTAAGACTCTTAGCATAAATTACCCTCAGCTTGAGGGTAAAGAAAAGCAAGCTGTAAATAAAGCATTGAAAGATGGCTTTGAATCAGGGGAAATTGACCATTTTATGGAATCCTTTTCAGAAAAGAAGGTTGAAGATATAAAGGAAAAATTAAACCTTAAAAACACCAAGGAAATCCTAGAATTTTATAAAGATAAGATTCCCCTAAACTATTATAGGGCTCTTGAAGCTTCGTTATATGCCAGAACTAATTTTTCTGCAGGTAGGTCAATTGCAGAAGACAAGCGAGATATAAAAAACAAATTCGGAGAGGAGGGAAACAATATATGCAACTTATGTACTGCAGGTTACTTTGAAGGCTACATAAAAGAAGCCTATGAGGAAATGGAATCTTCTAATAATTTCTCAATAGATGAATGGCAGAAATATTTCAAACTGATTGTAAGAACAAGCCCCTTTGCAGTCTTTGTTTATAGGGATATGAGTGAAGAAGAGCTTTCTGGTATAATAATGTATAGGCTGGATACAAATATAAAGTACGGCATAAAGTTTGTTGACATACATGGAATTGGATGGGACAATGTCAAAAAAATTAAGAATATCCTAAGAGAATTACAAAAGGAGAGAGATTTAGACCCAGAGATACAATCGCCATCAAAGATGATAATCCATGTCAGGATTTCAATTGATGATAAATAAGAAGTACTATTTTTTTAATTTTTTATTATTGCTTCAATTGTCAAAAACAACAATGATTGAAATAAAATTTTATTAAAAAATCAAAAATTCAGTGCCAAAACAATCTTATTCCCGTGAACACCATCGCCATATTGTGCTCATTTGCCGCCTTGATTACCTCATCATCCCTTATAGAGCCTCCTGGATGTATAATTGCAGTTATGCCTGCCTTTGCAGCTTCATCAATTCCGTCGCGAAATGGAAAGAACGCATCAGAGCTCATGACAGCGCCTTTTGCCCTGCTGTCGGCCTTTTGGGCGGCTATTTTCACGCTGTCAACTCTTGACATCTGCCCAGCGCCGATGCCTACAGTAACATTGCCTTTTGCAAAAATAATAGCATTGGATTTTGTATGGTATGTTACATTAAAAGCAAACATCATCTGCCTTAGCTCTTCCTCTGTTGGCTTTCTTTTCGTAACGATTTTGATATTTTTCTTGTTTAATACCGGCTTGTTCCTTGACTGGGCTAATAGTCCGCCAACAACTTTGCTTGAATAATAGCCTTTTTCAGAGACTTTTATTCCGCCAGTTTCAAGCAGCCTCAAATTCTTTTTTTGCTTCAATATTTCCAATGCGCCTTTTTCAAATTTAGGGCATACAACAATTTCAACAAATATATTTTTCAAAAATTCCGCGATTTCCTTATTGCAGTTCCTGTTTAATGCCACAACGCCGCCGAAAGCTGAAATAGTGTCTGCTTCATAGGCTTTTTTAAAGGCATCTTCAATTTTATCTGCGATTGCGCAGCCAGAAGGGTTTGTATGCTTTACAACAGTTGCCGCAGGCTGCCTGAAAGACTTCACAAGCTCAAATGCATTGTCAATGTCAAGTATGTTATTAAAAGAGAGCTCTTTTCCATGAAGCTGCTTCATTGTTCCGAGGCCATGCTCATATATTATAGGATCAAGATAAAAAGCAGCCTTTTGATGGGGATTTTCTCCATAGCGCAAATCCTGCTTTTTACTGAATGTAAGGTTTAATATTTCCGGGAATTCATCTGCATTGAATTTTTCCCTTAAGTAGGAATTGATTATTGCATCGTACCTTGCTGTATGCCCAAAAGCCTTTAACGCCAGTTTTTCCTTTAATTTCAAGTCAGTTTTTTTATTTTTTAGAGATTCCATTACTGGCTCATAATCTTTTGGGTCAACAACAACTATGACATCATTAAAATTCTTGGCAGCCGCCCTTGCCATTGAAGGGCCTCCAATGTCTATGCTTTCAACCGCTGTTTTTATATCAGTGTTTTTTCCGATTAAATTCTCGAAAGGGTAAAAGTTGACAACAACCATGTCAATCGGCAAAATATCTGATTTTTTTAATTCCAGCATATGCTTCTTGTTTTCCCTTACCGCCAGAATTCCTGCCTGTATTTTTGGATGCATTGTTTTGACGCGGCCGTCCAGCATTTCCCGGGTTTTTATGTAATCAGAAATCAATGTTACGGGAATCTTGTTTTTTCTCAGCAAGTCTGCAGTCCCGCCGCTTGACAGTATTCTGATGTTTAGCTTTGAAAGCTCTTTTGCAAAATCAACAATGTCTTCCTTGTCCGAGACTGAAATCAATGCTGTCTTAATCATCTTTGTTCATTATTTTTTTTAATTTTTCAATGCCCTTTTTAGGCAGCACCTTTGTATGGCGGTATGTTCCCCTGACAGTTTCCTTCACATGATAGTGGATTCTAGACCGAATCATTTTTACGGTCTCCCAGCCAACCATGAAGATTCCCAAAAACAGCAAGAGCCAGCTGAAAGCCCAGATGGACAGCCCTGTATAGAGGTAAAAAGGCTCGTAGAATTTGATAATAGACAACCCTTTGCCAAAAAACCCGAGTATTATGCTCAGAAAAACCACTACCACGCCGATTAGGAACTTCATGTCCTTCCACCATACAACCTGATTCTGCGCTGTTTGCTTCCCCGTCATTTTACCACTACCTTACTTCCTTCCACTCTTATTTTTCCTTCTGAATATAATCTTATTGCCTTTAAAATTATTTCCTGCTCTGCTTTCTGCACTTTTTCTTTTAATGTGCCGACTGTCTCATTTTCCTCTATTCTGACTTCTTTCTGCAGTA
Source organism: Candidatus Woesearchaeota archaeon (assembly GCA_018303625.1). Classification (GTDB taxonomy): domain Archaea; phylum Nanobdellota; class Nanobdellia; order Woesearchaeales; family GW2011-AR4; genus JAGVXV01. The sequence goes on from JAGVXV010000014.1 coordinate 27,900, forward strand.
TTATCGGCCCTGAATCAACATTCTCGGTGACAAAGTGCAAAGTTGCCCCTGTTACTTTAACTTTTGCATTTAAAACTTCCTTATGCACATCTTTGTCCATGCCTCCTGCAAAAGCAGGCAGCAATGAAGGATGAATGTTCATAATCCTGTTTTTCCATTTTTTTACAAGCCACGGGCTTATTATTTTCATATAGCCGATAAGCAAGACCAGCTCAACCTTTTCATTTTGCAGGACCCTGCCAATCTCTTTGTCATATTCCCCTTTTTCCTTTCCTGTTGGATCAAGAAATATTGCTCTTATATTGTGCTTTTTTGCCCTCTCAAGCGCATAAGCATCTTTTTTGTTGCTTATAACAACAGAAATCCTTGCATCAAGCTTTCCGGCATTTATGGCATCTATTATTGCCTGCATGTCAGTCGCTTTTGTAGATGCCAAAACACCAATGTTAACCACTTAAATCCCCATGAATTTGAGAAAGAATGTCAGTTTATAAAGGTTTTGGGTTTGCTTATTTTGGCCGATGTTACCTTCTGCCAAGCTTCATCGCCATCAGTAAATTGTCCAAAAGCATGGCAATTGTCATCGGGCCTACGCCGCCTGGGACTGGAGTAATGAAGCCTGCTACATCTTTTACATTTTCAAAATCAACATCTCCTATGATTTTCTTGCCGAGCCTGTTAATGCCGACATCAATAACAACCGCGCCTTCTTTGACCATGGCTTTAGTTATTAAATTTGGCTTTCCTGCCGCAACAACCAAAATGTCAGCATTTTTCGTATGCTCCAAAAGATTTTTGGTTTTTGAATGGCACATTGTCACAGTAGCGTTTCTTTGCAGCAAAAGCAAGGCAACAGGCTTTCCCACTATATTGCTTCTTCCGACAACAACGGCATTTTTTCCCTCGATTTTGATTCCTGTTGACTCGATTAAGGCAATGCATGCCCTTGCAGTTGCAGGCTCCATCATATTGTTGTCATTGACAAGATTTCCCAGATTTACAGGAGTAAAGCCATCGACATCCTTATTCGGCAGTATGGAATCAACAACAAGGCTTTCATCCATCTGCTTTGGCAATGGCAACTGCACTAAAATGCCGTGGATTTCCCTTTTCTGGTTCAGCTCATCAACAACTTTCAGCAATTCATTCTGGCTTACATTTTCAGGAAAATTGTATCTTTCACAGTAAAAGCCCGCTTCCTTGCATGTCTTTTCCTTAAAGTTGACATAAATTTCAGAAGCAGGGTTGTTGCCAGCCAAAACCAAGGCCAAACCGGGCTTTTCCTCCAGGGCTTTGGCTCTTTTTTTAATGCTTTCAAGGAGCTTATTTGCTTCTTTTTTGCCGTCGAGGATTATAGCAGCCATTTTTTATTTTTTTATTGTTTTTTATATTTTAGTTTATTGGTTTTTTAAATTTTAGTTATTGGTTGTTTTTATTTTGATTTTTTTGAGTCTTTTATTATTTATTGATAATTTTTTATTGGTACTTTTTCGTTTATTGACTTTTTCAACTTTTTTCATTGGTTGTCTTTCCAACAATTTACTGCATTTGGCGCACAAACACATTTATGATTATTTGCGCATTTGACTGTGTTTCAACTTTTTTATTTAATTCTGATTTAAAAATTTTAAATTAAAAAACTGGCAGTTTTTACTTCTAATTTATTTATTCTAAAACTGTAAAATCCGGATACAAAGGAAATTGCCTGCACAATTCCAAAATATCCTTTTTCACATTTTCAATAGTTTTTTTGTCGGTGTAGCCATCAATAATTTTGGCTATGCTTTCCCCTATGACTTTCATCTCGCTTTCCTTGAAGCCGCGTGTTGTAACAGCAGGCGTTCCCAGCCTTAGGCCGGATGGGTTGAATGGGCTGCCAGGCTCATAAGGTATTGTATTTTTGTTCACAGTTATTCCAGCTTCGTCAAGCGCATTCTGCACTTCTTTCCCCTTGCCCGTCAGGCCTTTGTTGACGAGCTTTATAACCATAAGATGGTTGTCGGTTCCGCCAGCCACCAATTCCAGGCCTTTGTCCATCAAAGTGCCTGCAAGGGCTTTTGCATTCTTCACAATCTGCCTGCAATAATCCTTATAGCCGGGCTTTAAGGCCTCTCCAAAAGCTACTGCCTTTGCAGCATTGACATGGTCATGAGGGCCTCCTTGCAATCCTGGAAAAATAGCAGAGTCAATTTTTTGCGCCAGGTTTTTTTTGCCATTTTTATCGAACTTATCCTCTATCTTGCACATAATCATGCCTCCTCTTGGGCCCCTTAAAGTCTTATGGGTTGTTGTTGTGGCAACATCTGCAAATGGGACAGGATTTTGATGCACTCCTGTTGCGCACAAGCCCGCTATATGCGCAATATCTGACATATGGTATGCATTTACTTCATCGCAGATTTCCTGGAATGCCTTGAAGTCTATTTTTCTTGGGTAGGCTGTCAGGCCTGAAATAATTAATTTTGGCTTTACTTCTTTGGCCTGCTTTCTTATTTCATCATAATCAAGAAGCTCTGTCTCCTTGTCAACATTGTAGGCAATGCAATTATACTGCCTGCCTGAAAAATTGACAGTGCTTCCATGTGTCAAATGGCCACCGGCATTTAAGTCAAGTCCCATGAAAGTATCTCCCAGTTTCAATAAGGCGAAGAAAACAGCCTGGTTGGCAGGGCTTCCTGAGTATGGCTGAACGTTGACATGCTCAGCGCCGAACAATTTTTTTGCCCTTTCTATGGCAATATCTTCCATGCTATCAACAAATTCATTGCCGCCGTAGTATCTTTTATGGGGGTACCCTTCAGAATACTTATTTGTAAAAACAGAGCCCATTGCCTGCAAAACAGCTATGCTGACAACATTCTCGCTTGGAATCAATTCGATGCCATTGCTTAGCCTTTCCCTTTCTTTCCTAATCAGGCTATAAATTTCAGGGTCAGTTTTATTAATAGAAGCCATCATGTCATGCATAAAACCACCTTAACAGCAAATAAACTGAAAATGGCTTATTTTAAATAGTTTTCTGTTGAAAAATCTTTAATTTGAGCAAAGTTTAAAAACAAAGCTTTGTTACCCAATAGCATGAACGACGAAAATAAAGCAACTGTGCCTGTTGCGCCTTTGTTTAATCATGTGGATGATGGAGTTGGAGTCCCCAGCCTACCACATACCAATGAAAGAAAAATTGGATTGAGAATTAACAAAGAATTGAAAGACCCTGATTACCGAAAAAGGAATGGCATAATAAGTTTCTGGCAGATAGGGCTTGGCAGCCTGAAAATATCATATGATGCTCCCTTGCCTACAAGAAAATATGATGGCGGAATTGAGCAAGTTGTCGGGATGGAGACTAGGCACGACCCTGTGTATACTGCGCATATAGTAAATGAGCCATGGGAAAAGGCTTATGCATACCGCTTTTCCAGAAAAGAGAGCAACGGTATGGGAATAGACAGCTGATTAATGCTGATTTTTATTGCAGATTGCAATTTCCTTTTCAGTCAGAATTATATCAACAGGAACATCATGCCTTTCTTCAGGAATTTTTTCTATCAGCTGGAAATCATAAGCCAATCCGATTTTTAGGGTTTCTTTCCTTATTGTCTTGAGAAACCTATCGTAATAGCCGTAGCCATATCCAATCCTATGGCCGTTCTTGTCAAAAGCAATGCCCGGAACAATGACAATATCCAGCTTGTCAGGGTTAAACTCTCTTTGGTAAGATTCTTTAGGCTCCAAAATGCCGAAGGTTTTTGGCTTCAATTCATTGAAATTTTTCAATTCGGAAATGTAAAGCTTTAGGTCGCCTTTAATGGTGTAAGGCACAATTATTGTCTTTTCCTTATTGCTTAATAATTCCTTTATGATTTTCTGCGTATCCACTTCATTATTAGTTGAAACATAGAACATTATGTTTTTCGCATTTTTAAATTCCTTTAAGGAAAATAATTTTTGCTTAATTTTATTGCTTTTTTCCTGCATCTCCTTTTTCTGCAGCTTATTCCTTTTTTCAAAGATTTGGGATTTTAGTGAGAGTTTCATAAGAAAAATAAATCAAGTGCCATATAAAAACTTATTGCTGCCCATTATTTTGTTGCGCCAGCGAGACCAAAGAAAAGCAGAAGTCAAGCGTCCTTCTAGCCAATTCACGATTAGAGGATGTTCCTACATCACGCAAAATTATCTTGTACTGGCGCTTGTAAGTTTCTCCGTCTTTTGGACTTGCGTAAACCTCGATTAACTTACCTACTTTATGGGATATGTCTGAAATCTGTTCATCATCAACAGGCCCATCTTCGCCGTTTAAATTGATAGGTGCTACCCTGGAACTGCCAGATACTTTCCTTCCCAATGATGATATTACATCACGCATAGCACCGTACATGCCTATAATAGTATCAAGATACTCTGGCCAGTTATATAAATTAACATCAGGTACTACTATTTGCCCTTCATATTCCTCTACCATAATAATTTTAAGTCGTACCAATCAATTTAAAAATTTTATGGAAAATAAATTATTCAGGACCTAATCAAGTTTGCTGATTCAATTGTCTGGAATTATACGAATGAGAATGTTTTGAGGAAGGGGAAGAAGGTTGTGGTTTGATATTTACAATAAAAAATATGTTTGATTTCTCAAAGAGGAGGAATTCTAATATTCATTTCGTAGTCTGAAGAGTTTCCTGAAAGTTTTTAAGATTTGCTGTGTTATTTATTTGCAATATTGAAAATATTTATTATGTTACCACTTTAAAGAAGATACAAATAGAAAGCTTTATAAATATAGGAATAACAATTCAACAATCAGTAACCTTTTTGGGGAACTATGGATGGGAGTGTAACATTAGATGGAAGAGTAGAAAATGGTACAAGATTTCTTAGTAGATGTGTCCATCAAATTTATGATAAAGGATATTTACATGATATTATAGCAGAATCGTATAGACTTCTTATGGCACAGTATCAGAAAAACTATCCTGAAGAATTTCCAACTCGAAAAGGAGAAATAGAAAGAGAATATGTTAAGGCATTAGAAATATTACCTTTTTTTAGGGATTCAAAACAAGAACCAAGAGAAATTCCTGCCTATGATTCTACCACTTTTCTGTTGGAATGGGCAAACTCAATAAATAGAGCTTATACTGTATTAACAGATGGTAAAAATGGAGATGTTATAGATATACTTTATGATCCAAGAACTGTATTTGCCCATACTTCAATATTGATGAGAGATTTTAAGGATAAGCTTCCGTATTTAAGCAGAACTTTGCAAGCGCTTGATACAAGTGCAAAAAGATTTCTTGTAAATAACCTCCCTGAATTGCGGGAAGAAAAAAAAGCCCAAAGAATACAAGAGTGGCATAAATCTCTTCCGAAAGATTTAGCTGAGATTGTTTATGAAGGAGATTTAGCTGACATTGCATATTTGGGTTCAAAAGCTATGGCTGATGCCTTTGCAACATATTTTTCCCATCATTGCCTCTCAGGCAGTTTAGGTAAAACCTTCTTTGGATCAGGAAATTTTTTCGTTCCATCATATGAATTAGAACAGATTGATGTTCATCATCTCTATTCATATGTCCGAATCTCACAAAGAGTTCTCTCTAAGTACATCTTAAAAAAAGCAAGAGAACAAGGACTTACAACCAAAGATAAAGAGTTATGGGAAGGTATACTTGCCGAGCTAAATGAAACCCATAGAATAAGCAAAGAGTCAGAAACACGAAAAGCAGTGCGTCCTTTATTAGACCTTCTTCACAATGAATTGGTTTCATATGTTAAGAGCCTTTACTCAACTGATACATCGGTATTAAGACCAGATATTATTCCCTTTGTATCTCAATTAGATTCCTTGCATATGTTAAGGTCTGAAAAGCCGAATGACACAAAAGACAGAGCGATTTTTGCGGACGAAATTGGTACTGGAAAGACGCTTTCTGCAATATTAGCAGATGCGCTGTATAGGAAAGAAGGTCAGGTAAGGAAAACTCTTGTTATCTGCCGTAATCAAATGAAAGGTGAATGGAAAGAAAGATTTTCAAAATATTTATCAGAAGAAACATTGCAAAAATATTATGGTTTTGGGGAAAATGGAAATAGAATAAGAGTGGTATTTGGGTCACATTCAATGAGGGATATTGATGAGAATACCGTCGTTATCGCAAATTATGAAATGGTCAATCGTTCACTTAAATATATCAAAGATGAAGAAAAGACTCTTATTGAACTAGCCGAACAAGGTTTTGCAAATGGGCTCGATGAAATTTCAGAAGATGATGATATATTCAAAAAAATTGCTGCAGAATTTGACAATGCCAGAAATCAGTATAATGGAATGCAATTAGAAGATATTAAAAGAGAATTTTCCCATAGACCTAAATGTCTTGAATGGATTGGGGATGATAAAGTAAAGGCTCTTTATCTTAAAACAGCAGAAACAGTTCTTAAAGATGAAAAACATACTGTTGAATCGCTCTTTAGCTATCAGGCTGATTATTTAATTTTAGATGAAGCGCACGCCATTAAAAATCCTTCTCGAGCAAGAGCTCAAGGAGTTGAATTACTGGCTGAAAACATTCCAAGAATTGCATTATTGACAGGAACTTTAATTCCAAACAGATACGAAGACATAACTGTGCCTCTAAGAATTGTTCGTGCTGAATATAAGCCTGAAACAATGGATATGAATGAATCTTTTTCTGTACTTGGGCCAAAAATCAGAAGGATAAGGCAAGCTCTTATCCCCTACCTAAGCAGAAGCATAAGAGAAGATGTATTGCCGAGAAACTATTTTATCACGCCTGATGAAGATAGGGTTGAAATTGTTGAGAGCGACGAGCTTACGCATGTTACTTATAGGGCAATTATTGAAAGCCCCTGGATGAGCCACACAAAAAAGATGAGATTAACAAGGCTTGCTACACTAAACCCTGCCATCGCAATAAATAAATTATTTGAAATGTCCAGAAAAGATACTGCTGCCACACATATTCTTGAGGATATTATTGATAATTTGTCTATTGAAACCCTTGAACTTGTTGAAAGTGGAAGATATGTGCCGCCAAAATATAGAAGAATTGCCGAGAAAACTAAAAATTATGATGGAAATACAGTAATATTTACTTCACACATTGAGGGTAATACAAGACCAATGAGCCAGCAAATTGTACCTTCAACAACACTAGTTGATTTTCTGTCAGGAAATACAGAAAGAGTTGTACTTCTCCATGATGGGAAAACACCAGACCATGCGGAAGAAGAAAAGTCTGAAAGAGCATACGTCTTGAGAAGATTTATTGGAGGAACTAATATAGATTTAGCTGCATCTTATGAAACCCTTGGAGAAAGCAAGGATCTTACTTCAGCCCGAATGGCCATTTCGACAGACTTGCATTTTGTTTTGCCTGATCAACCAATTGGCCGGGTAGACAGAATAACCCAATACCATGATGTAGAAGTTGCATATCTAACAGTTGCGGATAAAAGGCTTTCCGCTGGCACAAAATCTGGATTAACCATAGATGAAGCAGTTCTGCAGCTTGGAAGAGATAAAAAGTTAGTATCAAGCATTATTATTGATGGCAAACCACCTGGGGAGGAGGAAATGGAAGCATACAGGAGAATAATGGCTCAGAGTGGAGAAGCCCCTCAAACTTATACTCCTTTAAAAGATGGGCTTGATGTAGATGTAGATTCTCTTGATGACAGTAAAAGACTTACCATATTTATTAGAAAAACAAGGGATGATAAAAAAGGCAGCGAAGAAAAAGTAAGGGATTTTGATGAAAGGCTTAGAATTGCTTATATCCAGGATCTTGTACTGGATCCCACCAGTTTTACTTACAAATCAAACCAAATGGTTGCCCAATTAATAGTGCCTTTGTTAGGGGGCAGTTTTGCGGATGTTGGTGGAGGCCCGGCATCTTTGGCAATAGCAGGTGGAATAGAAACAAACTATGATAATATAGATGCTATAGATTGGAAAAAATCTTTAGAAGCAGTACTATCTGAAAGAGGAATGCAGTTTCCTCATAATGTTAGATTTTATCATGCCTTCCTTTCAGATTTTGCAAAAAATTCTCAGGCACAATATTCTTTTGTTACCTGCAATAACATGTTTCACTGGACAAATTTGCAAGAGCGGGAAAAGGTTTTTAGAGATATAAATGTTCTTTTGCCAGAAGGGGGAAAATTCATTCTTGGACTCCCAGGAGTTTACTCGGGTTTAGCCAAAGATAACCTTGAGTTATTGCTATTAAATGCAGGTTTTGAGCCTGATTTTATAGGGCAAGTATTAACTTTTCAAGACAGCTCATTCAACCAATTGGTGGCTATTAGCACAAAAGCAGGGCTTCCAGAAATAACACCATTAAAACCAAATGACTTGAAATTAAACGTAAAATTAACTTATGGAAGAACAAGTAGAAGGCTACAGCATAGAATAATTAGCAACAGAAGAACAAAAAGGAACAGGGCTGAATCATTTAATATTGAAGGGATTGATGTGAGGGAGATTTTAGCGTGAACGCAAAAGCAAAAACTTTGGAAGAAGAACTCAGCAGGCAGTCAGATATGATTGACTTGGCGGATGCTTGGATGGAAAAGACTCAGGGAGTGATTGTACCTGGGGTGGTTATTGATAGAGAGGAGTATATTACAAGAATTCAAGAGTTGCCTGTTTGGGATAAAGTAAAAGACGATTTAGGTTTCTATACTTCCTTACTTAGTAAAACAAAAGTGAAAATTAATAAAAGTGAAGTAAAAGCTAATTTTGCCGCTCTTAAATTCGGTTTGACAATAGTTGATACTATTAATCATTTCTTATCCGATCCTGATTATAGTGTTGCAGAAAATCGACCTTTTGGATCACCTAGACCATTAAATAGAATATTAGAAAGTTATCGCACCGATTTAAATAATGGATCAGGAGGTTATGAACTTAGAAGAGGCAATGCAATTAAGGTTTTCTATTTGCTCAATAATGGCATAATAACTGAACAAGACTTACTTGATGTGGTTGGACTAAGAGAGAGATGGGAAGCATATCAAAAAACAACAGGCATTCCGAGAGAATATCGTGAACTTGCGAAGAAGATACTTAACCATTTCCTTAATGATCCAGATTATTATCATGATAAACTACATTCTTTGGGTACCCCTAAGACACTTAAAAATATATTGGATAGTTATAGAACTGATCTTGAAAATGGAGAAGGTGGATATCAAAATAATAAAGGGGAATGTCAAAGGATATACGGCGCCATCAAGCAAGGTTTAATTACCGAGGAAGAGTTACTAGATTCTATAGGATTACGTGAGCAATGGGAAGCATATCAAAAAACAACAGGCATTCCGAGAGAATATCGAAGAAAAGCAAAAAAAGTTTTAGAACATTTTCTTTCAAATGTAAGTTATTGTACTGGAGATAGGTGGAATAAACAAGATTCGCCTAGGAAATTGAAATCAGTTTTAGAAAAGTATAGAACTCATATTAATAATGTAAGAGGAAGTTTTCACAATTCAAAAGGTGAAGCACATAAAGTGTATGACGCGATAAAAAGAGGGCTACTTAAAGCAGATGATTTACTCAAATCCATAGGCTTATACGAAGCATGGCAAGATTATCGAAAGACGACAACAGGTAATCCGTTCGTTTTTGATCCGAAAAAATACCAAAAAGCGGCATAAAAATGGCAAATGCTACAAGAAGGTCACTGGAAGAAGAACTAAGCCAGCAAGCAGATTTGATTGAGTTAGCTGATGCTTGGATGGAGAAGACTGGGGGAGAGATTGTACCAGGGATGGTTATTGATAGAGAGGGATTTTTGGAAAGAATAGTTCAATTGCCAATTTGGAGGAAAATTGAAGGAGATATAGGCACTTATGTAAGGTTAATAGGATTGAAACAAATTAAGAAACTTGGAACTAGACAAAATGATAAAAATGCATATTTATTGCAAAATGCCTTAACAGTTGAATATGTGTTAAGACATTTCTTAAAGGATCCTGATTATTGTAGTGATAAGCATAATCCTTTTGGTTCTCCAAAAAAACTTTCAACAGTACTTGAATCTTATTCGGTTTCATTAAATGGGGAAGAAGGAGGATTTAATTCTAGGAAAGGGGATTGTACAAAAATTTATAAGACAATTCGCCGTAGAAAATTGACATATGATGAATTACTTGGAGTCGTTGGGTTAAGTGAATTATGGATGGAGCACGAGAAAAGCGTTGGAATGCCAAGAGAAATTAGGAAACTTGCTAAAAAAACAATTGAGCATTTCTTGCAAGATCCTGACTATAGTAAAGGAGCCCCTAGTGGAGGATATACATTTGGATCTCCAAAAAGGCTTAAATTGGTACTTAGAGATTATTCAATTTCTTTAAATAATGGAGAAGGGGGTTATAAAACAAGAAGAGGGGATTGTAACAAAATACAAAAATTAATAGAAAGAGGCAGATTAACTGAGCAGCAACTTCTAGATGCTATAGGTCTTGCAAAAAAGTGGAGTTATTATGAAAATAGTACAGGTATTTCTAAGGATTATAGGACAGTGGCTTATAAAACACTAGTGCATTTTTTGATGAATCCGCATTATTGTGGCTATATAAAGGATACACGTAACCCAGTTGGTGCTCCTAAAAAACTTTTAACTGTTCTGAGAGATTATTCAACATCTTTTAATAGGGGTAAAGGTAGATTCAAGAGTAAAAAGGGAGATTGCTATATGATTCACGGCGCTATCAATGAAAAAAAGATGACCGGTGAACAGTTACTTACAAGAATAGGCCTCAAACAAGCTTGGAATGATTATCAAAAATCATTTGCTCAAAATCCCTTTGTTTTCAATCCAAAGAAATACAAAATTGCAGCTTAGATTAACTACCCAATAGTTTATAAAAAGAATAGTATTACTATGATTAAAATGGATCTTGACCAAGAATTAAAAAAACAAGCCGTAATAGTAGATTTAATTAGAGCATTAAAGGTTGATGAACAAAGAAAGCTGCACATAAGCGGTGTTCTTTATAATAGAGATATTGATGAACTTGTTAATCAAAAGGATATAGAGGCAATAAAAGCCAAATTGAGTGGCAGGAGAGTTGTACTAAATCCGCGGCAAAAAGAACTAGCAATTGTTGTTGAGCATTTAGCAGATTTCGATGATTCTATAGGCTCATGGATAACAAACCTCTCTAAAGGAGACACAGTTTACGCAATTGAGCATGTCCTTATGGGCTATGATGCGAATACTCGTAAATTTGTAGCGGAAGGTACTGGATCACATTTAGTAGGTAAACTTAGTTTTCCAGAATTGCAAGTATTGAAAAGATACAGTAAATTTGCAGCAGACATTGAAGGATTGTATAAAAGTGTTAGAGGAAAATTAAATTTCAGTAAAGATGCCAATACTGTTGCTAAATTTTTAGTAGGAAAATCACTTTATTTGCCCGTATATCTTGCTAAAGGAAAAAGGCCAAAAGATACTTATGTAACCTTGATTGAGACAGAAGGTTTTGAAACAGACGAGACTGTAACCAGGCAGAGATATTGCATGCTTGCATCCCCAGGTGAATTGAGGACAATGCCATTTAGGGGTCTGAATTTACTGAATGTTGGAACGCTTGAAGCAGAAACACCATCATGTGTGATGATCAATGCAATAGCTTTTGGAGACCAATTTATCGAAGGTCCTGGAAGAGTTGGAAATGTATTAAATGCCACAAGATTAGAAGGTAAAGTTCTTAATAAGGACATAGAAATTATTGGCAATACGGCAAAAAGCGGATATATGCCTGGACCTGCTCAATATAGTACAGGAAGATACAGGATGCAAGAACCATTAAAAGCAAACAATTAGTAATATCTTCTTAAGTTATGGTATCATTCACAACACTCTCACATGCCTTACCCTTTTCTCTATAAGCTCTTTTGTTCCAATATCTTTTCTGTGAAAGACATTTCCTTTGATGCTTTTTGTTGCCTCTTCAGCTATTTTTTCAGCTTCTTCCAGATTGTTTCCTATTCCCAATAATGCAATCGCCCTTGAGCCTGTCATGTACAATGCATCATCTTTTTCCTCAACAGCAGCGTAATAAAGCCTTGCTTCTTTAGGAATATTTTCAATTGTTATTTTTTCCTTTACAGGCTTTTCCGGATATCCTTTTGGGACAATGTATTTGCATACAGTTGCCTTTTTCGCAAACTCAACCTTAAAGCGGCTTAATTCCTGCGTTATCATAGCCTGGCAGACAGAAACAAAATCCGTTTTTAATAAAGGCAGAACATTCATCGCTTCAGGATCTCCAAACCTTGCGTTGTATTCAAGCAATTTAACCCCGTCCCTTGTCAGAATAAAGCCGCCGTACATAATGCCATTGTAGTATTCTCCTGTCTCCAAATAGATTGACTGCGCAACCTGCCTCGTTATTTTTAATGCCTCGTCAACATGCGCTTTTTTCAGAAAAGGCAGCAGATGGCTTTCGCATGAATAAGAGCCCATGCCTCCCGTATTGCTTCCTTTGTCATCTTCAAAAGCCCTTTTATGGTCCTGCACCGGAGGCGTTGCAATAACAGTTTTTCCATCAGTTAAGCATTGCAAAGAAAATTCCTCCCCATCAAGCTTTTCCTCGGCAATAACCGCAGGATGCGTTTTTAAGACTTCACTGCAATATTTTAAAGCCTCTTCCTTTGTCTGGAAATGGTCGCCCTGGACTTTAACTCCTTTGCCCGCAGTCAGGCCATCGGGCTTTATAACAACAGCCTCAATTCCATTTAAAAAATTTTTAATTTCACCGGAATTTTCTTTTGTAAAAACCCTGAATTTTGGGTTTCCGCCAATATGGTACTTTTCCAATAAATTCCTTGCAAAGCTCTTGCTTGTCTCCAATTGCGCCAGTGTTTTATTCGGGCCTATGCTCGGAATGCTTATTTTCTTCAGCTCATCGACAACGCCCTCATTTAAAGGGTCCTCAGGGCCGATGAAAGCGAAATCAATGCTGTTTTCTTCCGCGAAGTTTGTTATTTTCCCAAGCTCATTGTAATTTCCAATTGCAGTATATTCGCTTAATTTCGCAATGCCGGGGTTTTTTGACTTCATGAAGGAAAAAAGCTCCACTAAAGTATTTTTCTTCAGCGCTTCTGCTATTGCATGCTCCCTTGCGCCATGCCCCACTAATAAAACGCGAATCATCAAACCACCAAGAAAAAGAATAAAATAGGCTTATTTATAGGTTTTGGTTTAGGCTGCCTTCACTAGACCTTGACTTGTATCGAGCCTATACCTGGCTCCAAGCGCTTTCATGACAGCTGCGACTGCCTTGGGGCCGCCCCCATAAGCCACTACGCCCAATTGAACATAATCAGCACCAAGTGCAAAGCAATTTGCAATGTCCCTTATGCCATCTTCTACAGAGCCTTTCAGTGAATCTTTGGCTTCTACCGCAACACCACCGCTTGCGAATATTGGCAATAAATAGTTCATCCTCATTGCAGTGCGAAGGGCATAATCCCTGTATTCTCTTAACCTTAACCCGGACATTTGAGGTATTTTTTCCTTTGGAATTTTCTTAAAAGGCACTGGCGGCTCTGCTTTGATGCTGTTTACTAATGTAACAGAATCAAAATATTTCTCTGATGTGTAACCAAGATGTGTTTCGAGCTCCGGGCTAGGCCATAATTTCGCGATTAAACAATATCTGTCAGGGGGAAAGATGTCCCTTATCGCGCTAAAAAGTACTTTGAAGTCGGAATTGGCCCTATTTTTTATATACCTTTTTTCTGCTTCATTTAGGTTTGGAATGCTATTTAAGTAGTCGTTCAAATATTCATCGCAGTTAACCAATTTATTTCCTAAAATCTCATTTTTATATTTTTGAACAAGGCTCCTATAAGTATACCTAAAATTGATTTCAATTATAGGTGTATGCTGGTCAGGAAGATATCTTTGCATGTTTACCCATGCATCTGCATCTATGTTCTTACTCCCTATGCTTGGTATTACAGCAACGCCTTCGCTAATGAAACCATTAAGCACGCGTCCTATTACTCCATGCTTATGGTAAAAATCCGGGCTTTCGCTGCATGTTGTCCCAGTATGATATAAAGTCTTTTCATCATCCTCCCATTTTCTTTTTACTTTGGGTTTTTCTCCTGCCCTATAGTCATAATCCATCATAGTTTTAGTGATAACATACCCTATGCCTGCCTCCCAAAATTTCATTATAAGCTCTTCCTCTTTCTCTATTGAAAATATTGAAGCCAATCCTATTCTGCTCCTTGCTCCAATGGCCATAATTATTTTTTCTAAATTCATTTTCTAACAATTTTTAGAATGATTCCTCCAATTCACCAAATAATTCTTCAATGCTCATGTCCAAATCAAATTCCTGTTCATATGGCATCTTAATCCTAACACAAGTTTGCAAGAAAAAGCAGAGTAAGTAAAAATACTTGGTTCATCAAAAAATCAACTATAAGTTTACTTTTTTAAACAAAAAGATTAAGTAAAAAATCAACCAAACATTTATAAATAATCAAAAATTAGTTGATTTATGGTACTGAATGTAACATTGCCGCAGCTTGAGCAGCAAAAAAAGGCAAAAGACCTTATCATCAGCATTCTTTCTATGAAGCATCCCTTAAGCTCCAAGAGAATCTATAACGAGATCAAGAGAAGATATGGCTATAGTGCAACATACCAAGCAATTCATAAGAGCATTTTGCAGCTGCTTGAGCAAGGGGTTCTTGTAAAAGAAGATATGGAATATTCTATCAATATGCAGTGGATTGATGAGATAAGCAATTTTGTTGACAGAATGAAGGAAAACTATGAGACGCAGAAAAAATACCCTTTCGGAATTTTGGATATGCAGACAAGCGAAAACATGCAGATGATAATTTTCAGCGATTTCCTTGGGGCAGAGCTTTTTAACATGAAGCTTTTGGACAAATATTGCTCAAACCTAAAAAATAAGGAGCCTTTTTGCGCACATATACAGCATATAAAAAGGCCAGTATTCCAGTCAGGGCAGGCCTTCGAGACATTAAAAATTTTTAAAAAGGCCAAGATAGGAAAGTATATTTTGGTAAGGGGTGATACCTTAATTGACAAATGGTGCGTTAAGTTCTATGAAGGGGTTTTTAATTATGCTTTAGGGGTTGATGTTGCAAAAGACTATGAAACTTATATTTTAGGGGATACTGTAACCCAGCTGTACATACCCCAAGAGATAGCCAAAAAAATTGAGTTTATATACAATAACAATAAGAGCATTGATGACATTAAAGTCCCTGAAATCTATAGGGATGTTTACGAAAAGAAGTGCAGAGTGCAATTGCTGATATATAAAAACCCGGAAATTGCGGAGCAGCTAAGGCAGAAAACATTAAGTTATTTCAAATAGAATTTCTATTTTTATATAATTTATATAAATTTTGAAACACAGAAACATTTAAATATTACTGCCACCTATATTACAATTAGGGGGTTTTATGTCAGAAAATCTTCATGAGAATTGCGGAATTGCAGCTGTCTACATCAAGGAGAATGGCAATGGGGAGGCTGCAAATAAGGCTCTGTTCTACCTTTATAAACTGCTGCTGAACCTGCAAAACCGCGGCCAATTAAGTGCAGGCGTAACAACATACAACCCTCACAGGGAGCAACTGCTGGATACGCACCGCGACCTGGGACCCGTCAATGAAGTCTTTAAAACAAGCGACAGGGAGCAAAGCCTGAAGATATTCAAGAGGTATGCTGGCACAAAAGGCATTGGCCATGTAAGGTATGCCACTTCGGGCAGTGAGGAAAGGGGCTATGCGCAGCCCTTTGAAAGGCACCATGGCAAATTGTGGAAATGGTTCAGCTTCTGCTTCAACGGCAATCTTGCAAATTACACTGTCCTGAAGAAAAACCTTGAAAAATTAGGCTATTACATGACGCACCAGGCAGATACAGAAGTCATTATGCATTACCTTTCAAAGGAATTCGCGCCCAAGAAAAAGCCTGATTTGGTTAAGGTGTTTTCAAATCTGGCAAGGATTTTTGACGGCATGTACAACATTGCATTCATAAATGCCGATGGAGACATAATTGTTGCGCGCGACCCCTATGGCTTCAGGCCTTTGGTTTACGGCTTTAATGACAGCATTTTCATGGCTGCCTCTGAAAGCAATGCCTTGATTAACTGCGGCATAACTGACTACAAGCCTCTGGAGCCCGGGCATTTGATCTGGGTCAGGAACGGCAGCATAAAAGTGCATAAATTTGCCGAATCAAAAGGCACTGCGCATTGCATGTTCGAGTGGGTTTATTTCTCAAATGTAAGCTCTGTGAATGACGGAAAGCCTGTTTATGTCAGCAGGACAAAGCTTGGCAAAGAGCTGGCAAAATTAGAGACAGAAAAAGCAACTAATGAGCATATTGTTGTCCCTGTGCCTGATACTGCAAAAGCAGCAGGGGATGCGTTTGCCTATGAATTGGGAATTCCTTCACGCGAGGGCCTGATAAGAAACAGGTATGTTGGAAGGACATTCATTGAAGGCTCAAGCAGGGATGACCGCGTCCAGAACAAGTATACAGTCATCAAGGAAGTTGTTGAGGGGAAAAAGGTTTTTCTTGTTGATGACAGCATTGTCCGCGGCTCCACAACAGGGCAGATTGTAAGGTATTTGAAAAAAGTCGGAGGCGTAAAGGAAGTGCATGTAAGGGTCACGTGCCCTCCAATCCGCGGCCCGTGCTTTTACGGCATTGACATGTCAACTGTTTCCGAGCTTCTTGTCCCGAAGTTTGAAAAAAATCCCAACTCAGGGGAAATTTCAAAAGAAACCTGCGATAAAATCGCAAAGGAAATGGGCGCTGATTCTTTAATCTATCAGACAGTTGGCGGGCTTGTAAGATCAATAGGCTTCCCGAAAAGCCAGCTCTGCACTGCCTGCATAACAGGCGAATATCCAACACTATGGGGAAAAAAGCTCATTAAAGTCGCGTGGGACAACTACAAGAAAGGCATAAAGGAAAGGACTTACAGCTGCTGATTAAGCCTATGATAGTTTAGTATTCTGAATCAATACATTCGCTTCGCTCACGAAATTTAGGCTCAGCAAAAATTGCCCTGCCACTAATTTTTGCCTCGGATTTGCCAATAATTAAAAATTTATTCCAAAGCTTCATTTTACTCCATCTTCAAAAACTCATCAATATATTTCATTGTTTTTTCCTTCATTTCAACATTAATTGAAACCTGCTTTCAATAGACCGTTTTCTTCAGATGCAAAATGCTTTCTCTAAATAAGTCCACCAAAATAGACTTCGAATAATAATATTTATATAAGCAAGTAATTTCACATATATACTGAGGCAGGATACTATGGGCTATTTTGAAACAAAATATGGAGATAATTTGTATGTGATTTTTCGTGCAGGAATAGGCGTATTGTTTCTCATGCTGGGATTTATGAAGTTGTTAGGATTATGGGGCATGCCCGGCGGCCCTGCTGCTGTTGGAACTTTAATGTGGTATGCCGGCATCTTTGAATTGATGATTGGCTCATCCATGGTAACCGGTGTCCTGGTAAGATTAGCATCTGCTTTTGGCATCATCATGATGATTGTTGCCTATTACCTTGGCCATGTTAAAGTTGGCGGTTGGAATCCTGCTGTTAATTTTGGAATGCCTGCTCTCGTGTTCATGCTTGCATTCCTGGTAACATTAGCTTATGGCGCGGGAAAAGCCAGTTTAGAAAAAGCAGCCTTTGGAAAAGAGCTATTCTGAGTTTAATTTTTTATTTGATTTTATCCTGTATCCATCTCGATAACTTCCTTGCACTTCTTGCCGATAAGGCAGTTTAGAAAACACGCATCCTGCTCAGCAGTTAAGGTGTTTGAATCCGGTGTTTCACAGGAGGTGTCACAAGCACTCGTTTGAGTGTTAGAGCATTCAGGCCATGAGCGTGTGTCAATTACCTTGATATTCTGGTCTGCCACAACACCTTGCCCAAAAACCCTTAAAGCGTTCTTGTATCCAACTGCTTCCTGATGCTCTTCATCAAATCCTGCTATTACAAAACGTGAAATTTTAATCGCGCGGTCAAATACCTCTGGATCAAAAGCGTATTCAGGGCCTATTTCAGTGCCCCACATTACTTTATCCGGAACTGCATCAACAAGAGGCTTATATGCTTTAATCGCATCGTTAATCATGGATTTCTCCCTGCTGTTATAAGCGGAAACAAATTTGCTGATGGATAACTGTTTGTCTTTGCTGTCAAATATATATACTAGATCCCCACCGAGAGAATTCACAAAAACTATATGTGCCGCATCCATGCTGAAATACAGGTTGTCATGCTCCTGCATTATTTTAATCAGCTTGTCTCTGCTCTTGTCTAAATCCTCCCTGTACATGTGTATTAAAAAAATAGTATTGGGGTACGCTTCAATAATCTTTTTCACATCATCGATTTTGCTGGCAACAGGATGAAACATAAAATTAATGCTGTTATCCTCAGCCAGCTCAATTAATTCAATGATTTTGGGATCATTATGCCTTGCCTTCCATTCCTGCGTCTCAACTTCCCCAAAACCCCTTATGAAATCATTTCC
>JAGVXV010000056.1 GCA_018303625.1 Candidatus Woesearchaeota archaeon
GGACAGGCTCGCAAGAATTCAGGAAAATGAAAAAGGCTTTTATGTAACAGCATTGATGGCGGAATTCGGCAATGAGTGGAAGAAATTAAAGCCTTATCTGAACACAAAGAATGCGCATTCGATACTAGATAGCATTGGCTAAAGGCAACGATATTAATTTTCTGCAAAGCCTAGTTAAGGCATGCGCCAATTTTAGCTCAATAACAAGAAGAATAGCAAGGGGGTGGGGAACGTTACAAATCTGTAAAGAGAAACTATAAAACTATTCCCCCTTAATTTAATTTTTATTTATTGCCAACATTGATTAAAAGTTCAATAAAAATACGAATAAAAAAATAAGTCAAACAAAAAAATATATAAACCCACAAAATAATAAAAAATTATGTATGATGTAATTACTGTTGGCAGTGCCACTGTGGATGTTTACGCCAAAACAGAGTTCTCGGAGGTTTTGAAGGGAAAAGGCAAGGAAGACTGCATTGCCTACCCCATTGGCTCCAAAATCCTGATTAAAGAATTGACTTTGACATCAGGGGGCGGAGGCACGAATACCGCTGTAGCATTGGCTAGATTGGGGCATAAAGTCGCCTTTTTGGGAAAGATAGGCTCAAGGGAAAATTCAAGGCGCTGATTGTCAGCTCAAAAAAAGGCAGGACCGGCTATTCCATAATCCTGGACAGCATAAAGCATGACAGGACAATATTGGTTTTTAGGGGCTCAAACAACGATTTAAGGTACAATGAAGTAAAAATAAAAAAATTGAAGGCAAAATGGTTTTACTTTTCCACAATGATGCAGGAGTCATTCAGGACCTTGGAAAAGCTTGCTTCTTACGCCAAAAAAAATAACATAAGAATAATGTTTAATATAAGCTCTTACCTCGCGAAAAAAGGAATCAATTATTTAAGAAATATTTTGAAAAAAATCAATGTTTTGGTTTTAAACAAAGAAGAGGCATCCATCTTGGTTGGAAAAAATAAGATTGAGGGCTTATTGGCAAAATTGCACAAGCTCGGCCCGGAAATTGTAGCTATAACCGACGGGGAAAACGGCGCATGGGTTTTTCATGATAACATTGTCTATTATGGCAAGCCGAATAAGGTTAAAGTGGTTGAGACAACCGGGGCTGGAGATGCTTTTGCCTCCTCTTTTTTATCAGGCATGATTAAGAAAAATGACATTGAGTTTGCGATAAGGCTCGGGATGACAAATGCGGAATCGGTGATAAGCTATCATGGGGCGAAAAACAAGCTGTTGACTTACAAAGAGGCATTAGGCGCTATGAGGAAGCGCCCCATAAAAATAACCAAAAGGGAATTATGATATTTGATAGAAATATTTTTATATAAGCTATATATTCTATATAAAATATGAATCAGCTTAATGAAATAAATAAATCTGTTTTTCTGGGGAATTTCTTTAGCTTCAGGTATTTTTTCTTTTGGTAAGCGCTTTTTTCCAACTAAAAAGCGCCCATTGTTCAATCTTAATTTAATTGATTTATACTCATAAAAAATGAAAAATAAAAATTTAATGGGGGATGGAAAATGATAATACATATGGAAATAGGAGCTAACGAAGAAGCAGTCCAAGCTGTTGAAGATTTTATAAGGAAACGTGGTCTGGGTGTTGAGAAAATTATCGGAAAAGAAAGGACTGTGATTGGACTAATTGGAGACCCGAAAGGTATAGATGAAAATATTGTATTGGGTCTAGACGCTGTTGAGAAAGTCACTAGAATCACTGAGCCATACAGGTTAGTAAGTTTAAGCAGAAAAAGAGCCATGAATGGGGGAAAACCACTATACACAGCTGTAGATGTTGCTGGTGTCAAGGTAGGTGCTGGTGAGCCTGTCTTCATTGCTGGGCCATGCGCAGTCGAATCTCTTGAGCAAATGATGATTATAGCCCGATATGTAAAAGAAGCTGGCGCTCACCTACTTAGGGGAGGTGCATACAAACCTAGAACTTCTGTTTACACTTTCCAGGGTCTCGGCGAGGAAGGACTAAAATATTTGCAAGAGGCAAAAAATGCAACTGGCTTGCCCATTGTTACAGAATTAATGTCAGAGAGATACTTAGATTTATTTATTAAGTATGGAATTGATTGCATTCAAATTGGCGCGAGGAATGATTTGAATTACGATTTGTTAAAAGAGGTTGCAAAAACAAGATTGCCTGTTTTGCTTAAAAGAGGTATGTCGACCGATATAACTACTTATCTTCAGGCAGCAGAGTATCTTTTGGTAGGGGGAAATCCAAACGTGATTTTATGCGAAAGAGGCATAAAAACATTTGAAACCTACACAAGAAACACAATAGATTTGGGTGCAGTTGCAGCTTTAAAATACCTTGAAACACATTTGCCAGTGATAGTTGATCCCACACATGGAACGGGAAAAAGGGAATTGGTTGTTCCTATAGGTCTTGCAGCGATGGCGCTTGTGGCAGATGGGATTATAGTGGAAACACATCATGACCCAAAAAAGGCACTTTGTGACGGATCACAAGCAATTAGTCAACAGCAACTTGAGACTCTTATCCAAACAGGGAGGGAAGTTTACCATACCGCAAGACAAGCCCTGATGAAACAATAAACCAAAACTTTTAAATAATCTCTTTCTTTTTGGTTATTTTAATTTTTTAAAGAAATTTAATTTTTTCAAAAAGAGGCATTTAAATGAATAAAAATAGATTCTATGGTTTAATGAGCTGAGCATAAAAGATGTTCCTTCAGTCGGAGGAAAAAACGCTTCTCTTGGGGAAATGTACAGGAACCTGACTAAAGAAGGCGTTAAGATCCCGAACGGCTTTGCAGTTACAGCATACGCCTACAATTATTTTCTTGAAAAGGCGAAAATAAGGGACGACATTAAGAGAATTCTCAAGAATTTAAGGAAAGACAAAAAAAACCTGCCGGAAATAGGCCGAAGGGCAAGAGAGACAATTTTGAAGGAAGAGCTGCCTGAAGAATTAAACAATGAAATAGTCAATGCATACAAAAAATTATGCAGGCAGTACACTACAAATACCGATGTTGCAGTAAGGAGCAGCGCGACTGCGGAAGACCTGCCTGATGCGAGCTTTGCAGGCCAGCAGGAGACTTTTCTCAATATAAGGGGAGAAAGCGCTTTGTTGGAGGCAACAAAAAAATGCTTTGCCTCTTTGTTTACGAACAGGGCCATATCCTACAGGGAAGACAAGGGATTTGATCATTTTAAGGTTTCTTTGTCAGTTGGAGTGCAAAAAATGGTCAGGAGCGATTTGGCTTCAAGCGGAGTCATGTTTTCCATTGACACGGAAACAGGATTCAAAAATGCTGTCTTAATCAACGGGGCTTACGGCTTGGGGGAAAATGTTGTCCAGGGAAATGTAAATCCGGACCAATTCTATGTTTTCAAGCCGGCATTAGTGGGAAACCATAGGCCGATAATAAGCAAAAAGCTCGGAGACAAAAAAATAAAGATGGTTTACGCCAAAAACAAGGCAAAGCCAACCCTAAATGTTAAAGCATCATACAATGAGCGGATGAAATTCGTTTTAAATGACAATGAAATCCTGAAGCTTGCGAAATGGGCATGTGTTATTGAGGATTATTATTCAAAAAAAGCCCGCAAATTTAAGCCAATGGACATGGAATGGGCAAAGGATGGCATAACAAAAGAGCTGTTTATTGTGCAGGCAAGGCCCGAAACAGTGCAGAGCCAGAAAAATGCCAATATCCTTGAGGAATATATCCTGAAGGAAAAAGGCCCTGTCATTGATACAGGATTAAGCGTCGGCACAAAGATTGGGGCCGGAAAATCCCATGTTATAAAAAATGTCAGGGACATTAAAAGCTTCAAGGCGGGGGAAGTCCTTATAACCGAAAAAACAGACCCGGACTGGGAGCCGATAATGAAAATTGCTTCCGCGATTGTAACCAATAGGGGTGGCAGGACTGCTCACGCGGCAATAGTGGCCCGCGAATTGGGGATTCCGGCAATAGTCGGGACTGAAAACGGGACAGAGCTTATCAAAACAGGAACAGATGTTACAGTAAGCTGCGCAGAAGGGGAAGTCGGAAAAATTTACAAAGGCAATCTTAAATTCGAGGTGCGCAAAATAAACCTGAAAAAGCTGAGAAGGCCGAAAACAAAAATAATGATGAATGTCGGCAATCCTGACCAGGCATTTGAATTTTCTTTTATACCCAATGACGGTGTTGGGCTTGCAAGGGAGGAATTCATCATAAGCTCCTACATCAAGGTTCATCCATTGGCATTGCTGCATTTCGATAAAATCAAAGACAAAAAGGTAAAAAAAATCATTAATGAGCTGACTTACGCTTACCCAAGCAAGGTTGATTATTTTGTTGAAAAATTGGCGCAGGGCGTTGCAATGATCGGGGCGGCTTTTTACCCGAAGGATGTTATTGTCAGAATGTCGGATTTCAAGTCAAATGAATACGCTAATCTGATCGGCGGCAGGGAATTTGAGCCAAAGGAGGAAAACCCGATGCTCGGCTGGAGGGGCGCTTCTCGCTACTACACTGGCAATTACAAAGAGGCTTTTGCCCTTGAATGCAAGGCAATGAAAAAGGCAAGGGATGAAATGGGATTAAGCAACATAAAGCTCATGATTCCGTTTTGCAGGACTCTGGAGGAAGGCAGGGCAGTTATCAATGAAATGAAAAAATACGGCTTAATCCGGGGCAGGAATAGCCTTGAAATCTACGTAATGTGCGAGATTCCAAGCAATGTCATTCTGGCTGATGATTTCTCAAAGATTTTTGACGGCTTCAGCATCGGAAGCAACGATTTAACGCAGCTGGCTTTGGGCCTTGACAGGGATTCCGAGCTGGTAAGCAGGCTTTATGATGAAAGAAATCCTGCTGTCAAAAGGCTTATTTATGAGGTTATACATAAGGCAAAAAGAAACCGGAAAAAAATCGGAATCTGCGGCGAAGCTCCCAGCACCTTCCCTGATTTTGCGCAGTTTCTGGTGAAATGCGGCATTGACTCAATTTCCTTAAACCCTCATTCTGTCCTCAAGACAACAATAAAAATCCTGGAAGCTGAAAGAAAATTAAGGAAAAAATAATTATTTGCTCATCCTTTTATAGCCAAGCCATATCAATATCGCCAGTGTAATGCCCAAAATAATAAACCTTCCATAATCAGGCAGGCCGCTCCAATACCTCATTGTGCCGTAAATTATTGATAAAATCCCCCCGCCCATCAGGCCTGCGCTTACACCGGCAACTTTAAGTGCAAATCCTACAATTAATGCTATGATTCCGGCTCCTGTTGCTATAATAAAGACATTCCTGCTGTAATTTTCATTCTTTTTTTGGAATGCCTCTCTGCAGTAAAATTCAGCATCGCAATAGCCCTGCTGCGTTAATTGCTCGTAGGTTTCGCAATTCAAAGTCATGCTTTTGTTTTTCTCCAAAATTTTGGTGCATAAAAGCTGGTTTTCCCTTATAGGAACAGGCTTTTCGAGTGCAGCGGGATTCCATTTTCCCCCGGAAGCTTCGCAGCTTTCTTTTGTAAGTATCTCCTTGAATTCCCTCTGCTTGCAAAAATCCTCGTACTTCGGGGCTTTGTAAAAAGTTGCTATCCCGAAGCCCACAAATAGCGCGAAAACTATGGCAATCGCGATTGCAAGAATAACATACTTGAATTTTGCCATAGAGCATGATTAATATGCATTCTATTTAAACCTATTTGTTTCAAAATCAAAAAATTTATATATTTATTTTCAATATGGTAAAAATATGAATAATAAAAGGTGATGCAAATGCCAAAAGGACGCCCGATAAAATCAGAAATAAGGCAGAATGTTGTGGAAATACTTTTTTTCATGAAGCAGGGCTACGGCTATGAGATTTACAAGGCTTACATTTCCATATTTCCGAAAGTTACAATGCGCTCTATCTATTATCATCTGAAAAAAGGCACTGCATTGGGCGAATTTAAGATTGAAAGGGTTGAGAAGGAAAAAGGCGACTATTCGTGGGGCGGCGAAGCTGAAAAGATTTATTATGCCTTAGGCCCGAATGCGAAGCCTCTTGGCAACGAAAAAGCCAAGGCGCATTTCGAGAAAAAGGGCTCCTGATTTTTCTTTAATCTAAAATGAGCAATAAAAGAGGGCAGATTACAATATTTCTAATTTTTGGATTCGTAATTTTAACAGCTTTCTTATTCCTTTTTTATCTGAACAACCAGGTAAAAGACATAAGGGAAAAAGTGGAAACTCAAATGACATTGTCAGATTTGACCATCCCAATAAAAAGCTACGTAGACTTATGCTTAAGGAGTACGAAAGGGGTTTTTTATGAGGCATTCCACACTGTTTACCTGCATAATAAAAAAAATGTAATGCCGGATATTGCTACAATCGAAAATGAAATTTCGGAGTATGTAAATGAGAATTTGGATTTTTGCATAAAGGACTTTGAGGACTTTAAGAGCCAGGGATATGAAATCGAAAGCAGCGAATTTTCAACTGTAGCATCTATAAACCGGAATAATGTGGCATTCAGCTTGGATTTCCCAATATCCCTAAGAAAAGGGGGGAAATCGGCGACCATGGGAAAATTTTTTGTCGAAGTGCCTTCCAGGCTTGATTTAATCTACAATACAGCCAAAAATCTGACTGATGACCAGCTTAATCATCTGGATAAAATTTGTGTTAGCTGCTTGATAGGTTTTGGAGATTCCAATGATCTTTATTTTGAATTGCTTCCAGGGGAAACCAACCTGACTTTGATAATGGCCGAAGACAATAAAACAAAACTTAATAATGAGCCTTATATTTTTATTTTTGCCTTTAACCACAGTTCCAATTAAAATGAAAAGCAGATTAAAAACTACTCGAAAAATTGTATTGACGATTTTATCAATACTATTCCTTAATATTCTTTATGTTTTTGGCCAGGACAGCTCCTATGAAACTGATGGCAGATTGGATTTCAATAAACCTGATGCAATTGCAAGTGGGCTGAATAAGGGAGAAATTAATGTAGAGAGGCTTTTCAATGAAGGGAATTCTAAACAGATAGAAAGTGTTTTTAACAAGGTTAATCAAAATGTCCAGTCAAGAATATTATCTTTTTTTTCAAGCAGCAATGTTGAGGTAAATGGCAAAATTTCTTCTTTTAAAGAAGGAAATATAGCAACGGAAAAAACCATTTTAAATTTAAATGACTACAAAAGCTTTGATGGAACGATTACTATAAGCCAAGACGGAAGCATAACAATAACAACAAATACCAACAAGCCTTTTAAGCTGGATAATGCAGAAATTACTTCTCAAGGCGGAAGCAAACTTGAGGTGACAGGAAATTCCAATACAAGAACTATAAATGCTATTAGCCTACAGGAAGGCCAAGGCATATTATTAAGAAATTCCGAAGGTGAAGTAAAATTATTTAGTGGAAGTATTTCAATAGTTGGCAATCGTTTCACACTTCAGGAAAATTCTGCAGCGGGATTTATGACTGCAAGAATTGCAACACAAAACACTAAGATAGACTTGGGCTTTAACTCCGGAGAAAATAGTTATGCTTTGTTTGATATCAAGAATAAAGAAGGGCTCTTAGTTGGAAAAGATTTCTCTGTGGAATTTTTTGAAGACAGCATTTTTGAAAAAATTGGAGTAAACGGAAACAATATTAATGTTATTAATGGCAAGCTTGCCTTTGTATTTGAAAAAGAAAAATCATACCTTAAATCAGATTTCGGAAAAGGCGTTAAAAATATGATGTAAGGAAAGAGTTGGAGGCTTTCGCAGAAGCATCTTCCTATCACATGCTTATGATGCAGAACTAATAGCAGATGTTGAGAGGATAAAAAATGATTATAAAGCGCTGGTAGGAAACCTGCCTTCTAAACCCAATGAGGATACTCTATTCCAAAACTTTGTTAAAGATAATGCTGAAAAACTTGAATTGAGGTTATTAATAGCGACGCCTAAATCTCTAGGCGAGTCCAATATAAAAAACTTAATCGAATTTGACATACCTCATTCTGGATCACTTTTCAAGCAAGAAGAAGGAGAACTAAGGTTTTTAGACCCGGATTTAGAGTCGCAGAGAATTGCGTTTAAAAACTATTTTGGCACTTTGGGCCAAAGGTATAAAACAATTAATTCAGGTTCAGAATTAAGCTATTCTGTAGAAAATGGAATTGGAGAAATTAGGTACTACCCAAATGCTAAGGACAGAAATATATTTGAGCCATTAAGGCTTCCGAATGATAGGTATTTAAGAGAGGTAATACTTCCTAATTGGATTATAACGCCTCATACAGAAAATAACAGGTTTATCGGAAACAATGTTAAAGAAATGCCGGCAGAGCTTCTGAAAGGGTTCTCAAAATAGAATTAGTTTTTATTTCTTCTACTGTAAAACTTATGCGCTATATACTCTAAACCACCAACAATCAAAGGAACTATTACAATTGCCGCGGCTTTTGTTTTTGGTCCATAAAATTCAACTAACTCCCTATCAAAGGGTTTAGAAGTTTGAGCTGCCCAATCGGTGTATTGATCTGCAAGCAAATAGGCACCAATGCCAGCTAAAACGGGCAAAGTTCCCCATTTTACCATTCTCCAAGCCAGACTATCCTGTTGCCTATTAGAATCTGTAGGCGCATTTGTTCCTCTTGCAACAGGACTTAAGTTTTCATTCATGATTAATCTACTATACCAAAACCACTATATAAATCTTTCGGTTTTGTAACCATTAAGAAGTGGTTATTTTACCTCAATAATTTCCTGAAAAAGCCCATAACGCTGAAAGCCTCCCTTTTTGT